>DASWOP010000169.1:0-10025 GCA_036404255.1 Acidobacteriaceae bacterium | reverse complement strand
CGGCAGACCCGAAGGATCGTACGACCGAATGCGCGGCTGCGCATGGTCATACAGCCCATCGGATTCGTCATACGTGATGATGATCGCGCTGTCCTTCCAGTACGGGCTCTGCGCAATCGCGTTGATCTCCTGCGCCAGCAGCCCCTCGCTGATCTGCGTATCCGAATACCCCGGATGGTCGTCGTTACCGTTGAAGACCTGCGCCAGCCGCGGGTTCGGGTCCTGCGGTTTCCAGCCCTCAATATTGCCGTAACCACCGCGCACATAGAAGACGCCAGACGGCGGCAACCGCTTCGCCTTCACATCCGCAAAGAACTGGCTCAGCCCATGTATATGCGTGCTGGTCACCGGGTTGTTGGCAATGTAGCCGAAGTACTGCGGTGCATTGTGGTGCGCCACATAGCCCTCGTGCGATGCCTTGCCTGCGGCATCGTTCACCTCGTGCTCGTAGCCCTGCTGATACCAGCCCCAGTTCACCGCACTCACGCCGTGCCCTGCAATCTTGGTGATATCTTCCTGCACGTCCGGCAGATCGAACGCCGGATCAAAATCCGCCGCTGTCGTCTTCTTGATCTCCGTCCCCATGAACGAGAGAGGGAGACTGGCAAACGTCAGGTTCTTTCCCACGCCGCCAAATGGCCGCTTCGACTGCGGCATCTTCAGGTGGTCGTCCTTGTCCAGCTGCGATCCCCAGAATGGTTGCGGATCACTCAGCATCGGCACCGTCGCACCCTTGCCAAGCCCACCCGTCATGGCTGCTTCCGGATGCAGCAGCCACTGCGTCTCGCCGCCCTGGCCAGAGATCATCGCAATCGCATTCGGGGTGGAGGGCCCCACGATCGTGTCCATAAAGTGATCGAAGAGCGTGAAGCGGTCCGCATAGCGCCACATAAACGGCGCGGTGTCGCAATCCACATGCCCCATCACCAACTCGCCAAACTGCTTGCGCTCCAGCGTCGGCACCTTCGACGGCTTCCCGTCCTTCAGCGTCACTCCCTCTTCCGTCAGCGCATACGCCGTATTCTGTGCTACGCCGTGCGCATCCAGTGCGATCTTGCGCGCGACTGCCACATGCGAGTGGTTCACTGACGCAATGTCTGCCGGATAGATCGGCACCGTCTTGCCGTTCACATCCGTCACGGTCGCCGGGATGCGAAACGGTGTGATCGTACCCACGCTGCCGTCCGTATTCACAATCTGCTGCGTAAACCCCGCCACGGTCTCCGGCGCATACGGCCCCAGTGGCCCGGCATACAAGCCATCGGCCCCCGGATAGCTGCCGAAGTAGAAATCGAACGAGCGGTTCTCCTGGAAGAGCACAAAGACGTACTTCACCCGCGACCGGATCAACCGCAGCTTCTCCTCATGGGAGATCGCAGGCTCGATCTTCTGGTCAATCACCTGCACACTCACCATTGCGCTGGATTTTGGCGCAATCGTTACCTCTGCAAGGGGGGCTGTCACAGTTTTTCCGGTCGGTGCCGTTTGCGCTGCTATCGTTCCTGTCAATACTCCAACTGCGGCCATCCACCGTGCCGCCTGTCCAAATCCAGGCATTCTTCATCCCCTCCGCCAAAGCCTCATTCTACTTCTCGCCACACCCCCCTGGGCCTCGCTCCAATACAGAATCGGGCAAATAGACGATTTTGTTAACCAACTTCACCCAGAGAAGAACTTTATGGATGCGCTGGAACTGACTCCGGGTAATACTGGTTCCCAGTGAACTTCAATCCCACACAAAGCATCCAACTATCTGAAATAGTGGAGTCTTCCCCCAAATGAGCTTGAGCGACAAAATTCCCGCGCCAGTTTCCACATCGCTCACCCCTCCTGACGAGCGCTCCCGCTCGCTCCTGGAAGCGCTCGTGGATTCGTCTGAAGATGCCATTGTCAGCAAGGATCTGAACGGCATCATCACCAGTTGGAATCCAGCCGCGGAACGCATCTTCGGCTTCCCTGCATCGGAGATGATCGGTAAACCCATTCTCACCATCATCCCGCCGGAGTTGCGCGCAGAGGAAGCCACCCTGATGAGCCGCCTGCGCGCCGGGGAACGCATCGAACATTACGAAACCGTGCGCCTGCGCAAAAACGGCGGGCTCATCGACGTCTCCCTCACCCTTTCACCCATCAGGGATCGAGACGGACGGGTGATCGGCGCCTCCAAATTTGCCCGCAACATCTCCGAACGCCGCCGTGCCGAGGAACTCCGTTCCCGCTTTGCCGCTATCGTCGAATCATCCGAAGACGCCATCCTGAGCAAGGACTTGAATGGCATCATCAATAGCTGGAACGCGGGTGCAGAACACCTCTTCGGTTACAGCGCGGTTGAGATTGTGGGCCAATCCGTCCTGCGTCTCATTCCCAAAGATCTGCAGCACGAAGAAGCCACCATTCTGGCCAGGCTTACGGCTGGAGAGCGGATGGAGCATTATGAGACCGTGCGCGTCCGCAAGGATGGCCGCCCTATTGATGTTTCGCTCACCATCTCTCCTCTTAAGGATCGAGATGGCCGCATCATCGGAGTCTCCAAGATCGCCCGCGACATCTCAGGCCGCAAGCAGATGCAGCGCCTCCTGGTGCAGGCGGAAAAATTCGCAGCCACCGGTCGCATGGCCGCCAACATTGCGCATGAGATCAACAACCCGCTGGAGTCTGTCTTCAATCTCGTCTATCTGGCCCGCATGTCAAAGGATCTGCCTCCCGAAGTAGCCGAATACCTGCGCATTGCTGAAGAAGAGTTGGGCCGCGTCTCCCACATCGCCAAGCGCACCCTGGGCTACTACCGCGACAGCACCGCCGCCGTACCTTCAGACATGGCCACCCTGCTGGACGATGTGCTCTGCCTGTACCAGATGCGGATTGAAGGCCACAGCATCCGGATTGAGCGTGAGTATGCCGCCGGCATTCCGCTGCTCACCATCAGCCGCGGCGAGGTCATGCAGGTCTTCTCCAACCTGATTGTGAACTCGATTCATGCCATGCCTGAGGGCGGCAACCTGCGTCTTGTTCTCAACGCTGCCACACGCAATGCAGTGGATGGACTTGAGATTCGCGTAGAAGATAACGGCGTCGGCATTGTTCCAGAGAATCTGCCACGCATCTTTGAGCCCTTCTTCACCACCCGCACCCGGGCGGGGACTGGAATCGGCCTGTGGGTCGTCCAGCAGCTCATTGAATCGCGGGGCGGCAGCCTCACGGTGCTCAGCTCTGCCTTGCCAAACGATCATTGGACCACCTTTACCGTCTTTATTCCCTACGAGCTCAAACCAGCAGAACCTGTTTAAAGAGACCGACACATTCCATCTCGGCCAGCACCCCTTTGCCTCCGTTGGCTTAAACTAATCACAATGCAGGATTCCGAACTCCCCCAGCAGCCCGGCTCCACCAATGCCAGCGTCTCGTCCCGGCGTCCAGGGCTGCTGCGAGAGGGGCTGATCTTTTTCACGCTCACCCTCATTACCATCGCGCTCTTCGCCGTCACGCTGCTCCTCTTCCGCTCCTTCAGCGCTCATCGCACTGCACTGGCCCACCAATTCACTGCCCAGGGACTCACCGCACTTGCAGCGAGCCGTCCGGCAGACGCTGTCCTCGCCCTGCGCACCGCGCTGGAGTACGCCCCCGACGAGCGTTCCGATCAACTCCTCCTCGCGCAAGCCCTGGGCGAAGCAGGCCGCACAGAAGAGTCCACTCAATACTTTCTTACGCTTTGGGACATGGCCCCCGGTGATGGCTTCATCAACCTTGAGCTCGCACGCCTGGCGCGCTCGTCAAACCACATGGACGATGCCATTCAGTACTATCGCGCCTCGATCTACGGCAGCTGGCAGAGCAATGCAGTGGATCGTCGCCGCGGCGTGCGCATGGAACTGCTGCACTACCTGGAAGATCAGCATGACTTCACCACCGCACGCTCCGAGCTCCTGATAGCCGCCAGCAACGCGGCCCACACTCCCGCCGCGGAGATTGAAATGGCCATCGAATTCACCCGCATCGGCGACCTCTCCGCCGCGCTTACCTGGTACGGCAAGGCCATCTCCGACGATCCTCGCAACCCACTTGCCCTGGACGGCGCTGGCCAGACCGCCGCCCAGTTGAACGATGCGCCCCACGCAATGGATTATCTCCAGCGTGCGCTGGAAGCTGCACCCCGCCGCAGTGAACCCCGATTGACGGAATCACAGCGAACAGCCGATGCCGCACTGCTCAAGCAGTTGCAGGAGACCGAGATCGAACAGCGCAAGGCTGCCGGACGGGAGCACAGATCACGATGACGCCAAGCGACCCCACTCCCGTCACGCTTGGCACTGCGCCCGAGCCAGCACTGACGCCTGTGCAGGAAGGCCGTCTCTTCCTCCTGCTTGCGATCTTCATCGGCATCATCTCCGGCCTGCTGGTTGTCTGCTTCCGCATCGCCATCGAATGGCTCAGCCTCCTTCTGCTGGGCGCGCAGCGCTCACCGCACCATCTGCGCATCATCTTTATCCCGGCAGCCGCCGGTCTGGTCATCGCTCTGCTCACCCGCTTCGTTTTTCCAGAGGTCCGCGGCAGCGGCGTAAACCAGACCAAGGCCGCACTCTACATCCACAACGGCTACATCTCTGTCCGCACCGTGACGGGCAAGTTCCTCCTCTCCGCGCTGGCCATCGGCAGCGGCCACTCGCTGGGACCGGAAGATCCCTCGCTGCAGATCGGCGCTGGCGTGGCGTCGCTCCTCAGCCGCCGCCTCGGCCTCTCCCGCCAGCGTCTCCGCCTTTTCGCGCCCGTGGGTGCAGCCGCAGGCCTGGCCGCGGCATTCAACGCGCCGATCTCCGCCATCCTCTTCGTCATTGAAGAGGTCATCGGCCAGTGGAGCGCGGGCATTCTCGGCTCCATCGTCCTTGCCGCCGTCTCCAGCGTAGTCGTGGCGCGCTGGTTCTGGGGCACAGAGCCGATGTTCCGCATACCCTCCATCTCCCTGCGCGACCCCCGCGAGTTGCTCGCCTATGCCGTCATGGGAATCATCGGCGGCGCTGCCTCGCTCCTCTTCTCCAGCGCACTCGGCTGGCTACGTCCGCGTCTGCGCCGTCAGTCCGTCAACTGGCAGACGCTGCAGCCCGCCCTCGCCGGCCTGCTCGTCGGCGGCATCGGCTACTTCGGCCTGCCGCAGGTCATGGGTGCGGGCTACGGAGCCATCGACCAGGCCATGCACGCGCAGTTCGCTCTTCGCATGCTCTTGTTGCTGGCTGGTTTCAAGATCATCGCCACCACGCTCTCCTTTTCCAGCGGCACACCCGGCGGCATGTTCGCGCCAACACTCTTCATCGGAGCCATGCTGGGCGCGTCCGTGGGAACGGTGGAGCACCTCATCTTCCCGCACCTCGGCGTCACCATCGGCGCATACGCCCTGGTCGGCATGGGCGTGCTCTTCGCAGCGTTTCTGCGCGCGCCGCTCACCTCCGTCTTCATGGTGCTGGAGGTCAGCGGAAATTACTCCGTCATCCTGCCCGTCATCCTGGCCAATACCATCGCCTACCTCATCGCACGCAGCCTGCAGCCCGTGCCGATCTTCGAGCTGCTCACCCACCAGGACGGCCTCGACCTGCCCTCCATGGAGGAGCAGCGCGAGGAAATCGACCTGCGCATCGAAGACGCCATCCAGCCCGTCACCGTGCCCGTGCTGGACGGTGCACAGCCTCTCCCAGGCGAGATGCCGCTGGAGGCCACTGCGATCCTCATCCGCTGTTCAGACGGCGGCACCTACGCCGCCACATTAGGCGAGCTGCGCACTCTCGCCGCGTCGAATCCCGATGCCCCCAGCCTTGCCCTCGAAACCCTGCTCCCGCCGGAGCGCATCCCTGTACTCTTCCCCGACCAGCCCCTGGTGAACGCGCTCCCCTACTTCTCCCGCTGGCCCATGCTTACCATCGCCAACCGCGCGCAACGCGGCCTCATCGAAGGCCTCCTCACGCAGAAGAGCGCCCTCGACCGCTTCCATCGGCAGTAATTTTCTGATTTGTCATTCTGAGCACAGCCAAGAATCTGCTTGTCGTCCTACTTTGCAGAAGTACCGCTTTGGACTGCCATCGATTCGCCATGCGCGCTGGAATCGCTGTGCCAGCGGGTGCTAGTGTGTATGCATATATCTTTCCATCATCGAGGTATCGAGTGCCACCAGCAATCTTCCGCCGCCTTATAGCTATGACTTTGCTGATCGTCACCCCAACGCTTTTCCACGGTCAGGTACAGAGAAAGGTCATTACTGCCGACAGTGACGTCAAACTGGATACTCCAGCCCCGCACCCTCTGTCCTGGTGGACGAAGAGCCGGCTCAGGGATGAAAATGGCCGCATCGTTACAAGACGAGGCGAGCGAGTTGAACAGAAGGTCAGCTATTTAGGGGCCATCTCCGGACACCGGATCGTCCAGACCCTCACAACAATCCACTCTTCTCAGACCAATTCCTCAGACGGAGCGGGTGTCGACGATCTTCCTGAGCAGCCTGAGCAGCCTGAGCAATGGAAGAGTTTACTTGTACAGGTCGGAACTCAAGGCCTATACGAAGAGATCTATAGGCTAGAAGATCTCGGTGGCCTCTTTGCCACGATGAAGTCTGCCGCAATCTATGGAACTGGACCGGATGCGATCCTGGGGACATACGATCCGGACACCGGAAACGGCGGAGGCTGCGAAGAAGGCTATTGGTGGTTCGACAAAGCTGGTGCCCACGAGGTGAACTTCTCTCCTCTGCTGCAAGCAATAAATCGCATCATTCCCGAAAATGGCACATATGTCTCTAGCTGTTGGGCGCTGAATCTGGAAAAATCAGAACTGCAAAGTTGGGTCCAAAAGGAAGACGCGGAGTGCCATGCCTGCGGAGGTCTTGGCAATATCTACGCGCAGTACAAAATAGAGCATGGCACAGCGATTCCGGTCTCTGTTCGCTTCACCCCTGAGGAGCGGGAATAGCAAAGTCCCTACTGCGCCGCCGCCAGCAGAATCCA
Source organism: Acidobacteriaceae bacterium (assembly GCA_036404255.1). Lineage (GTDB taxonomy): Bacteria > Acidobacteriota > Terriglobia > Terriglobales > Acidobacteriaceae > JARLFX01. The sequence goes on along the minus strand of DASWOP010000169.1, from coordinate 3,042 downwards.
CTTCAGCAGCAGGTGCGGCGCACAGCCAAGCACCACAACGCCAGCCGCCAGCAGCACAATCACCAGCCCGCGCAGCCACGGCACATCGATCTTCCCCGCATCTACCGCAGGCGCAGCCACGAACACACGCTTCAACACCTGCAGATAGTAGTAAAGCGACACCGCACTCATCGCAATTGCCAGCCCGACCATCCACACCAGACCGATCGGCCGCGGCCCAGCGCCCAGCACCGACACGAACAGGTAGAACTTGCCGAAGAATCCAGCCAGCGGCGGAATCCCCGCGAGCGATAGCATGAAGACGAACATACTCGCCGCCAGCACCGGCGAACGCCGGCTCAGCCCCGCAAAATCCTCCAGCTTATCGCCACCCGTCTTCTCCTGCACCACGCCCACCACAGCGAACGCGCCCAGCGTCGTCAGCCCATACGTGATCACGTAATAGACCAGCGCGGACAAGCTCTGCCCGGTATGGCTCACAATCGCCAGCAGCATGTAACCCGCATGGCCAATCGCCGAATACGCCAGCAGCCGGCGCACACTGCTCTGTGCCAGCGCTGCCACATTGCCCAGCACCATAGAGAGCACGGCCACCAGGGCCAGCAGTGGCACCCAGCCTACCGTGCCATGCGGCCACGCTGTGCCTTCCACCCCGGCAAAGCCAACCGTCATCACCTGGTAGAAGATGAAAAAACTCGCCACCTTGGAGCTCGACGCAATCAACGCCGCGCTCGGCAGCGGCGCGCCTTCATACGCATCCGGCGCCCAGAAATGCAGCGGCGCAGCGGCCACCTTGAAGGCGAATCCAATTACCGTCGTCACCAGCGCGATAATCAGCAGCGGATTCAGCTGCGTACCCTGCACGGCCAACGCGATGCTCGCGAGCTTCGTCGAATTCGACATCCCATAGAGCAGGCTGAACCCGTACAACAGGAACCCGGCAGACATGCCGCCAAACAGAAAATACTTCAGTGCCGCTTCCGCCGACCGCGGGCTGTGCTTGTCAAATCCAGCCAAAATGTACAGTGACAGGCTCAACAGTTCCAGCGCGACAAAGATCACCAGGATGTCGCGTGAGGCGACCATGAACATCATGCCCGCCGTCGCCAGCAGCACGATCAGCACAAACTCGCCCACGTTTTCCGTGAACTTGGAATCCACCGCGATCAGCAGCGTCACGATCGCCATCACCAACAGCGCAACCTGTACCAGTTGCGTCAGAGGATTCGCCACCAACATGCCGTCCAGCACATTCGCCGTGTGCGCTGCCATCACAATGCGCGCAATCGCCGCCACGCAGCCGATGGTTGCAACCGTAACCGCTACGCCAAAGCGCATGCGGATCGCCTGCGCGCGCAGCGCCAGCAGATCGATCGAGAGCACCAGCAGCGCCGCCACCACCAGAACGATCTCCGGCAGCGCCAGCTGGAACAGTGCATTGTGCAGTGAAGCCATCATTGCCAGTTCCCCTTCCGCAGCCCGTCAAACAGCGGCGAATTCAGCGCCGGCACAATCACCTTCAACAGCATCTGCGGATAGAGGCCCACAGCCACGCTCGCAGCAATCAAAATCATCGCGCCCAGCTTCTCCGGAATCGTAATCGCAGCCAGCGGCTCATGCTCCGCCACTGCGGTACCCGGCTCCGCGAAGAACGCCTTCTGCATCGCGCGCCAGATATACGCCACCCCCACCACAATCCCCACGCCCACACACAGCGCCAGTAGCGGGAACGCGCGCCATGCGCCGATCACGATCATCATCTCCGCCACAAATCCGCTGAAGCCCGGCAGGCCCATGCTCCCCATGCCCGCGATCACAAACGTAACCGCCGCAAACGGAATCGCATGGTTCAGGTTGAAGCCGCCCAGCGCCTTCAGGTCGCGCGTATGCGTGCGGTCGTAGACCATCCGGCCCACCACGGCGAACATCAGCCCCGCGAGAATACCGTGCGAGATCATCTGCAGCACCGCACCAGACAGGCCAATCTGATTCAGCGTCATCAGGCCCAGCAGGATGAAACCCATGTGGCTCACGCTGGAGTAGCCGATCACAAACTTGAAGTCGCGCTGCACCAGAGCCACCAGCGCGCCGTACACAATGCCGATCACCGCCAGCACCGCAAATACATCGCGCCACGAACCCAACCCAAGCACGTGGAATCCCCACGGGCTCAAGCCCAGCGGGAAGAGCGTCATCGCGACCCGCAGGCAACCGTATGCGCCCAGCTTCATCACCACACCGGCCAGCAGCATGGAAGCAGCCGTCGGCGCAGCCACGTGTCCAGTCGGCGCCCAGGTATGGAACGGCCACAGGCCCGCGAGAATCGCAAAGCCAACAAACACCAGCGGGAACGCCCACATCTGGAAGTGCAGCGGAAACGCATAGCCCGCCAGATCGCCCAACGCCATGCTCCTGCCGCCAGCCACCACATACGCCGCGATCAGCCCGACCAGCACCATCGCGCTGCCCACGAACGAATACAGCGCCAGCTTCATCGCGCCATACTCGCGCCGCGTGGAACCCCATATCGCGATCAGGAAATACTTCGGAATAATCACGATCTCGTAGAACACGAACAGCAGGAAGAGATCGTAGCTGAGAAACACGCCGTACACCGCGCCGATGAGCAGCAGGTAGAACGCGAAAAATTCTTTGGTGCGTACCGCGATGTTCCACGAGAAGAGAACGCCCGCCACCGCGATCACGCCGGTAAGTAGCACTAGGCACAGGCTGATGCCGTCCGCCGCGAGATGATACTCAATGCCCAGCGAGGGAATCCAAGGCGCCCGCGTCACCGTCAGCATCTCTCCGCTGCGATGCGTGCAGAAGGCCGCCAGCGCCAGCGCAAATCCAGCCGTCGCCGTCAGCAGAGCGACCACGCGCGCCGCCATAGCGTTGCCCTTCGGCAACAGCAGCAGCGCCACAGCGCCAAGAAACGAGATGTAGATCGTCCACGCAACCATAATCAGAACGCCAACTTTACTTGCTGCACAATCTGCATTGCCGTGCTATTCACCACCGCCAGCACCATCTGCGGATACA
>DASWOP010000168.1:0-10753 GCA_036404255.1 Acidobacteriaceae bacterium | reverse complement strand
AAGCAGACTTAATCCCATGAAGCATATGTGGGGCTTAGAGCATTTTTACTATTGATGTGATGATTGTGGCGCCACTTAGAAAAGCAGATTCCGCGCGCTACGCTTCGGAATGACAAATAAATAAGTTTCGGAATGACAAATAAATAAGCTTCGGAATGACAAATAAATGGGTTTGATGGAGGGCTAGACGAGCTCGCTGATGGGGCGGCTTTGCTTCTTCTGCGCCTGGGCGACGGCGGCGTAGGTGAGGATGCCGCCGAAGGTGTTCACGCCCTCGGCGATGCCTGCGTCTTCGCGGATGGCTTGTTCGGCACCGAGTTTGGCGAGCTTCATTACGTAGGGGAAGGTCGCGTTGGTGAGCGCCAGGGTGGAGGTGTTGGGCACGGCGGCGGGCATGTTGGTGACGCAGTAGTGCACGACGCCGTCGACGAGGTAGGAGGGGTCGCTGTGGGTGGTGGGGCGGGCGGTTTCGATGCATCCGCCCTGATCGATGGCTACGTCTACGATGACGGCACCCTTGCGCATGCGGGAGACCATCTCTTTGGTGACGATCTTGGGTGCGGCAGCGCCGGGGATGAGGACGCCGCCGATGACGAGGTCAGCCTCCTGCGTGGCGCGGGCGATGTTGTAAGTGTTGGAGGCGAGGGTGTGGAGTTGGCCGTTGAAGATGTCGTCCAGCTCGCGGAGGCGGTTGAGGTTGAGATCGACGAGGACGACCTTGGCGCCGAGGCCGAGAGCGATCTTGGCGGCGTTGGTGCCGACGATGCCTCCGCCGATGATGACGACGTTACCGGGAAGGACGCCGGGGACGCCGCCGAGGAGGACGCCGCGGCCACCGTGCTCCTTTTCGAGATAGCTGGCGCCAACCTGGACGCTCATGCGGCCGGCGACTTCGCTCATGGGGGTGAGAAGGGGCAGGGCGCCGGTACGGTCGCGGACGGTTTCATAGGCGATGCCGGTGACTTTTTTGGTCAGGAGGGCTTCAGTGAGCGTGGGGACGGGAGCGAGATGGAGGTAGGTGAAGAGGACGAGGCCTTCGCGGAAGTGGGTGTACTCCTTCTCGATGGGCTCCTTGACCTTGACGACCATATCGGCGAGACGCCAGGTGTCGTAGGCGGAACCGACGATCTCAGCGCCTGCGGACTGGTATTCGTCGTCGGGGAAGGCGGAAAGCTCACCGGCACCGGTCTCAACCAGTACCTTGTGGCCAGCGTCAACGAGGGACTTCACGCCGGCAGGGGTGATGCCGACACGGCTTTCATGGTCTTTGATCTCTTTGGGAACACCGATAATCATGAAGCAAGGGTAACAACGTCGAGGGTGGAATGAAAAGCCGGGGATGGGCCGAAAAAGCGAATAAGCGGCAAAACGAGGGTGGACGTACAATGAAAGAGCGTCCTCCACAGCGCACACCCACACAAGGTTAAGAAGCAATATATGGCACAGAACGGCTTTTCTTCCCGGACATCGCGTTTTCACAACATTCGCTCTATTTTTAGTCTTTTTTCCAGCGACCTGGCGATCGATCTGGGTACAGCCAACACGCTCGTCTATGCGAGCGGTAAAGGCATCATCGTGAACGAACCTTCCATCATTGCGGTCAATAAATTGACGAATGAAGTGGAGGCGGTGGGCAAGGAAGCGAAAGAGATGCTGGGGCGCACGCCGGGCAACATCGTCGCCATCAAGCCGATGAAGGATGGCGTGATCGCGGACTTCCGCCACACCGAGAAGATGCTGAACTATTTCATCCAGAAGGCGCATAACCGCAAGATGCTGGTGCATCCGCGCATCGTGATCGGCGTGCCGTCTGAGATTACACAGGTGGAGAAGCGCGCGGTTATGGACTCGGCGTATCGCGCGAAGGCGAGTGAAGTGCATCTGGTGGAGCAGGCGATGGTGGCTGCCATCGGTGCTGGACTGCCGATCACTGAGCCGGGTGGCAACATGGTTGTCGATATCGGCGGCGGCACAACGGATATCGCTGTTATCTCGCTTTCGGGCATTGTGTATTCGCGCTCGGTGCGCGTGGCCGGAAACCAGATGGACGAGGCGGTGATGAACTACCTCAAGCGCAAGTACAACCTGCTGGTTGGCGAGCGCACCGCAGAGCAGATCAAGATCGAGATTGGTTCGGCGTTCCCGCTGGACAAGCCGCTGACGATGGAGATCAAGGGACGCAACCTGATCGAGGGTATTCCGAAGACGATCACCATTGAAGATTCGGAGATTCGCGAGGCGCTGGGTGAGTCGATTGCGACCATCATCAACGCGATCCGCGTGGCACTGGAGCGTACGCCGCCGGAGCTTTCCGCCGACATCAGCGATCGCGGCATTGTGCTGACGGGTGGTGGCGCGTTAATCAAGAACCTGGACCGGCGTATTCGCGAGGAGACGGGCTTGCCGGTTTCTATCGCAGACGATCCGCTTGCATCGGTTGTGCTGGGTACGGGAAAGATGCTCTCCGACTTCGCACTGTTGCGCAAAATTTCAATCGAGTAGCCACCGCATCCGTTGTGCGGATGATGCGCGGCATAGAGAGCAATGGAATCCTTCTTCAGCCGGTATAAAGGTTTGCTGGTGCTCGGCATCGTGCTGCTCGCGCAGCTCATCGCCCTTGCCACGCAGATCCATCGCCCGACGGTGGCGCCGGTTGCGGATGCGCGCTCTGACGGCCATCATGTTCGCATTGTGCGGCTGGCGGTTGCTGTAGTGGTGACGCCGGTGGAACGGCTGCTGACCGGCATAGGGCATGGGACGCGCAACCTTTGGCACAACTACATTTCTTTGCGCGGTGTGCGGCAGCATAACCATGACCTGCAGGGCGAAGTGGACCGGATGCGGCTGGAGCAGATGAGTCTGATGGCTGATGCGCGCCAGGGGCAGCGGCTGCAGAAGCTGCTTGGGTTCCGTCAGCAGTACATCTACAAGACCGTGGTGGCGCAGGTGATCGGCACGAGCGGCAGCGATCAATCGCGCGTGATCCTGATCGACAAGGGCGCGAACGATGGCTTGAAGGTGGACATGCCGGTGATTACGCCGGACGGCATTGTGGGTAAGGTGCGCGAGGTGTTCCCCAACTCAGCGCAGGTGCTGCAGATCAATGACCAGACAGCGGGTGCTGGTGTGGTGCTGGAGACGACACGCATCCGGGGCATTCTACGGGGTAACTCTGCAGGGCAGTTGCAGGTGATCGATCTGCTGCCGGATGACCGCATCAAGCCGGGCGAACGCGTGTTGACGAGCGGCGGCGACCAGGTCTATCCGCGGGGACTGGCGGTGGGCGATGTGCAATCCATCGCGTTGGACAAGCTGCATCCGCCGTATATTGCGCTGACGCTGAAGCCCGCGGCGAACCTCTCGCAACTGGAAGAGGTGCTGGTGATTACGGAGACCAGCGCGGCGTTGGCGTTGTCTGAAGCGACGGGAAGCGACGCGGAGCTGCATAGCGCGGCGGACACGGCTGCAAGTGCGCTGCCAACGGTGGAGACGCCTGAGAGCGCGACACCGGGAACGCCAGCCGCTGCACCGGTGCAGGTGCGGCCGGGACAGGCTCTGCATCCAGACAGGTTTACGCCGGGCACGGTACCGCCGGCGGCTGCTATGCGCCCGGGCGAGGCACAGCCGGCTGCAACACAGGAGCAGCATTGATGAGCATGAACAGCAGGTTGACACAGCTTGAGAACGAGCCTGCCTTTCACCCGCTGGTGCTGGTGGTGGTGCCGGTGCTGGCGCTTATTCTGCAGGGCTATGTGCCGCACCTCTTCCCGCACTTCGGGCTGCTCGATCTGCCGCTTCTGGTGGTTATCTATTTTGCGATCACACTGCGCGGCCCAATCACAGGCACGCTGGCTGGCATGGTGATCGGGCTGGTGCAGGATGCGCAGACGGGGCATCCCATTGGAGTGAACGGCATGGCGAAGTCGATTGTGGGCTACGCCGCGGCTTCTATCGGCATACGCATCGACGTGGAGAACAATATCTCCCGCATGCTGTTGGCGGCTGTCTTCACGCTGGGGAATTCGCTTCTGATCTACATCATCGAGCGGCGGCTGCTGGGGTTTGATACACGCTGGCTGTGGCTGCATGAAGCGATGCGGATTGTGGTGAACGCACTGGTAGCGGTGGTGTTTTTCTGGCTCCTCGACCGTCTAAAGCGTAAAGGGTAAACGACACAGTGGACAGATCGCTCGGCGAATTCGTTCCGGAACAACACGAGAAGCTGCCGACGGGCAAGCTGATGGTGTCGCAGTACGTTCTGGCTCTGGTGATCACGGTTTTGCTGGTGGGCCTGTGGCGGTTGCAGGTGCTGAACACGGCGAGCTTCCGTATGCTGGCGGAGCAGAACCGTATTCGCAAGGTTCCGGTGCTGGCGCCGCGCGGCAAGATCTTCGACCGCGAAGGCCGGTTGATCGTAGACAACTATCCTTCCGTCTCCTGTTTTCTGCTGCGCGAGCAGATGCAGAATCCCGATGCGGACCTGCCGCTCATCGCGAGTGGTCTGCACATTCCGCTGGACCAGTTGCGGGCGGTGTTACAGCACTATCAGCACTCGCCAAAGTACCAGCCCATCCCCGTGAAGCAGGACATTACGCCGGATGAGCAGGCGTTTATCGAGGCGCACCGCAACGAGCTGCCCGAACTGGAGACGCTGGATGAACAGCGGCGGCTCTACCCGGGCGGCGGCTTTGCGGCGCACATGATCGGCTACGTTGGCGAAGTATCGGAAGAGATGCTGAACGATCCGCGCTATGCGGAGTATGAGCCGGGCGATGTGGTGGGGCGTTCGGGGATTGAGAAGACTTACGATCCGATTCTGCGGGGCAGGAATGGCTCGCGCGATGTGGTGGTGAACAGCCATGGGCGCGAGATCGGACGACTGGGTGAGACGCCCGCCGTGGCCGGACACGATCTGCGGCTGACCATCGATCTGGATCTGCAGAAGGTAGCGGAGCAGGCGATGCAGGGACACAACGGCGCTATTGTGGCGATGGACCCGCATACGGGCGAGATACTGGCGATGGTCTCGCGACCGACGTTTGATCCGAATGCATTTTCGGTGCGCATCAAGCAGGCAGACTGGGACAAGATCGTAAACGATCCGAACCATCCCATGCTGAACAAGACGATCCAGGCGCAGCTGGCACCGGGATCTACGTTCAAGATCATTATGTCTGCCGCTGGATTGCAGGAGAACATAGCGCAGAGCATGCGCGTGATGTGCAATGGCGGGGCGAGTTTCTACGGACACTACTTCAAGTGCGATCAGCGGCACGGGATGGTGGATATCGACCATGCGATTCCGTGGTCGTGCGATACGTTCTACTACACGCTGGCGGAGAAGCTGGGCATTGGAACTATTGCGCGTTATGCGAGCCAGTTCGGGATTGGGCAGAAGACGGGGATCGATCTGCCGGAGGAGGCCGCGGGCATTATGCCTTCGGAGGAGTGGAAGCGGCGGAACTATCACGAGAAGTGGTACGCGGGCGAGACGATCTCTGTAGGCATCGGACAGGGCGCGATCGCGGTGACACCGATCCAACTGGCGCGCGCGCTGAGCGGCATTGCCTCTGGCGGTGTGATGCGGCGGCCGCACCTGGTGTTTCCATATGAGATTCCAGAGGAAGACCGTGAGGCGTACGGGACGATGTTCCCCGGTTCGGGAGAGAAGTCTGTGCCGCTTGATCCGGCGACGTGGGAGACGATTACAAATGGTATGTCGGCGGTGACCTCGCCGGGTGGAACCGCGGCTGCGGCGCATCTGGAAGGCATTGATTTCTCCGGCAAGACGGGAACGGCGCAGACGGTGGGCCATGAGGCGGCAGCGAGACTGGGGCTGCATGGCACGCTGACGAATGCGTGGTTTGTGGGTATGGCGCCGCGGCGCAATCCGGATATTGTGGTGGTGGCGCTGTGGCAGGGCGGCGACTGGGGATGGAAGGCGGCACAGCTGGCAGCGCCGGTGGTGAGAGCATTCGTGGATAAGCAACGGCGGCTGGCAGGGAATCTGCTGGTAGTGGCAAAGCCGGCGGCGGCGGAGACTCCGACGGGAACGGATGGGCAGCCGGCGGCGGATACGAAACAGTCCACGCCGGGTGCGGTGGCGAAACCGCAGACCGTGCCGGTGGGGAATTGACGATGCGTCCTGAGGCGGTTCACATTGCGGCGGTGAAATACACTGGGGGCAACTCCCGATGATGCGCCGTTCGCTCTCCTACTTTCGTGACTTTGACTGGCTGCTGCTGAGCATGGTGCTGCTGCTCTCGGTGATCAGCGTGTTTGAGATCTACTCGGCGACGCTGCATACGAAGTTCGTCGGCTTCCACAAGACCCAGATGGTGTATCTCACGATGGGGCTGGTGCTGATGTTCATCATGGCGCGCATCAGCTACCAGTGGCTGCTGGAGTTTGCTTACTGGGCTTATGGCGTCAGCATTCTTTTCCTGATTGCGGTGCTGGCGATCGGCACAAAGGTGCTGGGTGCGAGACGCTGGATCAAGATGCCGGGGGGCATGCATTTTCAGCCATCAGAGTGGGTGAAGCTGGTGCTGATCGTGACCATGGCGCGCTACTTCTGGAGTTTGGCGGGCAGGGAGTTGACGAGGAAGGACATTGCCAAGGCGTTCGCGCTGGTAGGCGTGCCGATGCTGCTGGTGCTGAAGCAGCCGGACCTGGGGACTTCGCTGACGTATGTGCCGGTGCTCATCTGTGGACTGCTGCTGGGCGGGTTGCGCCTGAAGCAGGCGACGATACTGGTGCTTGGGCTCTCGCTGACGGTGGGCGGGTTGTGGTTCTCTGGCAAGCTGCTGAAGCCCTATCAGAAGCAGAGGCTGACGAGCTTTATCAATCCGGATGAAGACCCGCGGGGCTCGGGATACCAGATTCGGCAATCGCTGATCGCGGTGGGTTCGGGCGGGCTGTGGGGCAAGGGCGCGACCAAGGGAACGCAGACGCAGGGAGATTTTCTGCCGATCCCGTATACGGATTTCATCTTCGCGGCGTTTTGCGAGGAGCATGGATTTGTGGGAGCGGTGTTTGTGCTGCTGCTCTACTTCTTCATCCTGATGCGACTGATCCAGAACGCACAGACGGCGGCGGATCTGCCGGGGAGTTATATCGTGATGGGCGTGGCGGCGGTGCTGCTCTTCCAGATCGCGGTGAACGTGGGCATGGTGATCGGGCTGATGCCGGTGACGGGCATTCCGCTGCCGCTGATGAGCTACGGCGGGTCGAGCGTACTGTTCACGTTTCTGGCGCTGGGCATGGTGATGAATGTGCGGATGCGGCGGTTTGTGAACTGAGGTGCTGCTCGCGCGGCTACCAGAACATTTTGCTATGGATGGAATGATTGTGGCGCCATTTAAAAGCAGATTCCGCGCGCTGCGCTTCGGAATGACAAACAAATGGGTGTAGGAATGACAAAACAAATGGGTGAGCTAAACTCTTACGCTAATAGAAGATTTGTTTTAGTCGCCAGAAGTGATCGTGCAGCCTTCGGGAAGGATTCGTGGCTTGGTATACGTTAGTTGCGGTTGCGGCCCTTGGAGAGCAGACGGAGTATTTCCAGGTAGAGCCAGACCAGGGTGACGATCATGCCGAAAGCGCCGTACCACTCCATGTATTTGGGGGCGCGGGCGGTGACGCCGCTCTCGATGAAGTCGAAGTCGAGGACCAGGTTGAGCGCGGCGATCACGACGACGGCTGCGCTGAAACCGATGCCGATCATGCCGGAGCCGTTGATGGCGCCAAAGTGGACGCCGAAGAATCCGAGGACTAGTTCGCCGACGTAGAGCAGAGCGATTGCGCCCGTGGCGGCGACGATTCCGAGGCGGAGCTTTTGCGTGACCGGAATGAGGCCGGAGCGGTAGGCCAGCAGGAGGACGAATAAGGTGCCGAAGGTGAGGCCGACGGACTGCATGGCGATGCCGGGATAGCGGACCTCAAAGAGAGCGGAGATGCCGCCGAGCGCGAGGCCTTCGAAGATGGCATAGACGGGCGCGGTGACCGGGGCCCAGGTCTTCTTGTAGATGGTGATGAGTGCGAGGATGAATCCGCCGATTGCGCCGAGGGCCACAATGGGCTGGATGCTGGCGGGGAGATGCGTCTGGCGGAAGACGTGCCACGGCCACGCAGCCGCTGCGGCGACACAGACAAGAAGGATGCCGGTCTTGTTGACGGTGCCTGAGAGTGTCATCGCTTCATCGGCGGAGACGTGCTCACCGTTGAGGAATAGCTTTTCGTTCAAAGCCGGATTGGAAGTCTTCATGAGGGCCAATGGTCGTTCTCCTCTGCTCGTACTCATTGATAGCATAACGCGCAATCATCCCGCGCAAGCGTTTAGTCTGAAAGGTAACGACCATGCCAGAGACACCTGCCAAAAGTTCGCGACGGAAGAGTTTTCGATTTTATCTTCGATGGTTTGCGATTGTGCTGGCTGGGCTTTGGTCGTTTGCAGCGCTGACGCTTGTGGCGGCGCGGTGGATCGATCCGCCGACGACCGCGATGCACGTGCAGCGCCGGGTGCAGGCGTGGATCGGCAACACGCCGTATCACGAACGCTACACCTTTATTCCGCTGAGCCAGATCTCGCCCAATCTACAGCACGCTGTGATTGCTGCGGAGGACGGACGCTTTTATAAGCATCATGGGTTCGATTGGCATGCGCTCCAGATGGCTGCGCAGGAGGATATGGAGGGTGGGCGCACGCGCGGCGGGTCCACGCTGACGCAGCAACTGGTGAAGAACCTGTTCTTCGGAACGGGCGGGTCGATCTTCCGCAAGGCAGCGGAGGCTACGCTGGTGCCGGTGGCGGAACTCGTGCTGGGGAAGAGGCGGATTCTGGAGCTCTACCTGAACGTGGTGGAGTGGGGACCGGGGATGTATGGCGCGGATGCGGCGTGCCGCACCTACGACAGGACCGCGGCGCGGAACGTGAGCCGGGACCAGGCGGCTCGGCTGGCGGCGATTCTACCGGCTCCGCTGAAGCGGCGACCTGAGAGGATGAATAGCTACAGCGCGATCATTTTGAGAAGGATGAGCCAGATGGGCTGGTAGCGTGGGGCGGTCGCCGCTGCGCGACGATGCCTCACCCATCGCAAAGTACGCGATGGGTGAGGGGAGAGAAAGGCTCGCTGCGCCTGCGGCTCCGCTGAGGCCTTCGGCAGAGCGGAAGCGCCTGACGGCGCGGCTGGTTTTCAGCAGGGCTGAAGCCGGGGGCTTAATCCGAAAGATAAAAGCGGTTGAGCTGGACGGGGCGGATGTGGCCGCGAGGGGAATATATTAGGCTGTTCGCGAATTATCCCATCGGCTATTCATTTATCATGTAGCGAAATTGCTTTTAGATAAGGTAAATTGCATGAGCTTCTGGGATATGGCAAATGGCCGGCAGTCCGATGTGGAGTTGTCGCCACTTCCAAGCTATACAAAAGAGGTCGTGGCCCCTTACGTGGGAAGCGCTCTTCTGGTTGCTGGATCGGCTGCTTTGATCGCATGGGGTTTCGCGTCTGGACTTCCGGCTTTAGGATTTATGTCCGGCGGGAGATCTATGTGGAAAGGTGCAGCGGGGGGCTTTCGGGAAGCAAGTGATGCAAAAAACTCTTTTCACTCCGATCTGCAATCAGCTAGAGCTAAACGACTGTCTACCTGCATACGGTATTTCAGCAAGGCCGTCGAGATGAATAAAATGAGTGATACCAGTTTTTTCAAGCTAGCGCAGTTGTATCAGGCTGCTGGAAAACTTGAAGTCGCCCTAGGTTCGGTCAATAAAGCAATTGATATCAATTCGAAAGAGCTGCCATACTGGATTTTGTTGGGCATTCTGTTTTTGCAACTTGAGCGCCTACAAGACTCGATAAATGCGTTTTCCCATGTCGTCGTGATTGATCCGGATAATTACTACGCATGGTGTAATCTCGGCGTTGCATATTCTTCTTTAGATAACGATGAAGAGGCAGAGCGCTGTTGGCAGACAGCGTGTCGAATTGATCCAGATAAACCGCTGGCTTGGCTTAACAAAGCTGTCATCCTCGACAAGAAAATGAAATACGCCGAAGCAACAGAATGCTGGCAGAGGGCAGCTACTGCGGATTCACAAATTATGCCTCCATGGCAATCATCATATGATACAGGGCAAACTCTCCTGTCCCAAGGGAAATTTGTAGAAGCCTTAGAGCAATACGAAAGTACCTTTAAATACAAATCTGAATGGAGTCAGGCGCGAATAGGGAAAGCGCTTTGTCTGAAGCATGTAGTAGGTCTGCAAGCGGCGGCTCACGAGTTTAGAGCAATTCTGGATACAGATCCTGATAACGTAGCCGTTCTTTTTAATCTTGGCAATATAGTTGATGAACAAGGCTTGCATAGCGAGGCCATGAAGTATTGGATAAGAGCTTTTCATTTAGACCCGACCTGTAAAGTTCCGTGGGTTCGGGCGTACAACAAGAGTCAAGAGTTCTTTCGTAACGGACAGACCGAAATGTATATGGATGCGCTCATAGAAGCTCTGAGGCTATATCCAGAGTTTGCTCTGGCATGGTTCGAGAAGGGTTTGCTCCACTATTCCATGCAAGATATGCCAGCAGCAGAGACCTGTTGGCTCCGCGTTTTAGAGCTAGGGAGACTCTGATTAAGTTCTTTCTTTCCACTGCCTTATGTTTTAGGTTGAGTCATCGAGGTGGAAGCGATGGCGCAGCAGCAGACGTTGGCGATGGCAGCAGGGTTTGAGAAGCACGTGAAGCGGACGCGGCGGGCGGAG
>DASWOP010000167.1:0-5733 GCA_036404255.1 Acidobacteriaceae bacterium | reverse complement strand
TGACGCTGGCGCTTTCCGTGGGGCTGACCAAGCCGGAGTTCATTCTGCAGTCGCTGGATCAGGATGAGCGCTCACGCAAGCCGGAGCCGGAGAAGAGCAGCGGAGTGCGGCATTTCTAGCGGCGTTTGCGCTGGGCGTCGATTTTGGACCAGCACTGAACCTCGTCGGCGTCTGCGTGTGCGCGCTTGGTGATTTCGATGGTCTTCATCTGGCTCCTCAGGGTGCCCCTCTCCCCCACCCAAACATCAAATATCTTGTTTTCAGGTATTTAGGCCACAAGGGTAACGCTAAATATTTGAAAACAGGATATTTATACGTAAATATTTCATTCTAAAAGCCTTGTGGTGGTGTGTGTGAAATGGCTACTGTCTTAATTGTAGTGAATTCGGCAGGAAACTACGCCAAATGTGCCTCAAATTTTGACTTTTGCCAGGTAAACGCCTGGACGTGCCACGGGTGGGCTCGAGGATAAACCACGGTGAATGCGTGGACAGCGCATGGATGGCATATGGACGCTCATGGGTGTTCGTACGGCGGAAGCTTGCGGAGGTATGGGTGGCGTGCGGGTTCGTCTGGATTCTTCGGCTTCGCTCAGAGTGACAAAGATGGAAGGAACTTTAGAGACAGACGACATAGAACGAGAGGCTAAGGCTGAGGAGAGTTGACGCGGTTAGCTGCGGTTGCCGTCGGTGGCGGCTTTCCAGACGTAGAGGAACTCGTCGTCGCTGGAGGTGGCGATCTCAATGCCACGCTGCCGGGTGGCGCGACTAAGGGCGGAACGGACATTTTCCTTCGAGTCAGGAAGAGAGGCGAGAGGAATCTTGAGGGCTGCGGCTTTCTCCAACTGGTCGAGGTCGCTCAACAACTGCTCCACAATCTGCCGGTGCTTGCCGTCGCGGCCTTTGGGCACGTCGGATTGCAGGACGGAGGTGAATCGCATTGGAGGCTTCTGTTCCATAGACTTGTGCGACGCTCCCGGGGCTTATCGTGGTGCTAACGAGATGCTAACGTAAGCCTAAACTAACCACAACAGGTCATTGATGACGTAAACGTGGCCTAAGGTTGGCCCTATTCTGCAGGTAAAAGAGTGGTAAAGAGTTAACCCGTATCTGTAAGGGTGGACTAGATTCCAGATACGGGGTAATTCAGATGAACGCAAAGCCAGTGTTCGAAACGGTGTTGATCGCGGAACTGAAGAAGCGCGGCATCTTCGCAAACCCGAAGATGCCCAGACCGATCGTGCTGGTGGTGGACGACGAGGAGCTGATTACCGACACCATTGTGCGCATACTGGAACAGCACGATATTGCCGGCATGGCTGCTTACAACGCCGAGGGAGCGCTGGCCACTGCACGGCTGGTGGCGCCGGACCTGCTGCTGAGTGATGTGATGATGCCGGGTATGAGCGGGATCAACCTGGCGATTGCGGTGAGAGAGTTCTTGCCGGATTGCAAGGTGGTGCTCTTCTCCGGGCAGGCGGCGACGATGGATCTGCTGGCGGATGCGCGGCAGGCAGGGCATGACTTTGTGACGCTGGTGAAGCCGGTTCATCCGACGGACCTGCTGGCGCAGATCAAGGAAAGTCTGAAGTGTGCCGTGGCTCCGTTGAGGCTGGCACGACCCGCAATCGTATAACGAAATTTAAGCTGAAGCGCGCCTCGGTTCCAGAGCATTTTTACTGTCGATGGAATGATGGAATATTGTGGGGCTACTTAAAAAGCAGATTCCGCGCGCTGCGCTTCGGAATGACAAACAACGCGCGCTGCGCTTCGGAATGACAAACAACGCGCGCTGCGCTTCGGAATGACAAACAACGCGCGCTGCGCTTCGGAATGACAAATAAATAGATCGCTTCGGAAAGACAAACAAACGGGTTTAACTCAACCTATATACCGGTGGAAAATTTGCTCTAAAATGCCTGCATGCCGACCAATCCCCAGGTAGACGCATACATTGCGAAGACCGCGGCCTTTGCGCAACCACTGCTGAAACACGTCCGTGAATTGGTGCACAGTACGGTGCCGGAGGTGGACGAGGTGATCAAGTGGCGCATGCCTTTCTTCACCCTCGATGGAAAAATTCTAGGCAATATGGCGGCGTTCAAAGAGCACTGCAGCTTTGGGCTGTGGAGCGCGGAGGTGGCTGCGCTGATGAAGAAGAAAGATTCTGAGCCGGGCGAGGCGGCCATGGGATCGTTTGGCAAGCTCAAGAGCGTGAAGGATCTGCCGCCGGACAAAGAGCTGCGGCACTACATCCTGGTGGCTGCTGCGGCGGTGCAGGCGGGCGAGTCTGTGATGAAGCGGCGGGCGACGGTGGCGAAGCCGGAGATCGCGATGCATCCGTTGTTTGCTGTGGCGCTGAAGAAGGCGAAGGCGATGAAGAGTTTTGAGGCGTTCGCGCCGAGCTGCCGCAGGGAGTACCTGGAGTGGGTGGCGGAGGCGAAGCGCGATGAGACGCGGGCGAAACGGGTTTCGCAGGCGGTGGAGTGGATTGGCGAGGGAAAGAAACTGCACTGGAAGTATGACAAGGGCTGAGGTCCTGCGTCCTTCGACTACGCTCAGGGCAGGCTCCCGGCGATAGGCTCGCTTCTGGCAGGAACAGAGGCTGGCAATTTAGAGCATTTTTACTGTGGATGGAATGTTGTGGCTCTACTTAAAAGCAGATTCCGCGCGCTGCGCTTCGGAATGACAAACAAATGGATCGCTTCGGAAGGACAAACAAATGAGTGTAGGCAATGACAGACAAAGGGATCGCTTCGGAAGGACAAACAAATGAGTGTAGGCAATGACAGACAAAGGGGTTAGTTAAATCCTTACACCCATAGAAAATTTGCTCAGAAGGTTACGAGTTCGACGCCGAGGCGTTCAAAGTGTTTGCGGTTGAGGGTTGCCAGGGAAAGGCCGTGTTCCTGAGCGGTGGCGGCGATGACGACGTCTAACGCCTCTGGATTGTGGCCGGAACGCACGGCGGAGGCGGCGATCTTTCCGGCACGGTCGGCTATCTCCAGCGTCATGGGAAGGATGCGCTCGCGGAAGCGCTCTTTCACTTCGGACTCCAGCCAGGCTTCCAGTCCGGATCGCTTTTTGCCTGCCGGAAGAAGTTCCATGCCTTCGCGCAATTCCGTAATTGTAGCCACGCTGAGATAGAGTTCGTCGAGGATGCGCTTGCTCAACCAAGCAAAGGCCAGGGCATCGGGATGCTGCTTGGTGAACTGCGAGACGACATCCGTATCGAGCAGGTAACTCAAAATTTCACCGGCCTGAACTTACCGCGCAGCCTTTCGATTTTCAAGCCGGAGCCACGCAACGGCGAGTTCATAAAGAATTCAGCGGCATTCTGTCTGGGCCTCTTTCGGCGCTCCCACTCGGCCTTGGAGACGAGAACAACGGCGTCTTTGCCGTGGCGCGTAATCTCCTGCGGGCCTTCCGTCATGGCCTTGTTCACCACTTCGCTGAACTGCGCTTTGGCTTCGGCTACTCCCCAGCTGCTCATAAGGATATCCTCCAATTATGACTAGTATAGTCATAATGACCAGAAAGGTCATAATCCGGCTATTTGGATAGAATCAGGCTATGGCGGACGGGTTGTTTGGTGACGATGTGACGGAGTTCCGCCGCAACCTGATGCGCTGGTACAGCGAGAATGCACGAGTGCTGCCGTGGCGCGGGGTGGATGATCCGTATAAAGTGTGGATCTCCGAGATCATGCTGCAGCAGACTCGGGTACAGGCCGTGATGGAGCACTACCGGCTTTTTCTGAAGAAGTTTCCTACGATCAAAAAACTGGCCGCTGCGGATGAGCAGGAGGTGCTGGCTGCGTGGAGCGGGCTGGGTTACTACAGACGCGCTCGGATGATGCATGCGGCGGCAAAGGCGGTCGTCGCAGAGTATGGCGGAGTGCTGCCGCGGACGGCGGTGGAGCTGCGGGCGCTGCCGGGCATTGGCGAATATACTTCGGCGGCGATCGCCAGCATTGCGTTTGGCGAGAGCGTGGCGGTGGTGGATGGGAATGTGGAGCGCGTGCTGCTGCGAGTGACCGGGCGGCCGGAGGATGCGAGCGCCGCGGGGAAGAGGTTTGTGGCGGAGCAGGCTAGGGTGCTGAGTGCAGGGGGTAGGGAACAGGGAATAGGGAACAGGGGAAGGGCAAAAGCAAAGGCAAAGACAGAAGCAGATTCCGCCGCTGCGCTGCGGAATGACAAACAAATAATAAGGCTGCGGGATGACAAAAAGTTAGGGCTGCGAGATGACAAAAAACCAGGGCTGCAGGATGACAAAATTTTAGGGTCGCGGGATGACAAACGATTTGAGGCGGGGGGCAGAGGAAAGACGAACGCGGCGGGTGAGCATAATCAGGCCATGATGGAGTTGGGGGCGATGGTGTGTCTGCCGCGGGGGGCGCTTTGTGGAGAGTGCCCGGTGTATTCGCTATGCAGAACGCGGGGCGAGCATGTGACGGTGAAGCGCGCGAAGGGATTGCGGCGCGAGGTGGCGTATCTGTTTGCAACGCGGATGGCAAAACAGGTATCGAAACGTCAGGGGAATGGCGAGGTTGAAGTGATGCTGGTGCAGCGGGCGGCGGATGCTTCGCTGATGGCGGGCATGTGGGAGCTGCCTCCGCTTTCTGCCGAGGTGGTGGCTCCGTTTGAGCCGGTGCTGGCGGTGAAGCACAGCATTACCAATACGAATTACGATGTGAGCGTGTACGCGGCGCGCGAGCTGGAGCGCGAGGTGGCCGCGGGCGAGACGGTGGTGGTGCGGTGGGTGCGGGCGGGGGATTTGACCGGCACGGCGCTGACCGGGCTGACGCGCAAGATACTGCGTAAGATGAAAGTGATGCAGGCGTAAATCGAATGAGAGTTCCGTTTCACTTGAAGACAGCAGCAACGTATGCAGCGCTTAGTGTGGCGCTGGTGTTTGTGGCTGGATGTGCGAGCCCAGGTTCGCCGCAGCCGCCTTCGCTGAATCTGCCGAAGCCTGTGGCCGATCTGCGCGCGCAGCGTGTGGGCGACGGCGTGCGGCTGCAGTGGACGATGCCGGCGGAGACGACGGATGGTCGTCTGCTGGCAGGGGCGAAGAAGGTCACGCTCTGCCGGCGGCTGGCTGCCGGAGTGTGCGAGCAGGTGAAGAGTCTTTCTGAGGCCCCGAAGGCTGCGGTGGCGGTGGAAGATATTCTGCCGGCGGCGATGCTGAAGGATCCGGCGCTACTACTGACGTATGAGGTGCAGGTGCTGAATGCGGCGGAGCGTTCGGCTGGTGCGTCGAACCTGGCGCTGGCGGCGAGCGGGCCTGCGCCTTCGCTGGTGATGGGCCTGCAGGCTTCGGTGGCGGAGCGGGGCGTGGTGCTGCACTGGAACCAGGCGACGGATGCTGGCGCGGAGATTCTGCTGCGGCGCGAGCGGGTCCAGGCTGCGATTGCTGCTACGGCTGCGAAGAAAAGTGCTAATCCGTTGGCGCCGAAGGTTGAACCGACGGAACAGATGCTGCGCGTCCCTACGGATGCTGGCGGAACAGTGGATGAGAGCGCGGTGTTTGGCGAGGAGTACCGCTATTCTGCGCAGAGAGTGAGGCGGCTGACGGTGGTGGGGCAGGAGCTTGACGTTCGCAGCGAGGCGAATGCGCCGGTGCAGGTGGCGGTGCGCGATGTGTTTCCGCCGAAGGCTCCGCAGGGATTGGCGGCGGCAGAGCCGGTGCGTGCTGCCGATGGGAGCTATGCGGTGGATCTCTCGTGGGATGC
>DASWOP010000166.1:0-4262 GCA_036404255.1 Acidobacteriaceae bacterium | reverse complement strand
GGTTCCGTACAATCTTTGCAGTGAGGCAGGGACTTATGGATGGAACACGCAAGTTTGAGCACGCGATGTTGAGAGAGATCTATGAGCAGCCGGATGCGCTGCGGGAGACGATTGCCCACTATGTGCAGGATGGCCGCCTGCGCAGCGAGGTGTTTGCGCCAGTGTGGGAGATACTGCGCGAGCGCCGCGATGTGGTGATCGCGGCCAGCGGTTCCAGCCGCCATGCGGGGCTGGCGGCAGAGATATGGCTGGAGGATTTTGCGGGGCTCGCGGTGGATGTGGAGTATGCCAGCGAATACTGCTGCCGCTCGACCAATACAAAGCGCAATCCGGCGGTGATGGTGATCTCGCAGTCGGGGCAGACGGCGGATACGCTGGCGTCGCTGCGTGAGGCGGCGCGGCGGGGAAATCCGACACTGGCGATAACGAATGTGGAGCATTCGACGATGGCGCAGGAGGCCACTGTTTCTCTGCCGACGTGGGCGGGCGTGGAGAAGGCGATTCCGGCGACGAAGAGCTTTACGGCACAGCTGCTGGTGGCGTATCTGCTGGCGCTGTACGTGGCGCAGATGCGGCAGACGATGCCGGAGCGCGAGATTGCCCAGCGAGTGGAGGCGGCGGAAGGGCTTCCGGCGCTGCTGCAAGCGCAACTGGCGATGTGGGAGAAGACGGTGGCTCCGCTGGCGGCGAAGTATTCGGATGCAGAGACGTTTTTGTATCTGGGGCGCGGCATTCACTATGCGATTGCGCGCGAGGGTGCGCTGAAGCTGAAGGAGTCTTCTTATGTGCATGCGGAGGGCTATCCGGCGGGCGAACTGAAGCATGGGCCGAATGCGCTGGTGAGCTATGAGACTCCGCTGATCGTGCTGGCGACGGTGGAGAAGGGCGATGCCGAATCGGAGCTGCGGTATGAGAAGACGGCGGTGCTGCTGGAGGACATGCAGAAGCAGGGCGCGCGGGTGCTGGCTATCTGCAATGACGGTGATCTGCACATTGCTGGACTGGCGACGGATGTGGTGCAGGTGCAGCCGTGCGGCGAGTATCTGTTGCCGCTGGAAGAGGTGGTGCCGCTGCAGATGTTTGCGTACTTTGTGGCAGGGCAGCGGGGCGTGGATGTGGACAGGCCACGGAATCTGGTGAAGGCTGTGGTGACGGAGTAAAAAAGCAGGGATTAGGGGCTAGGGATCAGGGATTAGCAAGAGGTGTTGGTGATGATGAAGCGGTGGCTCTGCGTGGTTTTGGTGCTGGTGGTGGTGCCCTCGGTTGCGGTGGCGCAGAAGAATGCGGCGGATGCAAAGCGCGATGCGGAGTGGCGGCAGAAGATTCGGGCGACGCTGCATGTGCCTGCGGTGCTGCCGCCGCTGCAGGCGAAGACGTGGTCGCGGTTTGCGGTGGCGAAGGGCGTGACGGCGGAGCGCGTCACGTACAACACGGCGGATGGGATGATTGTGCCGGCGATTGTGTACATGCCGAATCCGATGCCGAAGACGAAGCTGCCGGGCATTGTGGTGGTGAATGGGCATGGCAGCGACAAGTTTGGCTGGTACGCGTTTTGGAGCGGGATAGCGTTTGCGCGCGCGGGTGCGGTGGTGGTGACGTACGATCCCATCGGCGAGGGCGAGCGCAATGGTGAGAAGAAGTCGCAGGCGGGTTCGCATGATGCGCTGCCGTTGGAGTATGGCACGCGGCTGGCGGGGCTGATGCAGACGGACCTGATGCAGGCGGTGACGCTGCTGACGGAACGCAGGCAGGTGGATGAGAAACGGATTGCAGTGGTGGGATATTCGATGGGCGCGTTCGTGACGGGGATTGCGGGCGCGATCGATCCGCGGATACATGCGGTGGTGCTTTCGGGCGGCGGAAACTATGGCGGCGCGGGAAGCTACTTTGATCGCGGAACACGGCCCTGCCAGATGCCTCCGTTCCATGCGCTGGCGGGGATTGCGGGCGCGGATTTGCGGGGGCAGATTTTGTGGACGCTGAACGCGGATCGTGGGCCTTCGCTGGTGATGAATGGGCTACAGGATACGGTGATGGATATTCCGCACTTCGGGCCGGATTGGTTTGCGTCGCTGCGACAGCAGGTGATTGCCTTGCATGGCAGCGAACAAAATGTATTCAGCACGGTCTTTTATCCGGCGGTGAGCCATCGGCCATCGTGGGTGAACCGCGATGGATTTTTGTGGCTCGACGAACAGATTCATTTTGCGAACTGGAGCCATGCGGAGATCGAGAGTGCTCCGCTGACGCACATCGGCGAGTGGCTGAAGGCGAACGATGTGTTCATCGCGAAGAACTATGCGCCGGAGGATCGCGAGGGTGGATTGATGGCGGTGGGCACGGATGTTCCCGGGGTAAAGCGCGGTGAACTGACGGTGTTGCCGGCGAAGGATTGGGAGAAGCTGAAAGATAAGCTGACGTATGAGGCGTGGTCGGCGAAGGTGATGAAGTTGTATCCGGCGGAGGCTGTGGTGAAGGTGGAAGCGGCTGCTGCCGCCGGTTCTGCGAAGTAGGTGAGGGAGAGCATGGAGATTCGGGTTCCGTTTGAGGAGTTGCTGGGTGCGCTACGGGCGGCGATGCTGCGGCTGGGGTTTACGGAGGAGCGGGCGACACTGTGTGCGCGGCTGTTTGCGGAGACTACGCGGGATGGCGTGTATACGCATGGGCTGAATCGATTTCCGCGGTTTCTGAAGACGATTCGTACGGGCTTGCTGGATGTGAAGGCTGAGGCCGCGAAAGTGGGCGGCGCGGGCGCGTTCGAACGCTGGACGGGAAATCGCGGCGCGGGAAACCTGAGCGCGCATACATCGATGGGGCGCGCGATTGAGCTGGCGAAGCTGCATGGAATGGGCTGCGTGGCTCTGCGTGACACCAACCATTGGATGCGCGCGGGGACGTATGGCTGGCAGGCGGCGGAGGCGGGCGTGATCGGCATGTGCTGGACGAATACGATGCCAAACCTGGTGCCCTGGGGCGGGGTGGAGCGTGGGGTTGGAAACAATCCGATTGTGATAGCGGTGCCGCGGGTGTCGAGCGGCGCGCATGTGGTGCTGGATATGGCGGTGTCGCAGTATTCGTTTGGAGCGATTGCGGGATACATTGCGAGGGGCGAACAGCTGCCGTATGACGGCGGGTATGACGCGGAGGGAAATATCACGCGCGATCCGAAGCTGATTGAGCAATCGCAGGGCGGGATGCCGATTGGGTATTGGAAGGGGTCGGGGCTGTCTGTGCTGTTGGATCTGACGGCGGCGATTCTGGCGGCGGGGCGGGCGACGCATCAGCTTTCGATTGATCCGATGCAGGAGTCGGGACAGTCGCAGGTGTTTCTGGCATTTGATGTGAACTGCTTTGGCGATGCGGCATCGGCGGAGCGTATTGCCGATGAGGTTATTGCAGCGCTGCACGGGGTGAAGGGGAGAGATGGAAAGCAGCCGCGGTATCCGGGGGAACAGACGCTGAAGTTGCGCGAGGAGAATATGCGGCTGGGCGTGCCGGTGGTGGAAGCGCGGTGGAAGGAATTGCTGGAAGCCGCAGGACGCTAATCAGGCGCGCTTTTTGAGCCGTGTGGGCTTTGCGACAGACATCAGGTCGCGGAGCATCGCGGAACGAAGCACTGCATTCATGCGCGTTTGATAACCCCTACCCTTGCCGCGTAGCCAATGGACAACGTCGCTATCGAGACGAACTGTAAGCTGCGATTTATTGGGGCGATAGAACGGATTTTTGATGGCATTGCGAAAAAACTCGTCCGTGAGTTCGGGGCTGTCTGAGAGATCGATCTGATCGCCGGACAACTTCGCAAGCTGGGCGAGCCGTGCCTTTTGCGCGTCGTTTTCCAGATTTTTTGCGTCATCCAGGGCCATCCGAACCCATTTGATATCTGCGCCTTTCGCCTGGAGTTGCCGGACGCGCAGAGATGATGCGGATGATTTCTTCTTCGTCATAAAGTCTCGACTCGAACAGAATCATAACACCAATTTGTAGTTACATAGTTGTAACTATCAGGTCCTTACGTTTGAATGTTCTCCAGTCGGGGTCGTGGATGTTCAAAAGGTTAGCAGAGAGGGCGTGGCCCGGAAAGTTGTCAAGAGGGGAAGAGGGGATGAATCGCTAGAAGAGTTGATTTTATTGGGGAAATTAGTTGCTTGAGTAGTGGCGTAGTTGGTATGTGGGAGTTGGTATTCTTAATAGGTGGGTGAAGGTTGATGGCGCGATTGGCTTTTGAGATTCTTCGCTGCGCTCAGAATGGTAAAGCAAAT
>DASWOP010000165.1:0-2391 GCA_036404255.1 Acidobacteriaceae bacterium | reverse complement strand
GCCGTGGTGTGCAAAACCGGAACCAGCAGCAGCACGCGCATGTCGGAAGGCTTGCGCAGCAGGATGTATCCGTTCAGAGCCGTGTAGTCCGTCACGTTGCCCGTCTTGGACCCGCCAATGCTGGCAGCGATCTCAACGGATGCATTCAGCGACTGCACTGCGTCAAACCGTTCATTGACCAGCTTTACCAGCTGGTCCACGGTTGCGTCCTGCACCATTGGCGTTGTTACGCGCAGCACCGTGCGATGGTGCGACAGGCATCCCGTCAGCGCCGGCAACGCTAGCATCAGCGCGCACAACGTATTGATTCTTCTAGTCAAAGGCACAAGTTTCCAGTATATCCAGGTCTTCTATCAGACGCTTAACGCGCCCCTTGCGATTCAATACTATGGCGGTATTGCTGCACATTCTGGCTCTGCTGTTTCAGGTCTTCTGCAAACAGGCTATGTCCTGCCGCATCACTCACAAAAAACAGGTACTTAGTCTCCGCCGGATGCAGCGCCGCCAGCAGGGAATCGCGCCCCGGATTACAGATCGGCCCCGGCGGCAACCCCACATGCTTGTACGTGTTGTAGGCAGACATGCTGGCCAGATCAGACGCATAGATCGTGCCCCTGTAGCGATTCTCCAGCAACGCCGCATAGATCACAGCAGGGTCCGTCTCCAGCGGCATCCCCTTGTGCATCCGGTTCACGAACACACCAGCGATAACCGGCCTCTCCTCCCGCACGCCCGTCTCCTTCTCCACCAGCGAAGCCATGGTCACCGCCTGCCGCACCCCGTTCACCAGCCCAATCTGCGCCGCCGTCTGCCGGAATCGATGCACCATCGCGGCGATCATCTGCTCATCCGTCGCATGTCGCGAAAAGTGGTATGTATCTGGAAATAAATAACCCTCCACACTCTCTGCCCGTGGATCAAAGTCGTAGATGAGCGTCGCCTGCGCACGTGCCGCCGTCAGAAAACCCTCGCGCGTACCCAGCTTCGCCGCCTCAGCCGCCTGCGCAATGTCGTAGATGTTGTACCCGTCCGGCACGCTCAGCGTCAGCGTGAATACATCGCCCTTCACCAGCCGCGCATAGATATTCAGCAGCGTATCCGGATGGTCAAAGCGATACTCGCCCGCCTTCAGCGTGCCCCCCTTGATCAGCCGCACCAGCTCAAACGCATGCTGCGAACGAATCACCCCGCCCGCCTCCAGCGCCTTGGCCATCCCGGGCGTGCGCGTCCCTGCCGGGATATCGACGAACGTCTCGCCCGCCGGTCCGTAGGGCAGATAAATCAAATAGCCAGCGCCGCCGGCAACCACGACCACCAGCAGCAACAGTATCGCCAATACTTTCAATCGCATCCTCTCCGCAGACGATTGTATCGTCAGCAGTACACTCAAGTAGATGCCGATCTTGCCCGACCCAGCCACGCAGCGCATCATCGCCCTGGACGTCGGCGACCGCCGCATCGGCGTGGCCATCACCGACGAGCTCGGCTACACCGCCCAGCCACTCTTCACCCTGCACCGCACCACCCGCCGCGCCGATATTAAATCCCTTGCCCGCCTGCTGCGGAAACACACCTGCACCCACGTTGTAGTGGGCAATCCGCTCTACATGTCGGGTGATCTCAGCCCCCAGGCCACCAAGGCGCAGGAGTTTGCCCAGGCCCTCGCTACGGAGACCGGCGTGACTATCCACCTTTGGGATGAACGGCTTACCACCACCCAGGCCCATCGCCAGCTAGACGATGCAGGCCACTCCACGGACCGCCGCTCCCGCAAAGGAATCATCGATCAGGTCGCCGCCGTCCTCATCCTGCAATCTTTTCTCGAAGCGCAGCACGCGGGTCACTGATCCCTCACCGCCTGCTTACGCTCATCCCCATCCCTTCCACGCCGTATAATGAATTGTCAAAGCTTTATATCCCCCGAAAAATCATGACAGAACATATTAAAAAGAAGTTGCAGGAAGAGATAACTCTTCTCGAGCACGAGCTCACCACCGAGCTACCCGCTGAGATCAAGAAAGCGGTTGCGCTCGGCGATCTCAGTGAGAACGCCGAATACCACATGGCCAAGCAGCGTCAGGTATTCGTAAATGCGCGCCTCGGCCAGCTCAAGAAGCGCATGGCCGAGCTCTCTCTGGTCAATCTCGCCAACATCCCGCGCGACAGGGTCGCCTTCGGCGCCAGCATCGTGGTGTTTGATTCCACCAAGAACGAAGAGCTCACCTACAAGCTCGTTACCAGCGAAGAGTCCGATGTCTCTCAGGGCCTGATCTCCACCACCTCGCCCATTGGCCGCGCTCTGGTCGGCAAGAAGGTTGGCGATGTTGCCATGGTCGTCACCCCCGGCGGCAGCCGCGAGCTTGAAGTCCTGAAGCTCACCACCATCCACGA
>DASWOP010000164.1:0-8647 GCA_036404255.1 Acidobacteriaceae bacterium | reverse complement strand
GGTCTCGACCGGCGATGTGGCGGTTCTGGTCACGGAAAGGTCAGAATATCGCAGTAGACGCTGTGCAAGCCGGGGATTGCCATTTAGTGACGTACATCACAGAGTAAAATTCATAGAACGATATACTTAGCAGATGCAGGGGCTTGTAGTTTGCCCTCACGCCCCGGTGCTGGTAAACAATGGCTCTTCTCTGGTTGAAAATCGCGGTTTTGCTGTACGGTGTGGCGGCCTTGACCGTGTTTCCTACCGCCCTCTATGACCGGCCCATGGGTAAGTCCATTGCGGTCCCTGCGGCGATTGGCGCGGTCATTCTGCACATCGTGGCGCTGATTGAGACGCTGAACGCCGCCCACCATCTACTGCCTGTGGGTGTGCATGAGACGCGGTCACTCTTCGGGCTGATCTTCGGCATTACATTTCTGGTCGTCTACTGGCGGTTCCGTACGGTTTCTATCGGCGTGTTTGTGCTGCCGATCGCATTTTTGCTGGCTATTCTTCCAGCCTTTGCCCAAAAGCGCCAGACGCTGGGCGCGCCGCTGGTGATGAGTGCGTGGATTGTGGTGCACGTCACATTATTGCTGACCGCGTATGCTGCACTAGCCGTCAGTCTGATTGCCAGTGTGCTGTATTTGCTGGAAGAGCGCCGGTTGAAGCGTAAGCAGCCGAGAAATCACCTGCGCTGGCTGCCACCACTGGATACGCTGGATCAGATCGCGGCTAAATCTCTGGTGCTCGGATTTCCGTGCATGACGATAGGGCTGATGATCGGCTCCACTATTGCGCAGCAGCGGCTGGGCACAAGCATCTTTTTAGACCCCAAGGTGCTGCTCTCGTATGCCATGTGGGGCGCGTACGTGGCGATGATCTTTATCCGACGCTATGCCGGGCTCCGTGGCCGCCGTGCCGTTTATCTTTCGCTTTTCTTCATGGTCTGCGTGGTTGCCGTATGGTCGGCAAATCACTTCAGCCAGGTGCATAGGTTCCCCACTCCATGAAACTCGTATTGCTCGGTATTAATCACAAAACGGCTCCGGTAGAAGTTCGGGAGCGCCTCGCTATCCCGGCCGGGCGGCTGGCAGACGCGACGCGGACGCTGGCTCATCAGCCTTTCGTGCGAGAGGGGATGATCCTCTCGACCTGTAACCGGGTGGAACTGGTCACGGCACAGGAGGGCGGGGAGGAGACACAGTCTGCCGACCTGCTCAGCTTTCTAAATCAATACTTTGCGCTGCCGCCTGCCATGGTGGAACCGCACCTGTATGAGTACCGTGAACGCGAGGCCGTCCGTCACCTGTTCCGTGTGGCTTCCAGTCTGGACTCCATGGTCGTCGGTGAACCGCAGATCCTGGGCCAGGTAAAGGCCGCTTACACTGCGGCGCGTGAAGTTGGCGCGGTACAGCACAACCTGGAAGGGCTGCTCCAGCGGACGTTCGCCGTGGCCAAGAAGGTACGCAATGAGACGCAGATTGGGGCGACGTCGGTCTCTATCGCCTCGGTTGCGGTGGAGCTGGCGCAGAAGATCTTCGGCTCGCTGGACGGCAAAACGGTGCTGCTGGTAGGCGCGGGCAAGATGAGCGAACTTGCTGCGCGTCACCTATTGCAGCAGGGCGTTGCCACCGTGTTAGTGGCCAACCGCACGTACGAGCGCGCCGTAGAGATGGCGACACACTTTGGCGGCAAGGCAGTGCCTTTCGACAACGTGTATGCGCATGCCGCCGCTGCGGATATTGTGATTACTTCTACCGGTTCGCCGGAACCGATCTTCCGTCCAGAACATGGCCGCCAGTTTTTGCAGGCGCGCAAGAATCGTCCCATGTTCTTCATCGATATTGCGGTGCCGCGCGACGTGGATCCGCAGATGAACAAACTGGAAGGTATCTTCGTCTACGACATTGACGATCTGCAGTCTGTTGCAGCATCCAACATGGCGGAGCGCAGCAAGGAAGCGCAGGCGGCGGAGAATATTGTCTCGCGTGAGGTGGACCGGTTCCAACAGCGGATACAGTCACTGGACGCAGTGGAGACCCTGGTAGCCCTACAGCAGAGTGCAGAGCAGATGCGCGCTGCGGAGATGCTGCGCGTGCGTAGCAAGCTAAACGGCCTGACGGAAGAGCAGGCTGCGGCGGTAGAGGCTTTGACACGCGGGCTGATGAAGAAATTCCTCCATGCACCGTTGAGCGCGGTAAAGCAGGCTGCACAGGATGGCGATGGCGAAGCTCTACGCACGCTACGTAAGGGATTTCACCTTGAGGAGCCAGGCGAATGATTCGACCACTTCGTATCGGTTCGCGTGGCTCGCAACTTGCACTCTGGCAGGCGAATCATATCGCCTCAGCGTTACGCGGGTTCGGCCATGCCGTGGACATTCAGATCATCAAGACCACGGGCGACCGTCTGCAGGACCCTGCATTCCGCGCCGCCGTGGCTGGGCAGGGAGTTGAGGACGGCAAGGGCATCTTCATCAAAGAGATTGAAGAGGCACTGGCTGCAGGAGCCATCGATCTTGCGGTACATAGCCTGAAGGATCTGCCGACGGAGTTGGCGCCGGAGTTCACGATTGCAGCGATTCCGCCACGGGTGGATCCGCGCGACGTGCTGGTTGCGCCAATGAAAGTAGGACTTAGGGAATTATGTGCAAGTCCAAGAATTGGGACGACTAGTCCACGTCGACAAACGCAGTTGCTCGCGCTACGTGATGATTTACGCTTCATCGAGATGCGCGGCAACGTGGATACGAGGCTGCGTAAATTGAACGAGGGGCAGGCGGAGGCGTTGGTGCTGGCGGCGGCAGGGCTGGACCGGTTAGGGCTGACGGAGCATATCAGCCAGCGGTTTGCGATCACAGAACTTTGCCCGGCACCGGGGCAGGGGGCCTTGGCTGTGGAGTGTCGCGCCAGCGATGCTATTGTAAAGATTGCACTTACACAGCTTGATGATGAGGCGACGCGGTTTGCAGTGACGGCAGAACGGGCGGGACTGGGGGCGCTGGGTGGGGGGTGCTCGGTTCCGATTGGTATTTTCTGCGAGGTTGCGGCAGGGGGGTATACGCTGCATGGGGCGCTAAGTAATGGAAAAAAAACGGCTTTAGTGCGTAGGAAGCTGTTTGTGGAAGCGGGGATTCGGCCGGAAGAGGCGGGTCGGCGGATTGCGGCTGAGTTGTTGGCAGAGGCGTAAGTCTATGCAACCATTACCACTTGCGGGCAGGCGGGTGCTGGTTACGCGGGCGAAGGGGCAGGCTTCGAAATTGGTGGAGGCGCTGCAGGCGGTGGGCGCGCAAACTATTGAAATACCAGCAATTGCGATCGTTCCGCCGAGCACATCTTACGACGCGCTGGATGGTGCGCTGGCTTCGCTCAAAGACGTGGATTGGCTCATATTTACCAGTGTTAATGCGGTTAAAGTGTTCTGCGAGCGTGCGCTTTATGCCGGTATTCATCCTGCGTCCTACACGGTGAAAATTGCGGTGATTGGACGGGCTACAGCGGCTGCCGTGACGGACGCCGGGATGAAGGTTGAGGTGGTGCCGCCAAAGTTTGTGGCGGAGTCGCTGTTGCACGAGCTTCGTTACCAGGTGGCGGACGAACATGTGCTGCTGGTTCGGGCGGAGGTGGCCAGGGATGTGCTGCCGGATGGGCTGAGGGCGGCTGGGGCGCATGTGATCCTGGCAGACGCTTACCGGAACGAGCTTCCGGCTGGTTCCGGAGCGAAGTTTCGGGAGATTATGGCGAGTGAAGCCACGATTCCACAGATCATTACATTTACAAGTTCATCTACTGCTCGCAATGTGCAGACGCTGCTGGATGCGGCTGGAGTGACGCTTCCGGAGGAGATGGTGCTGGCTTCGATTGGGCCGGTGACGTCGGCTACGATGCGGGAGCTGGGCATGGAACCCACAGTCGAGGCAAAGGAAGCTACGATTGCCGGTTTGGTGGCGGCGATGGTGGAGTATTACGGCTAGATTGTCATCCTGCAAACCCGGGTCTCAGAATCGAGACCCGGGGCACCCACATTTTTCATATTCCACCCACATTTCGGTGGTTCTAATCGTTGGGTGGTTATTCGGGTTTGTCTTCTGACTTCGTGATGGGACGCATCAGGGGGAAGAGGATGACGTCGCGGATGGATTTGGAACCGGTGAGGATCATGGTGAGGCGGTCGATGCCGATGCCTTCGCCGGCGGTGGGCGGGAGGCCGTAGCCCAGGGCGCGGACGTAGTCCTCGTCCATCGGCTGGGCTTCTTCGTCGCCCGCGGCTTTCTGACGCATCTGGTCTTCGAAGCGGCGGCGCTGGTCTTCCGGGTCGTTCAGTTCACTGAAGGCGTTGCCCACTTCAAAGCCGCCGATGTAGAACTCGAAACGCTCAACCCATTCGGGCTCGTCGGGCTTGATCTTCGAGAGCGGCGAGACGGCGAGGGGGAAGTCGTAGATGATCGTGGGCTGGATGAGATGCTCTTCGGCGACGGCTTCGAAAATCTCAGCTATTAGCCGCCCATAAAGCTTAGTTTCGCCGGCTATATTACTGAAATAAAAACCTTCTATAACTTTGTATATTTCTGCAACTTTGCCTTCCAAGGAATCTCTATTGGTTGAGCTCAATCCCAATAGTTTTTGAATGAATTCCTCCGTATTTTGGCTAGTTCCAAAGTCATCCAGCACCGGTTTGATTTCTAGACCTTCCGGCCAAAACTTCACAATCGCTTCGCGCATGGAGAGCTTCGTCCACTTGCCGAGGTCGATCTGCTCGCCGCTGAACTCGGTGATGGTGGTACCGTTTACTTCCGTGGCGACGTACTTCACGAGCTCTTCGGTGAGGTCCATGAGGTCGTGATAGTTGCTGTACGCCTGGTAGAACTCCAGCATGGTGAATTCGGGGTTGTGCTGGGTGCTGACGCCTTCGTTGCGGAAGTTGCGGTTGATCTCGTAGACGCGATCCATGCCGCCGACGACGAGGCGCTTGAGATACAGCTCCGGCGCGATGCGCAGGAAGAGGGGAATATCCAGCGCGTTGTGATGGGTCTCAAACGGACGGGCGGTGGCTCCGCCGGCGATGGAGTGCATCATGGGGGTTTCGACTTCGATGTAGCCGCGGGTATCGAAGAAGTTGCGCAGGGCGCGGACGACTTTGGCGCGCTTGACGAAGACTTCACGGACGTTGGGTGAGGCCTGTTCGGTACCATCTTCATTCTTGATGGCGACGCCGGTGTTCATGAATAGATCGACGTAGCGCTGGCGGTAGCGCAGCTCGACGTCGGCCAGGCCGTGGTACTTGTCTGGCAGGGCGAAGAGGGCCTTGGTGAGGAAGGTGATTCTGGTGACGTGGACGGTGAGCTCGTTCGTCCGCGTGCGGAAGAGGTAGCCCTGGACGCCGATGTGGTCGCCGAGGTCGAGGAGCTTGTAGAGGGCGAAGCCGTCGTCACCTACGGCGTCTTTGCGGACGTAGAGCTGGAGGCGTGCGCCGTTTTGCTGGAGCTGGGCGAAGCCAGCTTTGCCCTGGGCGCGGATGGCCATGAGGCGGCCGGCGATGCTGACATCGATATGGTTGGCTTCCAGCTCTTCGGCGGTCTTGCTATCGAAGGCGGCGCGAATATCGGGAATGGTGTGGGTGCAGGCGTAGCTGTTCGGATACGCGGGCTGGCCGAGTTCGCCGATCTTCTTCAGCGTCTCAAGACGCTCGTGGTAGAGATTTTCTTCAAACTTTGACTCAAACACTTGGGGTGGTCCTTTGGCTGCTAATGGTTGAAGGTTCAAGTATAGACGGTTGGTGGGTTATAGTTGCGAAGCGAGGTTTGGGCGCGCTGGAAGATGGCGAGAGCAGTTCGCTTTGCGAATGCCCATCTTAGCCACGATGAAACTGTGGCTAAGATGGGGCACCCAGATTTGTGGCTGGTGAAGACGTTCTTGCAGCGATAAAAGTAACTACAGGGATCCTTTGCTACGCTCAGGATGACGACGTTGAAGTGATTCGATGTTTTGGCTGATGAGGATTTGAGATAGATGGCTGAGCCGGAAGACAAACCGAAACCGACGCGCAACATGAGCGAGTATGTGAAGGCGGAGTCGATGATTCAGCTCGCCATTATTATGCCGGCGGCTTGTGTGATTGGCTGGTTTGGCGGTTCGCTGATGGACCGATGGCTGCACACGAACTGGATCTACGTGGCGGGAATTGTGGTGGGCGCGGTGGCGGGATTCATCCATATCTACCGCGTGGCTGCGGGATATATGCGGAAGAGTGGTTGAGAGATGAGCGAGACAGGGAACCAGATTGCAGGGCTGACGGACGCGGATTTCCGGCGCACGATTTTACGGGCTATCAGGCTGACGGCGATTGCGGCGGTGGTGGGGATTCCGCTGCTGTGGTGGAAGCTGGGATGGCAGAGCGCGGTGTATCTGGTTGTGGGTGCAGCTATTTCGGCCAGCGGACTGTACGAGTGGCTGCAGCTGATGACGGCAGTGATGCGGCGGATGGACGCGCCCACGGAGGGGGGAGAACCAGCGAAGGTTCGCATGGTTACCCCGGTTCTACTGGGTTTCTTCCTGCGCATGGGGCTGGCCGTGGTGGTTCTTTATGTTATCCTAAAGACTCTGGATGGTTCAGTTTACGTGCTTGCGGGCGGATTGCTGCTGGGCGTGATTGCACTTTCGATCGAAGCCTTCCGCATGATGCGCCTCTGGACCGTTTGAGAATCTTTTCCCCGCTGGATGAGTGATGCCTGAACAGCTGTTGTTGACCGAGATTTTGAATAGGCACTTTGCCGGGCCGGTGGATCGTTTGCTGGCGGCAGTGCATGTGACGCCAGCCTACGCACAGGCGCCTATCAACAATGCATTTGCCATGGAACTGCTGGTGTTTGTGGTGCTGGTGGCGTTCTTTGCCGCAGTGCGCATGAGCCTGAGCGTGGAAGAGCCAGGGCCGGTGCAGCATTTGGCAGAGATGACAAATGAGTTCGTGTCTGACCAGGCTGAATCCATCATCGGGCACGGGTATGAGCGCTTTGTCCCCTATCTGGCGGCGCTGTTTATCTTCATTCTGATCTGCAATCTCATCGGGCTTATCCCTGGGCTGGAATCGCCCACTGCAAGCCCTGCGGTGCCGCTGGGCATGGCGCTGGTCACCTTTGCTTATTACCATTTTTACGGCATCCGCGCGAACAAGGCTGGGTACATCAAGCAGTTCCTGGGGCCGGTGTGGTGGCTGGCGCCGCTGATGGTGCTCATTGAGATCATTTCTCACCTGGCGCGCGTGCTTTCACTTACCGTCCGTCTTTTTGCGAACATCTACGCTGGAGACCTAGTGACGCTGGCGTTCTTCTCGCTGATCCCGCTGGGCATTCCGCTGATCTTCATGGGACTGCACGTATTTGTTTCGTTATTACAGGCGTTTGTGTTTATGCTGCTGTCGGCCATCTACCTATCACTCGCCGTAGCGCATGACCACTAATTGAGTTTTCTGCGGAGGTTATGCTTCCACTCCGCAGTGTGTACCCGGCAGCGTGAGGGGGCCAGCACGGTGAGCCTCAACCACCCACTGACGGTATCTCTGGAAGCAAGCACTACAAGGAGCAACAACGATGCGTAAGCAACTGCAGTATTTGTTCATGACACTCTCTGCGCTTCTGCTGGCCACGCCGGCATTTGCGTTTGACGCGGCAGGGTCCGCGGTTAACCTGGCTCCCATCGGCGCTGGTATCGGCATGGCGATTGCAGCCGGCCTTTGCGGCCTCGGCCAGGGCAAGGCGACCGCCTCTGCCACGGAAGCGGTCGCCCGTAACCCCGGAGCGCGGCCAGCCATCTTCCTGTTCCTGATCTTGGGCCTGGCGCTGATTGAGTCCCTGGCGCTGTACACCCTGGTCATCATCCTGATGAAGGTGAAGTAAGTCCTGCGCGGATCCTTCGACTGAGCTCAGGACAGGCTCGAATCGCTCGCTCCGCTCGCAAAACAAAAGCCCTCGCTTCTGCGGGGGCTTTTTGCTGTCACTAAAACTTAACGGTGATGACGGTGAGCAAAACGATAAAGGCTGATCAGACGATTTAAGGATTTAAAAAGCAAATACATTTCTGGATGGCTTTGGTCGATAAGCGCTCTTTTACTGTAATCAGCTTTTATCGCTGTCATCACTGTTGAGTCTTATTGCGTGATGGCGGTGATATCTGCGGCGCGGGCCGCGAGGTGCAGGATGTGACCGGGGATGATGCCGAGGGCCAGTGTGGCGAGGACGCAGAGGGCGATGCCGGTGGCGGCGGCGAAGGTGAGGGGTTTGCCTCGGAGGATTTCAGCGCGTGCGGATGGGCCGGGAGAGTAGAGGCT
Source organism: Acidobacteriaceae bacterium (assembly GCA_036404255.1). Lineage (GTDB taxonomy): Bacteria > Acidobacteriota > Terriglobia > Terriglobales > Acidobacteriaceae > JARLFX01. The sequence continues at coordinate 340 of DASWOP010000164.1, read as the reverse complement.
GATGATGAGGCGGAGGTAGTAGTAGCAGGCGATACCGCTGTTGATCAGGCCGAGGACGACGAGCCAGAGGTGTCCGGCGTGCAAGGCGGCGGTGAAGACGTAGAACTTGCCGAAGAAGCCTGCGGTGAAGGGAATGCCGATCATCGAGAGAAGAAAGAAGGCCATGGCCGCGGCAAGGCCGGGGCGCTGCTGCGCGAGACCGGCGTAGTCTTCGATGTTGCTGAGGGTCTCTTTGACGCCGCTGGCCTGGGTGATGACGGCGAAGGCGCCGACGTTCATGGCGGCGTAGGCGGCGGTGTAAAAGCATACCGCGGCGATGCCGTCTGCACGGTAGGCGGTG
>DASWOP010000163.1:0-7173 GCA_036404255.1 Acidobacteriaceae bacterium | reverse complement strand
CGCAGCTGCGTCCCCGGCGCCATCGCCCGCGACCACACATCCTGCAGATGCCCCGCCGCCATATGGAACGACTCATACATCTCCGCCGCATCCGGAGCCTCATCGGCATCTGGCGGCGTCTCCTCCATCGTGGCAAAGGTCACCGTCCGCAGCGGGATCAGCGGGTTCCCCTTCTGCCACTGCCCGGCGTGCTGCTCTGCATCGGCAAAGAGCGCCCCCAGGATCTGCGTCAGCAACTGGGTCAGGTCGGCAGTATCCAGCGGAGCGAAGTGCCGGGACCACCCCCCTACCTGCACCATCTTGCATCCCCACCCCGCCCCCTCTGTCACCGGCCACAGAATGTTTTCATCCTGCGCCATCACATCGAACCTGTCGGCAACAGACGCCAGCCGCTCGCAGAACGAACGCGAAAGCGCCATATCCGCTGCGAGCGGGAAGCGAATATCCGCGCCATAGAGCGCGCGTGTGAGCGGATGCAGCACTCCGGTGTTGAACAGTGCCTCGTACCGTCCCGCCTGGTACAGCGGCACAGCAAGGTCAAAGCCATCCGTCAGAATCGCCTTGGACAGCGCGCCCACCGCAATGGGATTCAGCGAGCCTGTATCCTGCCCGAAGAGCATCAAGGCCGTGGCGTCATACTCCTGCGCCAGCCGGCCAAGCTCGGCATAGGTACGCGCATGGTGCGGCCAGCGCTGGGGAACTGCCGTGGCACGTTCCTCATACGGCGCGAGCGTAATCGCCGCGCTGGAGGGAATCTGCGCCTCCACATCGCTATCGCCGCCGTCTGCATTCCCTCTGCCGCTATCTATCGGTCGCGGATACGCCACGGTGATGTGCAGCGCAGGATTCTTCTGCACGAGCTGCTCCATCAGCGTGGCCATGCGGTGGACTTCACCCATGCTGCCGGGCGCAAGATGCAGCACCAGGTTAGCCGCACTGCCGGTGTGAACCGCGGCAGCAGGCACGCCCTGCTCTTCCTGTGCCTCTTGCTCGCTGGCAACGGGAGTAAGCTGCTCGGCCTGCTCGGCCGTCTCTGGCTGCACCACCACCGGCTCCTCTGCAGCGTAGACCGGCTGCAGCTGGAACCAGAGAAACGCATACGGCGAGAGCGTCATGGCGTATGGCTGATTCGTAATCTTAGGAAACGCCGTATAACCGAACATCTCCACCGGCACACGGCCCTCGAACTCATCCAGCGTGAGCGTCACCGGCTGCGCGAAGCGCGAAAGATTCGCGACGCACAACACCGTCTCTCCATCCAGTTGGCGCAGGTACGCAAGCACCTTGCGATTCAGCGGATCGAGGAAGCGCTGCGTGCCGCGGCCGAAGACGGGAAAGAGTTTGCGCAGCCCGATCATATTGCGCGTCCATTGCAGGATCGACGATGCATTCTCGACCTGCTCTGCGACATTCACAGCAGCATAGCCATACACCGAGTCCTTGATCACCGGGCTGTAGAGATTCTCCTCCGGCGCGGTGGAGAAGCCGCCATTCGGCTCCGCGTTCCACTGCATCGGTGTGCGCACGCCGTTGCGATCGCCAAGATTGATATTGTCTCCCATGCCGATCTCGTCGCCGTAATACAGAATCGGCGTGCCCGGAAAGGAGAAGAGCAGGCTGTTCAGCAGCTCGATGCGCTGGCGGTTATTGTCCAGCAGCGGAGCAAGCCGCCGCCGGATGCCGAGATTGATGCGCGTGCGCGGATCGGCGCTGTAGGCCAGGTACATGTAATCGCGCTCGTCCTTCGTCACCATCTCCAGCGTCAATTCATCGTGATTGCGCAGAAAGAGGCCCCACTGGCAGGTCGGCGGCAGCTCCGGCGTCTGCGCCATGATGTCGAGAATCGGCTGCGTATCCTCCTGCCGGATCGCAACATAGATGCGTGGCATCAGCGGAAAATGGAACGCCATCTGGCACTCGTCGCCATCACCAAAATACGGGCGCACATCGGCGGGCCACTGATTGGCCTCTGCCAGCACAAAGCGGTTGGTATACTCCGCGTCCATCACCGCGCGGAAGTGCTTGATGATGGCGTGCGTCTCCGGCAACCCGGCGCAGTCCGTGCCGTCGCGCTCCACCAGATACGGGATCGCGTCCATGCGCAGCGCATCCACGCCCATATCGAGCCAGAAGCGCATCGCCTTGAGCATCTCTTCCAACACCAGGGGATTGTCGAAGTTCAGATCCGGCTGATGTGAAAAGAAGCGGTGCCAGTAGTACGCCTGCGCCACCGGGTCCCACGTCCAGTTGGACGTCTCTGTATCCGAGAAGATGATCGGCACCATCGGGAAGCGCTCGTTGTCATCGTTCCACACATAGAAGTTGCGCTCCGGCGACCCCGGCGGAGCCTTGCGCGCGCGCTCAAACCACGGATGCTGGTCGGAGCTGTGGTTCATCACCAACTCGATCAGCACCTGCATGCCGCGGGCGTGCGCCTTCTCTAAAAATTCCTGGAAGTCCGCCAGCGTACCATAGCTCGGGTGGACGTCAGTATAGTTCGCAATGTCGTATCCATCATCGCGCAGGGGAGACGGGAAAAATGGCAGCAGCCACAGGCACGTGACGCCAAGCTCCTGCAAATAATCCAGCTTGCCGATCAAGCCGCGAAAATCCCCGATGCCATCGCCGTTTGAGTCCGCAAACGCACGCACGTGCAGCTCGTAGATGACGGCATCTTTGTACCAGAGAGGATCGGTCGCACTTCCAGCTCTCTTCACGTTCCGCCCTCTATTTCCCTGTACTTTAAAATCAGCGCTGCCATAATAGAGTCGCTTAGTAGGATGCGTTTTCTTCATCTTACGGTTGCGTCGGTCTCCTCGACAACCAATTGCGGAAATCGCGCTTCATACAAAACAGGCTCAAGCTATCTCCACTTACTTTGCCATGAAAACGACGCGCTTTGCTCCGCCCAGTTCGACCTATCGCCTCCAGCTGAACTCCCAGTTCACGCTGGACGATGCCGCCGCCGTCTCGGACTATCTCTGCGCCCTCGGCATCTCGCACCTCTACGCCTCGCCCTACCTGCAGGCCGCGCCGGGCAGCACCCACGGATATGATGTTGTAGACCCTCGCGCCGTAAGCGCCGATCTGGGCGGCAGCGAGGCACATGCCCGCCTTTGCGAGAAGTTAGCCGATTGTGGCATGGGCCAGATACTCGACATCGTGCCCAATCATATGTCGCTGGCGCGCACCAATCTCTACTGGTGGGATGTGCTGGAAAATGGTCCCTGCAGCCGCTATGCCCGTTACTTCGACGTCGCGTGGGATGAGGCAGAGCCGCACCTGCGCAACAAGATCCTTGTGCCCATCCTCGCCGGCCAATACGGACGCATGCTCAACGACGGCAAGATCAAGCTGGTGCGCGACGGCTTCCGCTTTGAAGTGCACTACGAGGACCACCGCCTGCCCATCGCGCCACACACCGTAGGTAAACTGCTGGCAGTCGCGGCGGATATCGCCGGCTCCGACGAATTGCGCTTTCTCTCCCACGCGCTCGCGTCGCTGCCCTGTCCGCTGATGTCGGATATCCCCGGCATCGAAGCCCGCCATCACGACAAAACCGTCTTGCTCAATCTACTGGAGCGCCTCTGCCACGAGAACGCCACCGCCTGCTCCGGCATCGACCGCGCCGTCGAACAGATCAACGCCACCGCCGATTCACTTGATGAATTCCTGAACGCGCAGAACTATCGCCTCTCCTGGTGGCATACGGGCCAGCAGAATCTCGGCTATCGCCGCTTCTTTGATGTGAATTCTCTGGTCGGCGTGCGCGTGGGCAATGAGCGAGTCTTCTACGAGACCCACGAGCTGCCTTTGAAGTGGCTGCGCGAAGGCATCCTGAGCGGCGTGCGCGTCGATCATCCTGACGGCCTGCGTGACCCCAAACTCTACTTTGAGCGGCTGCGCGCCAACGCGCCCGATGCGTGGATCGTAGTGGAGAAGATTCTCGCCAGTCACGAAGCGCTTCCGCCAGGCTGGCCGGTGGATGGCACCACAGGCTACGAGTTCATCAATCAGATTAACGGCCTGATGATCGCGCCCGATGGGCTGACCGCGCTGGATCGCGTCTACACCGTCTTCACCGCGCAGACAGCGAGCTATTGGCAACTCTGCCACGACAGCAAGATCGAGATTACGCAGACCACGCTTGGCAGCGACGTGAACTACCTCACGAACCTCTTTGCCGGCATCTGCGAAAGCAATCGCGAATATCGAGACTACACCCGGGTTGAAGTCCGCCGCGCAATCCGCGAGATCGCCGCATGCTTCCCCGTCTACCGCACCTACGTCAGCCCGGAGCGCGATGAGGTATCGGCAGATGATGTTGCCGCCGTCGACCGCGCCATCGAGTCCGCGAAATCCGCGCGCATTGACGTGGAGGGCAATCTCTTCGACTTCATCCGCGATGTTCTGCTACTCCGGGTGAAGGGTGAACGTGAGTCGGAGTTCGTCCTTCGCTTTCAGGAGTTCACCAGCGCGGTGATGGCCAAGGGCGTCGAAGACACCACCTTCTACTGCTACAACCGCCTCATCTCGCTCAATGAAGTCGGCGGCAACCCCGGCGATCCACTCATCACACTGGCGGAGTTTCACGGCAACAACCAGCGCGCGCAGAGTCTGCAGCCCTACCGCATGGTCTCGCTCACCACGCACGACACCAAGCGCAGCGAAGACGTGCGCGCCCGTCTGAACGTGCTCAGTGAAATGCCCCAGCAGTTCGCTGAGGCGATCCAGCGCTGGTCGGATCTGACGCAACCTATGCGCTCCGTCGCCCTCGACCACAATACCGAATATTTTTACTACCAGACGCTCATCGGCGCATGGCCCATTAGCATCGACCGTGCCACCGCTTACATGGAGAAGGCAACGCGTGAAGCCAAGCAGCAGACCAGTTGGACGAATCGTAATCCGGAGTTTGACGAGGCGCTGCGCCACTTCATTCACGACACGCTGGAGCATACGCCGTTTGTGCAGGAGATCGAGAGCTTCGTCGCCACCGTGCGCAACGCTGGGTGGATCAACTCACTCGCGCAGACGCTGCTGAAATGCACCGTCCCCGGCGTGCCAGACACCTACCAGGGCTCCGAACTGTGGGACCTGCGCCTGGTCGATCCCGACAATCGCACGCCCGTCGATTTCCCCCAGCGCCGCACTCTGCTCGCCCAGCTTCCATCTCTCAAACCTACAGAGATCATGCAGCGCATGGCAGAAGCCGCGCCGAAACTCTGGATCATCCAGCGCGCACTGGCCCTGCGCAAGCAGCGCCCCGAAGCCTTCGGCAGTGAAGGCACCTACACACCACTGCTCGCCTCGGGCGACCGCGCCGAGCACTGCATCGCATTTCTGCGCGGGCAAGACGTCCTCGCCATCGCGCCACGCCTGCCCTTTACACTGGCTGGTCGATGGCAGCAGACTACACTGGAACTCCCCGCAGGCAACTGGCGCAATGTGCTCACCAGCGAAACTCACTCCGGCGGCACACAAAAGCTCGCCAGCCTGCTCTCCGTCTTCCCCGTTGCATTACTCCTGAAAGAGAAAGCCGATGCATGATTTTTCCATCTGGGCGCCAAACGCGAATCGTCTCCAGGTTGTAGTGGATGGCACACCCCACCCTTTGCAGCCACAGCCCAACGGCTCCTGGCATGCAAACATCGCCTCCGCGGATCACGGCAGCGACTACGCCTTTTTGATGAACGACGATCAGCATCCGTATCCCGATCCTCGCTCGCAATGGCAGCCCAGCGGCGTGCACGCTGCTTCGCGCGTCTACGATCACAGCCGATTCGCATGGAAGACGCCAGCCACGTGGAGCGCGCCACCCTTGGCAGATGCAGTCTTCTACGAGCTGCACATCGGCACCTTCACGCCAGAGGGCACGTTTGACGCCGCCATTGCCCGCCTCCCCTATCTGAAGGAACTCGGCATCACCCACGTGGAGATCATGCCCGTTGCCTCGTTCCCCGGCCAGCGCGGCTGGGGCTACGATGGCGTCGCGCTCTTCGCACCGCAGGAGCACTACGGTGGCCCCGATGGCTTGAAGCGCCTGATCGATGCGTGCCACGGCATCGGCCTCGCCGCTGTGCTTGACGTGGTCTACAACCACTTCGGCCCGGCAGGAAATTACACCGGCATCTTCGGCCCATACATTCTGCACGAGTATGAAACGCCCTGGGGCGGCGTGGTCAATCTCGACGGCGAAGGCAGCGAGCAGGTGCGCCGCTTCTTCATCGACAACGCTCTTATGTGGCTGCGCGACTATCGCTTCGACGCGCTTCGGCTCGACGCCATTCACGCCCTGCAGGACAAATCGCCCGTCCACTTTCTCTCTCAACTCTCCTCCGAGGTTGCCGCGCTCTCGCAGCAGAGCAGCCGCCCGCTGCAACTCATCGCCGAGAGCGATCTGAATGATCCCATCGTCGTCACACCGCGCGAACTTGGTGGACGTGGCATGGACGCACAGTGGAGCGACGATTTTCACCACGCACTGCACACCGTGCTGACCGGAGAAGAACGCGGTTACTACGCGGACTTTGGCACACTGGAGCAGCTTGCAAAAGCATTGCGCTCCGTCTTCGTCTACGACGGCCAGGACTCTTCCTCGCGCAGCCAACGCCATGGCAAGCCGGTTAAGGACATGCCCGGCAGCCGCTTCTTCGGCTACATCCAGGATCACGATCAGGTCGGCAATCGCGCGCAGGGCGAGCGCATTGGCGCAATCGCAGGCATTGCCGCGGCCCGCGTAGCCGCCGCGCTGGTGCTCACCTCGCCCTTTGTCCCACTCATCTTTCAGGGAGAAGAGTTTGCCGCCTCATCGCCATTCCTCTTCTTTGCCGACCACGAAGACGAGGAGATGCGCCGCGCCGTCTCCGAGGGTCGCAAGCGCGAGTTCGCCGCCTTCGGTTGGACCGGTGAAGTTCCCGACCCGGAGAGTCCAGAGACCTTCAGCCGATCCAAACTCAACTGGCACGAGCTCGATTCTCAGCAGTCTGAAAACGATCATCGCTCCATGCTGGAGTGGTACCGGAAGCTCTTGGCGCTGCGTCGTGAACAACCAGCGCTGCATAGCGCAGACCTTCGCCGCGTACAGGTTAACTTTGAAGAGATGGGCCGCTGGCTGGTAATGACCCGCGACAACATCCAGGTGGTCTGCAACTTTGCCGCTGTACCGCGAAC
>DASWOP010000162.1:0-28648 GCA_036404255.1 Acidobacteriaceae bacterium | reverse complement strand
GCTGTGCGTAATGGACACGAAGGAGCGCACGCTGGATGCCGGACAGCTCGCGGCGCTGCAAACACTGGCGCGACAGGTGGTCACACGCATGGAGTTCTACGCCAAGGTGCGGGCGCTGGAACGGCAGGCGCGGCAACGGGCGCGGATTGAATCGGCACTGACGGTGGAACGGAATTTTGTGAGCGCGGTGCTGGACACCGTAGGCGCGCTGGTGCTGGTGATCGACACGGCGGGGCGCGTGGTGCGATTTAACCGCACATGTGAAAACATCTCCGGCTACCAGTTCACGCAGCTGCAGGGACGGCCATTCTGGGAGCAACTGCTCCCCAAGGAAGATATCGAAGAGACGATCAGGATGTTTGAGAACATCCGCAATGGTGGGTATCCGACAGCGTTTGAGAACCGCTGGCTGGCGCGCGATGGCAGCGTGAAACGCATTGCGTGGAGCGCGACGGCGCTGCTGGATGCGCAGAACCAAGTGGCGTTCATCATTGCCACGGGCATTGATGTGACGGTGCAGCGCGAGGCGGAACAGACGCTGCGCGAGAGCGAGGCGCGCTACCGGCAGCTGGTAGAAGGCTCGCTGGGCATGGTGCTGACGCATGACCTGGAGGGCAAACTGCTGAGTGTGAACCGGCATGCGGCGGAGAGCCTGAACTATGCCGCGGGCGAGATGGTGGGCCAGCCGTTGACGCGGTTTACGGACGAGAGCCATAGCGAGGACATGGCAGCGTATCTGCAGCAGGTGGTGAGCAAAGGTGAGTCGCAGGGACTGATGTACCTGTGCAATCGCGAGGGTGAAGTGCATGCAATCGCGTATCGCAACAAGCTGATCGAGGTGGAAGGACGCGCGCCGTATGTGCTGGGATTTGGCGTGGATATCACGGAGAAAATCCGCGCGGAAGAGAAGATCAATACGTTGACGCGGCAGAGCGATTCGATCCTGGAGTCAGTGGGCGACGGCATCTACGGCTCTGACCTGGATGGCAAGGTGACGATTGTGAATCCTGCCGCAGCAGAGATGCTGGGCTATAAAGTGCATGAGTTGCTGGGGCAGAACATGCACGCGCTTTCGCATCACACGCGCGCCGACGGCACGCCGAATCCGCCGGAAGAGTGCATGGTGCGGCAGAGCCTGCTGACGGAGCAGACGGTGCGTGTGGCGGACGAGGTCTTCTGGCGCAAGGATGGCACGAGCTTCCCGGTGGAGTATGTGGCGCGGCCGCAGATCAGCGACGGCAAGGCGGTGGGCGTTGTAGTTGCGTTTGCCGATGTGACGGAGCGGCGCGCACTGGACAAGATGAAGGACGAGTTTATCTCTACCGTGAGCCATGAGCTACGCACGCCGCTGACGGCGTTGCGCGCTGCACTGGGGCTGGTGGCGGGTGGAGCGCTGGCATCGAAGCCGGAAAAGATGGCACAGATGGTGGAGATCGCTCTGGGCAATACGGACCGGCTGGTGCGGCTGGTGAACGACATTCTGGATTTGGAACGGATTGGCAGCGGCAAGGCGCAACTGCACTCCACCATGTGCAGCGTGGAAGACCTGATGCAGCGCGCGACGGAGCTGCAATCGGCGCGGGCAGCGAAGGCGCATATTACGTTTACGATTGCGGCGGAGAATGTGAAGGTGTGGGCCGATCCGGACCGCATTCTGCAGATGCTGGCGAACCTGATTGGGAACGCGATCAAGTTTTCGCCGAACGGCGGAGAGATCCACCTGGCGGCGCGCAACCTGGGCGATGATGAGGCGCAGATCGAAGTACATGACCAGGGCCGCGGGATTCCGCAGGACAAACTGGAGGCGATCTTCGAACGCTTCCAGCAGGTGGATGCTTCGGATTCGCGAGCGATGGGTGGCACCGGGCTGGGGCTGGCAATCTGCAAGAGCATTGTGCAGCAGCATGGCGGCCGGATATGGGCGGAGAGCGTGGCGGGTAAGGGCGCGAGCTTCTTCTTTACGCTGCCGACTAAGCCGAGACAGAATCTGCGGTGAAGCGGACTACTTCGTCCAATCTTCCCATCGAAGCCCATTGACCCTGGAAAACTCGCGCACATGCGCCGTAATGAGGATGTACTTATGGCGAAGAGCTTGTGCGGCGATGAGAGTGTCGAAGGGGCCGATCATGCGTCCGTTGTTTTCAAGCTCGGCGCGAATCTTTCCTGCGATGGAAGCGTCCTGATCGTCAAACGGAAGAGGCGAAAGAGGCCAGGACAGAAAAAAGTTGAGCCGGGCCTCCGTTTTCTGGGGCCGTTGGCTTTTCCCAATGCCATACCAAAGTTCCGCTAAAACAATGGATGAAATATGGAAGCGTCCTCCAGCTTCAGTGGTGCGAGCAAAATGCTCTGTCAGCTTCGCGGAGCGCTTTTCCAATAGAGCGATGCAGGCATTCGTATCGAGGAGATACATCAGTCTTTGAATATCTTACGTATGGGCATCTTCGGCTGATTACGCCCTTCCGGCATAAACGGCCCATCGTTAAACTCAGCCAGCTTTGCCAGCCACGCGCGGACGTCACTTTCTACCGGCTCGAGAAGGACACCCTTCCCAATCTTACGGATACGGACTTCCGTGCCCTCAAAGCGGAACTCCATGGGCAGGCGCACGGCCTGACTACGGCCGTTCTTGAACAGTTTTGCGGTTGCGCTCGATGCCATATTTATACCTCGCGAATAGTATATACCATCGATATATACTATTCGTCCTGCTCGCGGAGTTTGGCGATGATGCCGAAGTCTTCCAGGGTGGTGGTGTCGCCTTTGACTTCGCCGGTGGTGGCTAGTTCGCGGAGGAGGCGGCGCATGATCTTGCCGCTTCTGGTTTTGGGGAGCATCTGTGTGAAACGGAGGTCGTCCGGCCGGGCCAGTGCTCCGATCTCTTTGGCGACCCACTGGCGCAACTCCTGCTTCAGCTCTTCGGTGGGCTCGTTCCCTTCTTCCAAGGTGACGAAGGCGGCGATGGCCTGACCTTTGAGATCATCGGGACGGCCTACGACGGCGGCTTCGGCAACTTTGCCGTGGGCCTGGAGGGCGGACTCGATCTCCATGGTGCCGAGGCGGTGGCCGCTGACATTAATCACGTCGTCCACGCGTCCCATGAGCCAGAAGTAGCCGTCTTTATCCTGACGCGCGCCGTCGCCGGTGAAGTAGCTGCCGGGAATATCAGAAAAATAAGCCTGCTGATAGCGGTCGGCGTCTCCGTAGATGGTGCGGGCCATGGAGGGCCAGGGCTTGCGCACGACGAGAAGGCCTCCCTGCCCTGCAGGCACGGGTTCGCCCTGCTTGGTGACGACCTCGGGCTGGATGCCGAAGAAGGGGCGCGTAGCGGAGCCGGGTTTGGCGGCGACCGCACCGGGGATGGGCGCAATGAGGATGGCGCCGGTCTCGGTCTGCCACCAGGTGTCCACGATGGGGCAGCGCTCTTTGCCGATCATGCGGTGATACCACATCCATGCTTCGGGGTTGATGGGTTCTCCGACGGTGCCGAGCAGGCGCAACGAGGCGAGGGAGTGCGGGGTGACGTACTGGTCTCCCCACTTGATGAAGGCTCGGATGGCTGTGGGTGCGGTGTAGAAGATGGTGATGCTGTGCTTGTCGATCAGCTTCCAGAAGCGATCGTTCTCGGGATGGTTGGGGGCTCCCTCGTACATGAAGACGGTGGCGCCGTTCTGCAGGGGGCCGTAGACGACGTAGCTGTGGCCGGTGACCCAGCCGATGTCTGCCGTACACCAGTAGATGTCCTCTTCTTTGAGATCGAAGATGTACTTGCTGGTGAGGTAGGTCTGCACGGAGTAACCGCCGGTGGTGTGGACGAGGCCCTTGGGTTTGCCGGTGGTTCCGCTGGTGTAAAGGATGTAGAGCGGGTCTTCGGAGTCGAGGTGCTCGGCGGGACAGTGGGGGCTGGCGACGCCGACAGTATCGTGCCACCAGTGGTCGCGGCCAAACTGCATGGTGACCTGGCAGCCGGTGCGCTGGTAGACGATGACGTGCTTGACGCTGGGGCAACGATCAATGGCTTCGTCCACCACGGCCTTGAGCTTGACCTCGCCACCGCGACGGTAGGAGCTGTCCTGCGTGATGATGGCGACGCACTGCGAGTCGTTGACGCGGTCTACGATGGCCTGTGGGGCGAAGCCGCCGAAGATGACGGAGTGGATGGCACCAATGCGGGCGCAGGCGAGCAGGGTGATGGCCAGCTCCGGGCACATGCCCATGTAGACTGCGATGCGGTCGCCCTTGCGGATGCCGAGATCTTTCAGGGCGTTGGCGGCCATCTGAACCTGCACGTGCAGTTCGGCGTAGGTGAGGCTGCGGACTTCGCCGGGCTCGCCTTCCCATAAGATGGCGGCTTTGTCGCGGCGCGCGCCGAGGGCGTGGCGGTCGACGCAGTTGTGGCAGAGATTGAGCTTGCCACCGACAAACCATTTGGCGTGGGCGATATCTCCATCAAAGACTTTGGTCCAGGGGGCGAACCAGTCAAGGTCTGAAGCGGCCCTGGCCCAGAAGGCCTCGGGATCGGCAATGGATTGAGCGTAAAGGGCTTCGTATTCAGCGAGAGACTGGATGTGGGCTTTGGAGGCGAACTCCGCCGGAGGCGGAAAGACGCGGTCTTCGCGGAGAAGCGATTCCATGTTGGTACTGGCTAGCGTCGACATCGGGTGGGGATCCCCTTCGTTATGTTGGCTAAGACACGGTACGATACGCAATGCTACTCAGGCAAGTCCTGCGCGGACCCTTCGGCTTTGCTCAGGGCAGGCTCGAATCGCTTCGCGTGGCGGGCTGGCGACAGAGGTGGTCGTGCAGACATCGCACCCAGGTCTCAAAAGCGAGACCTGGGGCACCCGCTTCAGTGCCTGCATCAGAGGTAGACTGGCTGCATGGACTTCCCTGCATCGGCGCTGATTGGATTCTTCCTGGGATTTGGGTTTGGCGTGGGGTGCGCGCTGGCGGTGATGTATTCCATCTACATGGGTGGGTACAAGAAGGCCGTGGGCGAGGCGGCGGAGCCCAGCGCGAGGTTTCTGAAAGTGAAGGCGGGGCTGAAGGCAGCGAGCCAGCGATAGGAAAGCCGGAAGCGGTCGGCACTTCAAGACGATTTCCAGATCTCAGAAGCGAGACCTGGGGCACCCGCAGGATGAGCGAGAAGCAGATTGGGGACGATCAACCCTTGGCGGCGAGGTCGGCGCGGAGCTTGCGAACCTCTTCGGTGAGGGCGGTGAGTTGTTCTTTGAGGCTGGAGAAGCTGGTCTCGCTGGCGCTGGGCTTGATGGTCTCCACGTAGAAGCTGCCGTTGGGCTCCAGAGTACACTTCTCCACTTCGCCAAAATGATTGACATTCTGCTTGTGCAGGACGGAGAGAAGCTCCTCGTGGGTGAGGGTTTCGGCCTTCAGGGCGGCTTCATCCACCACGCCGTGGCGGATGAGGGTGGTCTGCTTGCCCTCTACGACCTCGGTGAGCGAGGAGGATTTGTAAAGGAGACGGTTGACGATCCAGTTGACGGCCAGCAGGGCGAAGGCGCCGATGATGCCGCCACTGACGGAGTTGTCTTCGCCGATGATGGCGTTCTGGACGGTATTGGAGAGCGAGAGCAGAACCACCAGGTCAAAGGGGTTGAGCTGGGCGAGTTCGCGCTTGCCGAAGATACGCAGGAAGCCGATCAGGAAGAGATAGACGATGATGGGGCGGAGGATCTTCTCCAGAATCGGCAGAGGCAGGTGAAACATACTTTGTAGCATCAGGAGGCTCCTGGAGGCGTTTTAGCAGAATTTGTACCAAAGATACTGCGGCAAAAGCATTTACCGAAGGGCACGGCCAGTCTATGGGACTGCCTCAGGGTATACCTATCCTGATTCCCGGCAGGTGACGGAGAGGCCTTTCGTGGTGAAAATAAAAGAATAAAGTTCGCGGCCGGGTTATCCCGGGAGGGGCTTTCTGCAACCAAAGGGGTAGGGCTTAAAACGAGAGTGTTAGTTGAGAATGCTCCTAAATGGGAGAGACTAGGCACATAACGGGCATGAACTGCCAATGAAGATTGGACGCGATGAGATTTTTTAGGAGATAAGCGAGGGGAGATTTGCTAAGATGAGCCCAACCTCAGCTGGCTGCACCTCTGGTTCCCCGCTCGCCACTCCAGAAGGTGACAACGAATATCTACGGAACCCACAGAATGCATTGCAGTTGCTTTGACCCATGGAGCTTTGCGAGAGCGCAGCAGACAGCTTTTTAGGACGGGAGCGGTATGACGGAGCGGAACCCCGAGGTACGGAGACCACAAACACTGGAAACGCCGGGGGTAAGCACCGGTTCATCGCCGTCTGTGACGCGGGCTGATTCAGGCAACCACGGTATTCCGGGCACTGAGTCGCTGCACCTGAATGACCGCCGGCCATCCGGTATCCGGCCGCTGCCAACACTGCCGCCGGGCAAAGATGTTAGTTTTACGCACTTTGGCATACTGAATGCAGGGGAACAGAGCAAAGCGACGCTGTTCACGTCAACGGCGGTCAATGTGGTGATCGCGATTCTGATCTGCATCATTGGAGCCGCGGCGAAGAAGGTGCATGACCAGCATGTGCTGCTGACGACGCTGACTGAGCCGATTCCAATCAAGAAGCAGGAAGATAAGCCGAAGCCCAAGCCTAAGATCCCGGAGCCGCCAAAAGTCGAAATGCCGAAGATCGAGCAGCCAAAGCTGGAAATGCCTAAGATTCAGCAGGTTAAGGTAGAAATGCCGAAGCCGCCGACGCCGCAGATCCACATGGAAGTACCGTTGCCGGTGCTGGCAGCTGCTCCGCGGAAGGTGAATGCGCCAGCGGCACCGAAGCTGCTGAATAACCTGACGCAAGCGGCGGCAGTGCCGAATAACGACCGGCATCCGAGTCCGGTGATGGTGGGTACGCTGAATAATCCTCTGAAGGTAGACCCGAATTCGCGGACGACATCGAAGATCAACATGGGTAACCAGGGCGTTCCGGGCATGCCGGCAGGCAATACAGGGCACGGACCGGTATCGCTGACAGGTACAATGGGTTCAGGCGCACCGAACGGGTCAGTCAACGGCCGGGCGCATGCAGCAACCTCCATTGCCGGACTCTCAACCGGCGTTCCGGGAGGCCAGGGCCATGCACGAACCACAAGCGCGGTAAATATTGCGCCAATGGTATCGACTCCGCAGGCGACGCAGGCGCAACGCGCGGCTGCTTCTGGCGTACGAAAAGAACTCGCTGTAACCAGCAAGCCGGCGGCACGATGCACGGAAGATGCCAAGCGGAACCATATTGAAGGCGTGGTGTCCGTGAAGGCGAACTTTCTGGGTCGCGGTGGGGTGCAGATACTGGGTGTTGTTCGCTCATTGGGCCATGGATTAGATCAGGAAGCGCAGTCGGTGGTGCAGGGTATCCAGTTCCATCCGGCTACGGTGGATGGACAGCCAACAGACCTGACCACAGTTATTAATGTAACGTTTGCGTGCAGCCCGCAGTAGAATGCCTAAATATCACGGCAAATTTCTGGTTTCATCTGCATCCAAATTTGTAGTACACCAACAGATCAGGAAGCACGTCTAACCAGTTTCATAGCGCTTCTTCTGAAGTTATAAGCACTTGCAGCGCTGTACGATCGACTAACAGGAGCCTTGACGATGAGTTTGCGTAAATACTTTGCCGGAGTTGTTCTGCTTGCCGTTGTGGCTTCCTGTGTGCCGGCGCATGCCATAGGGATGCCGAAGCTGCTCAAGAAGAAGCCAAAAGACCCCTACATGTCTGGCCACAAGCCGACGGCAGCGCAGAACGCCCTGATTGACCGGGCCATCGTGCGCGAGAAGGAAACGGTCAAGACGATCCGCGAGCGGCGGCCGCTGGTGGAGGTAACGCTGCAGGAGATGAAGCCGGACAAGGCCCTGCAGCAGGTTCCGCTGAAGGACCTGCACCTGTTGCAGCGTGTGGACTTCGGCAAGGTCGTAGGCAAGGAAGACTACGACATCACCCCGACAGCTGGCGGCGGCAAAGGTTTTTTCAAGAATACTCTGGACAAGATTACAAACGTTCAAGGCATCTTCAAATACCACTTCAACGGCGTTGGCTTCACGCGCATGATCCTGCTGGATTCGACGAAGTTTGATCGCCAGCACTATGACTTCATGTTCATCCGCCGCGATTTTCTGGGCAGCGTGCGGGTCAGCCTGTTTGACGTAACCCCAAAGAAGAACCTCAACAAGGGCGGATTCTGGGGCCGTATCTACATTGAAGAGCAGGATGGCAACGTTGTCCGCTTCAACGGTACGCAGAACGGCGATACCGTGGACGCCCACAACATGCACTTCGACAGCTGGCGCACCAATGTGCAGCCGGGACTGTGGCTGCCGTCTGCGTTCTACGTGGAAGAGACCCAGGCCGCGGATAAGGAACACTCTGTAGCCACCAAGGCCGTAGGCCATGTATGGGGCTATGTGCTGAAGGTGCAACCGGGCGAAGGCGAGAATACCTCCGTACAGGTTGAGAATGCTCAGGACGTGAGCCAGGACGCGCAGGATGTGAGTCCGCTGGGCGCACAGCGTGCGTGGGTGCAGCAGGCGGAAGACAACGTGATCGAGCGGCTGTTTGAAGCTGGCCTGCTGGATGCGCCGAGCGACTTTGACAAGACGTGCGCCGACATTGCCAACAACGTTGTGATCGAGAACAAGATCGACACGTCAGTACCGCTGAAGTGCCGCATCCTGCTGACCGAGCCGCTGGAGTCATTGGCGATTGGCAACACCATCCTGCTGAGCAAGGGGCTGGTCGATACGCTGGCCGTGCAGACCACTGATCCGGCAGCACCGCTGGCCAATCTGGCGACGTTCATCTCGTTTGAAGTGGCGCATGTACTGCTTGGCCACCGGCTGGATACCAAGTTTGCCTTCAATGACCGGCTGCTCTTCCCGGACAAGGTGGCATTCCAGCGGATTCCGATGCATCATACGGATTCCGACAACGAAGCTGCTGCCAAGAAGGCTCTGGACCTGCTGAATGGCTCGGAGTTCAAAGATAAGCTGAACTACCCCGGACTGTATCTGCAACAGCTTGCAGTACGGGTGAAGCCATTGAAGTCGCTGAATGAGGCAATCATTGGCGATCCGCTGATCAAGAACGAGAAAGATTACCAGTTCTGGATGGGCGCGCTGATTCCAAAGGGCGGCAAGCTGGATATGAAAGACCTGACTCAAAATGCAGCGATGCCGCTTTCCAGCTTCCTGAAGGTGGATTCATGGACGGATCAGGTCGTACAACTGCATGCCCGCTATGAACCACTGTTGAGCGAGCGTGACAAGATGCCGTTTGAAGTGACACCGGTCTACCTGAAGCTTTCGTACTACGTGGCGCCTGTTGCTCCGGCAGCGGCACCGGCGGGAGCTGCAGCACCAGCAGATCAGGCGGCCCCAGCGGCTGCTGCACCGGCGACGGGAACGGCAACACCGGCAGATCAGGCGGCACCGGCAACGGCGCCAGCCGGTACTGCTCCGGCGGACCAGACGGCACCAGCAACGGCACCGGCTGCGGCAACACCTCCGGGACAGTAGGTCCCGAGGCAACAGAGCTTTGATGTTGGATGAACGCTGGACGGAACGGATGGGGCTGCGTGGCCCGGACGTTCAACAGAGCGAGTTGAACTACGAGGAGAGTCGCTTGTGCTGAAGAGAATACTCATGCTGCTTTGCCTGACGGCCACCGTGACACCACTGCTGCGCGCCCAGGAAATGCCGACTCAAACGCGGGCCGGCGAACTGCAGGTGGGTGGCGGATACGCTGGTGGAAACCCGGATTACAGCCCGCACCACTTCTATGGGCCGTACATCTACACAACCTTCGACTTCCGTGAGCATATTGGCGCGGAATTCAATTTCCGTTACATAAAAGAAGGCAGCGACCCCTCCAATGAGAACCTGTACGAGAAGACCTACCAGATCGGGCCGCGCTATGTGTGGCACGTGAAGGGACGCTTCAATCCGTACGTGAAGTTCCTGGTGGGCCGCGGCGTCTTCCAATATGCGCATAATAGCGCGAACCTTGCTTACAATATGTATTCGTTTGGCGGCGGTATGGATATTCGGATCAAGCCGTATCTGAATGTGCGAGTCGTGGACTATGAGGCACAGTCCTGGTTGAGCTTCCCACCGCACGGTCTGCACCCGGGAGTCATATCGGCCGGGGTTGCGTACCGGTTCCACTAAAGAGTTTTTACAGAAACAAAAAGGCCACGGCATTTGCCGTGGCCTTTTTGTTTGGGAGGAGAACGCCGGTCCTGAGTCAGAAGTTCACTCCATATGCTCTGTCATTGCGAGCAGCGAAGATCTGCTTTTCAAGGATTTGCAACACGGCAACCCTGCTGATTTGTTCAACGAACTTCTGACATCACACTAGGAACCGCGGGTGATGTTGTCAGTGGATTCGGACATGTGGGCGGTGCGCTCCAGCTTGTCCCAACTGAAGGGCTTGCCGTCTATGGCGCGCTTTAGCGTCTTGAAGAGGACGATGGAGAAGACCTGGCGGTAGGTGAAGCGCTGCAGCCAGATGTGCGCCAGAAGCCACGCATCGCCCTTGCTGGCTGGGTGCTTGCGCTCCAGCGAGAAGGCCAGCGCGGAGGCGGCGAAATCAATCAGCAGAAAGGCGAGGAAGAACGACAGCAGCTTGTAGAGGCTGGCGGCGCTAGCGGCCTCCGGGTGGAAGTGGCGGTCTACGAAGTACTGCACGATGCCCGCGAGGAAGAAGAGATCGATGAAGGGCGAGAGCAAGGGCAGCAGGATCTGGAAGATGAGGATGTTGGGCAAGGCGAAGAGCCCCATGGCGCGGTGGCGCGCAATGGCTCCGCGGTGCTTGAAGATGGCCTGCAGCATGCCAAAGGACCAGCGGAAGCGCTGGCGCTTGAGGCCGTCCGCGTTGATGGGGGCTTCAGTGAATGCAAGCGCCTGATCTTCGTAGATGACGGAGTAGCCCTGCTCCAGCAGGTTCATGGTGAGGTCGGCGTCTTCGGCGACGGTATCGGCAGCATAACCGCCGGCTTTCTTCACGAGCGCGGTGCGCCAGGCGCCGATGGCGCCTGGAACGACCATAACGACGTCAAAGAGATCCAGGGCACGGCGCTCGAAGTTCTGCGAGGTGATGTATTCGAGGGCCTGCCAGCGCGTCCAGAGGTTGACGCGGTTCCCTACCTTGGCATTGCCGGCGACGGCTCCGATGGCAGGGTTGGCAAAGTGGGGGACGAGGCGGGCGACGGCGTCGTGCGCGATGACGGTGTCTGCGTCGATGCCGACATAAATGTCGTCGTCAAAGTAATTGAGCGCGTAGTTGAGGGCCTCTGCTTTGCCAGCGTTGGGCTTGGTGAGGACGAGCAGGCGGCCGCTGGCGATCTCTTCCGGGTAGGCGGCGCGGGCGACTTCGGCAGTGGCGTCTTTGGAACCATCGTCAATCACAATGATGCGGATGTTCTTGTAGGAGGACATCATGACCGAGCGGATGGTGCGGACGATGACCTTCTCCTCGTTGTAGGCGGGGATGAGGACGGCGACGCTGGGATGATAGTCCGGCCCGGCGAAGTTTTTGCGCTTGCGGAAGCGGTCGATGACAGCGAAGAGGCCAATGAGGATGAGGCGCAGGCTCATCAGAACGTCACCGACGTAGAAGACGGCGATGACGAAGTGATTGAAGAAGGCAAGGCCGGAGAAGGCGAGAGAGTCAACGTGTGCCTGCCAGCGCTGCCGCGTGGTGAGCGGCGGCATGGTATCGGCACGGGTCTTGCCGAGGAGCTCGCAGACGGGGACGATCTGGTAGCCGCGGGCGCGCAGAGCCTGGATGAGGAAAGGGAGCGCGTCTACGGTGGGCTGACGGTTGCCGCCGCCATCGTGCATGAGGATGATGGAGCCGCGCATCCACGGCCTATCCTTCATTGCAGCGATCTGCGCGAAGACGGAGTCAGTGATCTCCTGCGGCGTCTTGCGGGGATGCTCGTCCCAGTCGTCGGTATCGATCTTGTTGCCGAGGATGATGTAGCCCATCTGCTGTACGCGGTCTACGGGCTCCGCCTGGTCGTTGGTATCGGGCTCCTGATCGATGGAGTAGGGTGGGCGGAAGTAGACGGGCTCCACCCCAAGCTTGGCGGCGAAGAGGCGCTCGGTGAGGTTGAGCTGCACCTCCATCTGGCGGTTAGAGATTTCGCTGATGTCTGGATGGGTGAAGGTGTGGTTGCCGATCTCATGGCCTTCGCGGATAATGCGGCGCATGAGCTCGACATTGTTTTCTGCGGTCTCGCCGATCAGGAGGAAGGTGGCTTTAACGCCGTACTTTTTGAGGATGTCGAGGATGAGCGGGGTCCAGGTTGGGTCCGGGCCGTCATCAAAGGTGATGGCGACGCGTTTGGGGTCGTATCCGTACTGCTGGAGGGTGTAGGAGAGCGGATACTTGACCATGGTCTCGTCGACCGCGAAGTTGTCCGCATCATCCATCTCCACCGTGCGCTGGCCGACCTGAGGACGCTTGACGACGCGGAGGATATCGCCGTCTCCTTCGGTATCAACGTCCGCACCGGGAGGAATGACGTTGAGGTCGTTGTCGGGGTCGGCGGCCTGAGGCTTATCCCAGATCTTCCAGAGCGATTGATCCTCTGAGCCGAGACGCCAGAGGGCGAAGGTCTGGATGCCGAGGTCGCGGGCGGCACGCATCTCGTTCATGACGGTGACGGCATCCAGCATCCAGACCTGATGGCGGACGTGGGCATCGTTATCGTCGTAGGCGAAATGGGGGTTGAGGGTCTTGGGATCGAGCGAGATCTCGGCCTCGGAGTCGGAGGCTTCCTGCCAGGCTTCCTGGGTGGAGAGATTGTTGGCGCTCAGAACCTTGTTGGAATCGAACTTGATCTTTCTGTGGGGATGTTTGGGGTCAGGATGCGGCGGAAGCGGCATGGTCCAGTCGTAGCCATAGCTGCCGATGGCGCAGATGAGCTTCTCTTTGGGAACATCCTTGAGAATGAGCTTGAGATTGTCTACAAACCACTTCTGCGGGGCGATGGCGCCTGGCCCGCCCTCTGCCGAGTGCGCGTCGTAGTTCATCATGAGCAGACCGTCTGAGTTGGCTGCCATGAACTTGATGTCGTAGTCATTGTCGCCGACGGGCGTGTTGATATAGAGGCGCAGATGGCGTGCGTGGAAGTCTGAGTAGAGCGCCTGCAGCAGCAGCTTGTAGCCAGGCTGAGCGGCGAGGGGGATCTCCTCAAAATCGACGGAGAGGCCGTGGTATCTGGGGTTCTCCGCGAGAAAACGGTCGACCTGGCGGATGAAGTTGGCGCGCGCATCGGCGCTGGAGAGAAAGTCGCCTACGCCGGGCAGGAACATGCCCTTGACCGGGTCATAATTATTGACCAGCGGGAAAATTTCGGTGTCGACCCTGGCGTTGGTGATGGTCTTGATGACCTTATTCTGATGGTCGACATCGTGGACGCCGTTGCGATCGACGACCGGGAAGGGGCGATTGTCGATGGTGTAGGAGATGAGGCCGCCATCGGGCGAGACGACGTGGAGCCATTCCGGAAAGAGGATATCAATCTGCGAGATGTGCTGCTTGAGCGAGGAGTAGCTTGCTGCGTCCCAATCGACGTAGTAGGCGGCGCGCACGCCTTCGCCGGAGTTCAGCTGGATTTCAGAGGGCTTCTTGTCCGTCTTGCGATGGGGGGCGCGGTGGAGCTTCTTCGGATTTTCATCCTTGACGGCGCGGTAGTTGAACTTCTGCGTGGGGAGCAGAAGCTCTTTCAGGGGATGCGTCTGCAGAACGCGCACGACAAAGAGAATGAAGATGATAGACGCGCCGACGGCCGTGAGGTCGGTGACGCGGCGAAACCGCTTCCAGCGCTTTCGTTGGGGATCATAAAAAACGGGCTTCTCTATCATGCGTTTACGTTGCGGTCTCTATGGCATCGTAAGCAGTAGCATGCGCTGAGTCAACGGGGTAACGCGCAGAGCGGCCGGTGTTGGGCGGACAAGCGAGATGCCGCAAGGGGTATGACCGGAGTTGGTGGCGTGGGAAAGAATTGGACAACGAGTCCGGCATTTGCGGATATGATTCTGAAAAGATGCAAGGCACATCCAGGTACGTCGCCAAACCCATTGTGGGATGGGCTCAACTCGCCGCTGCGCTGGCAGCCGGGCTTGTGCTGCGGCTGGTCTTTGTGCATTTTTATGGGCAGACGCAGGGCGATTCCCTCCTCTATGGCGACATCGCCAAGAATTTGCTACAGCATGGCGTTTTTGGGCTGAACCGCAGCAGCGGCGTGACGCCTACCCTGCTGCGGCTGCCGGGATATCCGCTGTTCCTCGTGGCGTGCTTCAAGACCTTTGGTATGGAACACTACCGCGCGGTGATGCTGGTGCAGTGTGCTCTCGATCTTGGCACCTGCGCGTTGGCGGCTGGAACCGCGGCACGGCTGTGGGGACGGCAGGCGGGCGTGTGGACGCTATGGCTGGCGGCGCTCTGCCCCTTCACCGCGAACTACGTGGCGACCGCGCTGACGGAGACGCCTACGCTGTTCTGCATTGCGCTGGCATTCTATGCGCTGACTCGCTGGCGTACAGCGGCGAATGGCGCCGCTCTGGGGCTGGACCGCTTCTTCTGGATGATGGCGGGTGCGCTGGCCTATGCGATCCTGCTGCGGCCCGATGGCGGGCTGCTGGCGGCTGCTGTGGTGCCTGCGGTAGCGCTGCTGGCATGGCACCATCGCGAGCGGGAGGAGGATCCGCCGGCTACGAAGGCGAACGCTGCCGGGATCACCATTGTGCTGTGCCTGGCGATCCTGGCGCCGCTGGTGCCGTGGACGTATCGCAATCTGCACCAGTTCCACGTGATTGAGCCGCTGGCGCCACGCTATGCCACCGATCCCGGCGAGATGGTGACCTACGGGTTCAACCACTGGTACCGGAGCTGGGGTATCGATTTCGCGTCTACCGAAGATGTGTTCTGGAATATGAATGAAGCGGAGATCCAGATTGAGGATATTCCGACGCGGGCTTTTGACAATGACGAGCAGTACGATGCAACCGATAAGCTGCTGCGCGATTACAACCAGACCACGACGCTGACGCCGGAGATGGATTACCGGTTCCAACTGCTGGCGGATGCCCGGAAACGGGCGAATCCTATGAGGTATTACCTGGTCTTGCCCGTGGCGCGGCTGGTGAATATGCTGCTGCGGCCGCGAACCGAGATTCTGCCGGTGGCGCTGGAGTGGTGGCAGTATAAAAAGCATCCGGCACAGACGGTGTTTGCGCTGGGCTACGCAGTGCTGAACTTCTTCTATTTTGCCGCAGCCGGGCTGGGGGCATGGGCGGCATGCAGGCGGCTTCCGCGCGAGCAGTTGATCGTAATCTACGCGATGCTGGCGTATGTGGTGATGCGGTCGCTGCTGCTGATGACGATGGATAACGCCGAGGAGCGGTACACACTGGAGTTCCTGCCGCTGGCGTTTGTGCTGGCGGGATCGTTCTGCTCGCGGGTTTGTGACAAGGAAGAGCCTAGCGGCGGACTTTGGTGACGTTTCCCGGGGCTTTGATCGTGAATGCGCCGGAATCGATCGGCGCGTTTACGCGGATGCCGGAGTAGAAGGCCGTGCGCGAGTCGCCGCTGGGTTCCGTGAATATCTGCTTGAGTGAGACGCCGCGCGTGGGATCAACCCAAATGGAGATCTTGCTGAACATGTTGCGCACGCTCGCCTGCTTCGACACCAACTGAAGATGGGCCGTCTGGACGTTCTGCCCGCCGTCCTTCAGCGTCTCGTAGCCGAGGAAGGTGATGTCCCAACTGGATTGCAGGTCTTTGCCACTACCGCCAAAGCCGAGGGTGAGGAAGCTCTCGTACTGGTCCTTGTTGGAGCCGGGGGAGAAGTAGGTGATCTGGTTGATGCGCGGCTGGTAGAGCTGGAGCTGCTGGCCATCGTAGACGACCGTCTTGGAATCGTTCTTGCCATTCAACTGACGGATCTGCGCGGCCATCTGCGTGGATTTGCTGCCCGCACCGGTGCGCTTGAAGTAGATGGTGCCGGTCTGGGTATCAGTAGACTGCACCACGACGGTGTACTGATCCCAGCGGAAGTCGGCCTGCGCGGATTTGAACTGGGCGCTGGCAGTGTCCATCTGGCGGAGAACCTTATCGAGGTCTGCCGAGGCGGCGCGGGCGGGGAGCGCCAGAGCGATCAGGACGAAGAGTATGAGAGCACTGGCGAAGGAACGGAAGAGCTGGCCGCCGCCGCGGGACGGGTTTGCGGTAGGGTGAAATTCTTCGCTGCGCTCAGAATGACGAATCTTCATACGGGTTTTCATAACCTTCATACTTAACTTGAATGGCATATGCGGGGAAAGGTTGCGCGCGGGGAGAAGGAATTAGGCGCGATTTCGGGATTTAGTGGGTGACCCAGACCTTGTAGGCGACGACGTGGCGGTTGGCATCGAGGATGGGCTCTGTCCGCTCAATCTCGACCGTGCCGGAGATAGGCTCGATCACGCGCAGGATAGCTTCATTCTGCTCCGCGGGAGTATTCGCACCAGAAAGATCGGCGGCGCGGACCTCGAAGGTCAGGTCGGCCGTACCCTCTGCCTTGACCAGCACCTGGCTGGCTTGGAGGGGGATGGTGACCGCAGGCGTGTCTTTGTAGTTCCACAGATGCGGTGTGACGAAGATGAACGCAAGGATGAACGTGACCATCACGTCGTAGTGAAAGTCGCCGCGCTCGTAGGTCCAGTAGAAGTAGCGCCGGAGAATGTTCATTGTAAGAAAGAATACCTCTCTGGGTGGGTAGAAGTCATCGAGCCACCTGCTTCGTGATCGTGGTGGCGCCGTTCATGTAGGGCACGAGAGCGTCGGGGATGCGGATGGTGCCGTCGGCCTGCTGATGGTTTTCGAGGATGGCGAGGTAGGTGCGGCCAACGGCAAGACCGCTGCCGTTGAGGGTGTGCAGCAGTTCGCTCTTCTTCGCCCCGGCGGGGCGGTAGCGGATGTTGGCGCGGCGGGCCTGAAAGCTCTCGAAGTTCGAGCAGGAGGAGATCTCGCGGTAGAGGTTCTGCCCGGGTAGCCAGACTTCCAGATCGTAGGTCTTGGCCGAAGAGAAGCCCATATCTGCCGTGCAGAGGAGCATGCGGCGGTACGGCAGGCCGAGGGTTTCGAGGACGGCTTCGGCGTTGGCGGTGAGCTTTTCGTGCTCGGCGTAGGAGTCTTCCGGCTTGGTGAACTTAACCAGTTCGACCTTCTGGAACTGGTGCTGGCGGATCATGCCGCGCACGTCTTTGCCGTAGCTGCCCGCCTCTGACCGGTAGCAGGGGGTGTAGGCGCAGAAGGAGATGGGAAGCTGCGACTCGTCGAGGGTCTCATCGCGGAAGAGATTGGTGACGGGGACCTCGGCGGTGGGGATGAGCCAGTGGTCGTTCTCGCGGTAGACGCCGGGGACGAAGGGCTCGCCGTCTTCGCAGCGGAAGAGGTCGGCAGCGAATTTGGGGAGCTGGCCAGTGCCGTAGAGCGAGTTGGAGTTGACCAGGTTGGGCGGCAGAACTTCCGTGTAGCCATGCTTGCCGGTGTGCAGGTCGAGCATGTAGTTGGCCAGGGCGCGCTCGAGGCGTGCTCCCTGGCCGTAGTGAACGACGAAGCGGGCGCCGGAGATCTTGGCGGCGCGGTTGAAGTCGAGGATACCGAGGGCTTCACCGAGCTCCCAGTGGGGCTTGGGGGCAAAGTCGAAGGTGGGCGGAGTTCCCCACTTCTTTACTTCGGCGTTGTCATGCTCCGACTTGCCGACGGGGACGGATTCGTGCGGCAGGTTGGGGATGCTCTCCAGAATGGTCCGGTGAGCGGCCTCAGCGGCGGCAAGCGCGGCGGCGGCGGCTTCAATTTTGGCCTTGAGGACGTTGGATTCTTCAATGAGCGCGGTGGCATCTGCGCCGGTGCGCTTGGCCTGGCCGACCTGCTCGGAGATCTTCTTCTGGGCGGCGCGGAGCGATTCGCTCTCGGTAACGGCGGCGCGGCGGGCTTCATCGAGTTGCTTGAAGTCGCCGAGGATGGTGGCTGGATCGGCTCCGCGGCTGCGGAGTTTTTCTTCAACCAACGCGAGGTTGGTACGGACAAAGGCTAAGTCGAGCATGATCTTTATTCTAATCGGTTCTGCGCGTAGGATGCTGCCCTTCGGAGGGAGCAAAGGCAACTGCGGCGAGCAGGGTTAGGGCGTGGAATGGTAGCATCGAAGATATAACAGATGCCGCGAAGAGCCCTTCTGGAATAAGGCGCTTGCGCCTCGCAGAAGAGATTTCAGGCTCCAGCCGCAAAGCCCGTCCAGGATGGCACTGCCATCGGGACCGGCATTACAACTTTGGCTGTTCACGTTCTAAGGATATTCATGAAATTGCGGTTCTTCGTTCTTCCGCTCGCGTTCGTTCTGCTCAGCATCACTGCGCAGGCCCAGACAGGCCTTTACCTGAACCCGGTCGCCGTCCGCGTGAGCAATTCGGTGGCAGATACGGGGCCAATCGCGTTTCTCGGAGAGGGCGCCACGTCACAGATGTTCTATGGTGTGAACCTGGGCGGCTACCATGACTTCCAGCATGCCTCCAAGCTCGGGCTGGGTATGGATGTGCGCGACGCCATTCTGCATGGCAACGGCGCGAGCCTGAACACCTTCTCGCTCGGTGTACGGCTTACAGCGCAACCCTTTGAAGCGCCGTACAAGTTTTATATTGAGCCGGCAATCGGCTGGGGAAGATCGCGCTCGGCACACTCGCCGCGCCACACCTCAAAGGCACAGCCGGAGATATTTGCCGGCGTGGATTACAAGATCCATAAACATATCGACTGGCGCATCGCGGAAGTGGGCTACAGCACGCTGACGACGATCAACAGCGCGAATTTCGGGTACTACAACGTCACGATCCCTGCTTCGCACCTGTTGAGCATCAGCACAGGATTCGTCTTCCGCATTCATTAGGTCCTGCGCGGATGGCGAAGGGCGCGCGTTGCGCGCAGAAACAAAGACGGTCGCCACATGGCGACACAACACCGCAATTCACACGGCTGCGATTGCGGCGCGATACGATACAGATATGGTTCAGGAAAAGATTGGGCACGGGCCTGACATGCGCGTGAGCGTTGCGGGGGTGGAGTTCACCAACCCGGTGATCGCTGCCAGTG
This sequence comes from Acidobacteriaceae bacterium, assembly GCA_036404255.1. Classification (GTDB taxonomy): domain Bacteria; phylum Acidobacteriota; class Terriglobia; order Terriglobales; family Acidobacteriaceae; genus JARLFX01. The sequence goes on along the minus strand of DASWOP010000162.1, from coordinate 9,469 downwards.
GCACGTTTGGCTACGGCACCGAGTTTGAAGAGATCGTGGATATGGCGCGCCTGGGCGGCTTTGTAACCAAGGGCCTGTCCATGACGCCAATGCCGGGAAATCCAGCGCCACGCATCATTGAGACTGCGGCCGGCATGATGAACTCCATCGGCCTGCAGAATATGGGCGTGCAGGCGTTCATCGCCAAGCGACTGCCGGTGCTGCAACGCATTTCGCGAACAACCAAAGCTAAAGTGATTGTGAATGTCTTCGGCTACACGGTGGAAGATTACCTGGCCGTGGTGCGCGTGCTGAATGCGGTGGACGGCGTGGCGATGTATGAGATCAACGCATCGTGCCCGAATACCAGCCACGGCGGCGCAGTATTTGGCACGGACAGCGATCTGCTGCGCGGTCTGGTGCAGGCGGTGAAGGCGGAGTCCAAACGGCCGGTGATGGTGAAGCTTTCGCCCAACGTGACCAATATTGCTCACATGGCGTGGGTGGCACAGGACGCGGGCGCGGATGCTATCTCGATGGTGAATACGTTCCTGGCGCTCGCGATTGACGTGGAGACGCGGAAGCCGCGTATTGCGAATGGAACCGGCGGACTGAGCGGGCCAGCGATCAAGCCGATCGCGGTACGCATGGTGTATGAGGCTTCGAAGGCCGTGACGATACCGATTGTGGGAATGGGCGGCATTCTGACGGCCGAAGATGCGGTGGAGTTTCTGCTGGCCGGGGCAACAGCGGTACAGGTAGGAACAGCGAGCTATGCCGATCCGCGGGCGACGGAGAAGATTGCAAATGACCTGCGGCGATGGTGTGTGAGCCACCACGTGGGGCGTGTGGGCGAACTGACGCGGCAGATCATCTGGTAGGTGCCGCTACTACAGATTTATGAACAAACGAAAAGCCTCCGCTCACGGAGGCTTTTTTGATGCGATAAAAAATTTGTACTATAAATTCAGCAGCGTGAAATTTATGCAGCGTGCTTGTGCCGCTCGCGGTACTCCTGATGCTCGTGGAGAATACCGTTGAGATAACCGGGGGCCGGGGTGGCAATGGCGACCAGAATCCACGCCAGCACAGAGAGCAGAAGCCCAACAACTGCAACCGTTTCAAGGCTAAGCGCGAGGGTGACCTGATGAATCTGCAGGGCCAGCGACCATGCGCGCAGCGTTGCTTCGTGGCGAATCACGGCGATCGCAAGAATAAACGCGACGACGGAAAATGTGGTGAGCGTAATCAGGAAGACATCGATATTGCGATGTAGTTTCTGGCGTGTCCGGCAGTGAGAACACTCGGCAAGATGCTGCTCGTAGTCTTTGCCCATCTCAGGGCTGAGGCCCGAGATGTCATATCGCCAGCTGGAAAGGATATCCCCAACAATTTGATCTGTGCAGGGATTGTCCGTGATGGATTGCTTCGTGAACATAGGATTAATAGACTTAGTTTACTACTGATAGGGTTCAAATTTGCTAAAAATCGCGACTGAGGAAAAAGAGACCGCTCCTGTAGCTTCCTCCGTAAACTATTGAAATAAAAGAATAAAGGAAAAATCTCTCCCTTGCCACGGTTGATAGAAAGGTTCCCCGGCTGAAGTTTGAGCCCCGCGATGCTCATTTTCGCCTCGCTGCCCACGTGAGGTGACCTGGGCGGGAGGGGACGCAAACGAAACATTGGCTAGATATGAATCGATTCGGTGGGCGTTCCCTGCTCCGCCAGGAGGAGTTTGTTGCCTAGCAGGCGCATGTGGTTCGCCAGAGCGTTCTCTGCCGCAATGCGGGCCAGCGAGGGCAGATTGTTGCTCTCGGAGAGATGCGCGAGGATGATGTACGCGGCGGCTCCGTCGTACTCCTCTTCGAGGAACTGGCTGGCAGCTTCGTTGGAGAGATGGCCGACGCGGGACATGACGCGCTGCTTGACGGACCAGGGATACGGGCCATCGCGCAGCATCTCCAGATCGTGGTTTGACTCCAGCATGAGGATGTTGCAGCGGCGAAGCGCCTGTTTCACATTGGACGGGACATAGCCGAGATCAGTTGCGATGCCGATGCGGATGCCTTCGGACTCAAAGACGAAGCCGCAGGGATCGGCAGCATCATGCGGAATGGTGAAGGGCGCGATGGCAATGTCGCCGATGGAGAAGTTGACTCCGGCACAAAAGTGCTCCACCGCGGGCAGATAGGTAGGCGTGGCGGTGGTACGGGCAGCAGGCTGCTCGGCGATGGGAGCGCTGAGCTGCTCCACGACTACGGCAGTGGCGACTGGAGATTTGGCAGCTTCCTCGGCAATCTCGGCGTCGGACTCAGCGAAGATTTGCTCGATGACGTCACCCGTGCCGGGGCCCATGGCTTCACGGGCGGCGAGATCGGCTGCGGCTACGGCACGCTCCTGCTGGCGCTGCTCCATCCACTGCGAGTAGGTCATGGTGGTGCGCGGTGTGAGCATGCGGACCCAGGCGCGGTGCGTGGGTTCGGTGATGTAGACGGGGATTTTGAGCTTGCGCGCGAGCACGCCAAGGCCAGCTACGTGGTCCTGATGTTCGTGGGTGATCAGAACGGCGTTCAGCGTGGAGGAATCTTCGCCGGCGGCAGCCATGCGCTTGAGGAGTTCGCGACAGGAGAGGCCGGCATCGACGAGGATACGCGTGCGGCTGCTCGAGACAACCGTACAGTTGCCCTTGGAGCCGGAGGCGAGCACGGTCATGCGCATATCTCTAGGATACGCCGGTGCGGTGTGGAATTTGGGGTGTTCGCGGCAGAGACAGGGAGCTCCCACATCTCCGCTACGAGATGTGGGGCGACCGGTTCAATGCCAGCTCAGGCGAAGGTGGGAGACGCGGTCTGCACTGGACTCTTGAGTTGCTCAGCCTTGGCGCGCAGGGGGGCGAGGAAGTTGACCACGCTGCGCATTACGACTTCATTCCGCTGGTTGTAGGTGAGGCTGGAAAGCTTGACCACACCATAGACGAGGCGAGTGCGGGAGTGGCGGACGCTGACGATCTCGCACTCGCTGCGCAGGCTGTCGCCCGGACGAACGGGAGTGGTCCAGCGAATCTCATCCACACCGGCACCGATCATGCCGCCGACAACGTGGATGGTATCCACGCGCATGCGCATGACGATTGCCGCAGTGAGCCAGCCGCTGGCGGCCAGACCGTTAAAGAATGAATTGGCGCCCGCCTCAACATCGAGATGGAACGGTTGCGGATCGTACTTTTGACCGAACTCCTTAATTTCCTGTGCGCTGACCTTGACGCTATAAGCGGACTGGAACTTTTGGCCCGGAACAAAGTCTTCGTAATAGAGCTCTTGTGGCATGGTCTTCCTCTCGGACAAGAAATATAACAGGCGGAATATAGAACCCGCAGCAGGGAGCGAAATATTTTCCGGCAGCATTGTGACGGGGATCACGAAATAGTAGTTTTGCCAGCAGTGGTGGGATGAGAGGAAGAGGGTGTGACGTGACGCGGGCGAAGCAGGATGCGATACTCGGTGAATCCAATGGAAGCGAATGGAGCGGGCTTGGGACGTATTGTGCAGGGCGATAATCTTGAGGTGTTGCGCGGATTGGCAGCGGAGTCAGTGCCGCTGATCTACATCGATCCACCGTTCAACACGGGACGCAGGCAGGCGCGGACGCAGATGAAGACGGTGCGCGACGACGCGGGCGACCGTACGGGATTCAAGGGGCAACGGTACCGGACGGAGAAGATCTCCGGCACGAGCTACGCCGATAGCTTCGACGATTTTCTGGGATTTCTGCGGCCGCGGATGGAAGAGGCGTATCGTGTGCTTGCTCCGGCAGGGTCACTCTTCTTCCACATCGATTACCGCGAGGTCCACTACTGCAAGGTGATGCTGGACGAGATCTTCGGTCGCGAGTGTTTCCAGAACGAGATCATCTGGGCGTATGACTACGGCGCGCGCGCGAAGAAACGCTGGCCGGCGAAGCACGACAATATTCTCTGGTACACGAAGAATCCGGAGCAGTACACGTTCAACCTGGACGAGTGCGACCGCATTCCATATATGGCTCCGGGGCTGGTGGGCGCGGAGAAGGCAGCGCGCGGCAAGACGCCGACGGATGTGTGGTGGCACACGATCGTTTCTCCGACGGGTAAAGAGAAGACCGGCTACGCAACGCAGAAGCCTCTGGGTGTGCTGGAGCGGATTGTGAAGGTGCATTCGCAGCCGGGCGAGCTGGTGCTGGATTTTTTTGCCGGCAGCGGAACCACGGGCGAAGCAGCGGCACGAAACGGACGGGATTTTCTGCTGGTGGATGAGAGCGATGAAGCGATGGCTGTGATGCGGAAGAGGCTGGCGCAGTGGCTATAGCAAATAAGCCTTAGCTTCCGTCGTATCACCTTAATAACCTGAGTTCAGGCCCAAAGGGGATATACCATGCAAGTTGTTCAACTTCAGAAATGGATAGGCGAGGGTCCTACTCGCAAATTCGATTGGGTATCTGTACCAATTGCAGAGGCAATGCGGCAAGAAGGTCCCTACAGATGCCCCGAATGTTCGGGCCCTGTGCGATTGCATCAAGCATCTTCAGACGGAACTAATCCTGCCCATGCTGAGCATAAAGTTGGCAGCAAGACATGTTCTTTGTCTTGCTATTTTCAATAGACAACACAAAGGCCTCGCGGATGAGCGAGGCCTTTGTGTTGAAGAAGCTTTGTATAGTGCTAGCTGGATTTATGTTCGGCGCTGGCGAGTTTTTCTTCGGCCTGCCGGGTAAGAGCGTTGGCTTCGTCGTACTTGTGGGCGTCGTCGCCGGCTTCCTGCCAGAGTTTTTCGGCGGCGGCGAGCTCTGCACGGGCTTCATCCGGCTGAATCTCGCTGGGCAGCAGGGCCGTCTGGGCGAGGATGGTGACACGCTCGGGGAGGACTTCGACAAACCCCCACGCGACAAAGAATTTCTGGTTGTTCGATGTGCCGCCATGCAGGCGGACTTCGCCGGCGCCAAGCTCTGCCAGCAGAGGAGCGGCGCCGTAGAGCGCTTCAAGATAGCCGCTCGCGGAGGGCAGCTCGACCGCCTCTGCCGTCGCGTCCAGCAGGATACGGTCCGGCGTGACCAGACGAACGCTGAGAAGACCGGTTTGTGTTGCTGCTTCTGCCATTGTTTCTTTCCTTTGTCATTCCGCGGAAAGCAGATTCGCTTCCCGGTGGAATGACAAGTGTAAGCCTATGCTGTTTGCTTCATCTTCTCGGCGGCGGCGAGAACGTCTTCGATGCCACCCTTCAGATAGAAAGCCTGCTCGGGGATCGCATCGTGCTTGCCTTCGATGATCTCCTTGAAGCTGCGGATGGTGTCTTCGATCTTGACGTAGGCACCGGGGATGCCTGTGAAGATCTCTGCCACGTGGAAGGGCTGCGAGAGGAAACGCTGCACCTTGCGCGCGCGGGAGACGGTGATCTTGTCTTCGTCAGAGAGTTCGTCAATACCGAGAATGTTGATGATGTCCTGCAGGTCCTTGTAGCGCTGTAGAATACGCTTCACGCCCTGGGCCACATCGTAGTGCTCCTGACCGATGATGCGCGGCGAGAGGATGCGCGAGGTGGAGGCCAGAGGATCGACGGCCGGGTAGATGCCGAGCTCAGACAGCGGACGCGAGAGCACGGTGGTTGCGTCCAGGTGAGCAAAAGTCGTGGCCGGCGCAGGATCGGTAAGATCGTCCGCGGGGACGTAGACGGCCTGCACCGAGGTGACGGAACCCTTCTTGGTCGAAGTGATGCGCTCCTGCAGTTCGCCCATTTCAGTAGCAAGGTTGGGCTGGTAACCGACGGCAGACGGCATACGGCCGAGCAGCGTGGAGACCTCAGAACCGGCCTGGGTGAAGCGGAAGATGTTGTCGATGAAGAGCAGCGTGTCCGCGCCTTCTTCATCGCGGAAGTGCTCGGCGACGGTGAGGCCGGTGAGCGCGACGCGGAGACGGGCCCCTGGAGGCTCGGTCATCTGGCCGTAGATCAGCGAAGCCTTGGACTTCGGCAGATCCTTGAGATCGATCACGCCGGACTCCTGGAACTCATTCCAGAGATCGTTGCCCTCGCGGGTGCGTTCGCCAACGCCGGCGAAGACGGAGAAACCGCCGTGCTTGGTGGCGACGTTGTTGATGAGCTCCTGGATGACGACGGTCTTGCCCACGCCAGCGCCGCCGAAGAGGCCGATCTTGCCACCCTTGAGAAATGGCTGAATGAGATCGATGACCTTGATGCCGGTCTCGAACATCTCTTCCGTGGTGGACTGCTCGTCAAACAAGGGCGCCTGCCGGTGGATAGGCATGTGGACCTTGGCGTTGACCGGGCCGAGTTCGTCAACGGGCTCACCGAGCACGTTGAGCACGCGACCGAGGGTCTCGCGGCCCACGGGAACGGTGATGTAGGCGCCGGTGTCAGTCGCCTTCATGCCGCGGACCATGCCTTCGGTGGCCGTCATGGCGACGCAGCGGACGCGGCCTTCGCCGAGATGCTGCTGTACTTCGACGACGACGTTCAGCGGCGTGGGCACGTTGAAGCCCTCGCTGGTGATGCGTAGCGCCTGGTAGATCGGCGGCATATTGGCTTCTTCGAACTGCACGTCGACCGCAGGGCCGCTGATGGAGATTACTTTTCCGATATTCGGTTCGTTATTGGCCATAATCCTTCTCGCTTCAGTTACAGAGCAGCTGCGCCGCTCACGATTTCGATAATTTCCTTGGTAATAGCTGCCTGACGGACGCGATTCATGGTGAGTGAAAGCGCGTCAATCATGTCGCCGGCGTTATTTGTGGCTGCATCCATGGCGGTCATGCGCGCGGCGTGTTCAGCGGCAACCGACTCCAGCATGGAATGGAAGACCTGGGTCGCAATGTAGCGCGGCAGCAGACGGCGGAAGATATGCGCGGGCGGCTGGTCGTAGATGTATTCGACCTCTGCCGTGCCGAACTTCTTCGCCTCTTCGGCCGCAACGGTCTCCGCAGGCTCGTCAATGGCGATGCCGGAGGTCTCGGCTGCGTGGGCGGCCTGCTCCCGCTCTTCCTGCGTCATCTCTTCGGCGACGGTTACATCGCGCTCACCGACCTGACGGATGGGGAGAAGCTTCTCTACAACGATGCGCTGTGAGATGACCGACTTGAACTCGTTGAAGACGAGGTAGACAGCATCGATCTCTGCACGTTCGTAGCGCTCGACGATGGTGTTGGAGAGAGCGTTGACCTCGTCGTAGATGAGCTTGAGCAGGATGCCGGGATGATCGCCGGTGACTTCGATGGGCTGCGTACGCTTGCGGATGGTCTCGTTGTGCGTAGCGAGATCGTTGTCATACTGCTCGCTGGTGGTCTCGTAGACCGCATCGGGATAGCGGCGGCGGTAGAGATCGCGCGCCTTGCGGCCAACCGGCTCGACATCGACATTCTGCCCTTTGGAGATGCGGTCGTCGATGAGTGCCTGCGCGGCCTTGATGATGTTGGAGTTAAAGGCACCGGCAAAGCCCTTGTCGCCGGAGACGACGAGGACAAGAATGTTCTTCTCTTCACGGCAGACGAGCAGCGGATTCACGACGTCGCCCGCATCGTTGTAGACATCTGTCCGGCGGACCAGCGACTGCAGCACATTGCCAAGCATGCGCGCATACGGACGCGCGGCCATGGCGCGTTCCTGGGCGCGGCGCAGCTTGGCGGCCGAGACCATTTTCATGGCCTTGGTGATCTGCCGCGTGTTCTTTACGCTGCGGATGCGTCGACGAAGATCAAGTACGTTTGCCATATCGTCCTTGTTGCTCTTTGCTGCTCTGAGCTCTTGAGATTCTTCGCTGCGCTCAGAATGACAAATCTAAAAACTGTTGCGGTAGAGAAGCAGATTCCTTCGCTACGGAATGACAAAACTAAAGTTATTTCTTCGCATGCTCCGCGAGGAAGATCTGCTTGTATTCGTTAATGGCGTCGGTGAGCCGCTTGCGCAGGTCATCATCGAGAGCTTTCTTGGTCGCGATGTCTGTCAGAACATCAGCGTGCGTCCCCTCGAGGAACGGATAGTAGCCATCTTCAAAGGCGCGCAAATCGGCAACTTCAACCTCGTCCAGCAAGCCGTTGACGCCGGCGAAGAGGAGGGCGATCTGCTTCTCGGGGGGTAGGGGCTGGAATTGCGGCTGCTTCAGCAGCTCTGTGAGGCGGCTGCCGCGGCTGAGTTGCTGCTGCGTGACCTTATCCAGATCGGAACCAAACTGCGAGAAGGCGGCCAACTCGCGATACTGCGCGAGGTCGAGCTTCAGCGTGGCGCCAACCTGCTTCATGGCCTTGATCGCTGCGGCGAAACCGACACGCGAGACCGAGAGGCCGACGTTGACCGCGGGGCGGACACCGGCGTTGAAGAGATCGGTCTCGAAGAAGATCTGGCCATCGGTGATGGAGATGACGTTCGTCGGAATGTAAGCCGAAACGTCGCCCGCCTGGGTCTCGATGATGGGAAGCGCAGTCAGTGAACCACCGCCGTGTGCATCGTTCATCTTGGCGGAGCGCTCCAGCAGACGCGAGTGGAGATAGAAGACGTCGCCGGGGTACGCTTCGCGCCCTGGCGGACGGCGGAGCAGGAGCGAGATTTCGCGGTAGCTGGCGGCGTGCTTGGAGAGATCATCGTAGATCACCAGCGCGTGCATGCCATTGTCGCGGAAGTATTCACCCATGGCGGTAGCGGCGTAGGGCGCAAGATATTGCATGGGCGCAGGCTCTGAGGCGGTAGCGGCGACGACGATGGTGTATGCCATAGCGCCGTAGCTTTCCAGCGTCTGCACAACCTGCGCGACGGACGAGCGCTTCTGCCCGATGGCGCAGTAGATGCAAATGAGGTTGTTCTTCGCCGAGTTGATGATGGTGTCCAGAGCGACGGCGGTCTTGCCGGTCTGGCGGTCACCAATGAGCAACTCGCGCTGTCCGCGGCCAATCGGGATCATGGCGTCAATCGCCTTGATGCCGGTGTACATGGCTTCCTTCACACCCTGACGGGCGATGACGCCGGGAGCGATGCGCTCAACGGGCAGGAAGTCCGGTGTGTCAATGGGGCCTTTGTCGTCGATCGGCTGGCCGAGCGCGTTCACAACGCGGCCGATGAGCTGCTTGCCCACAGGCACGGACATGATCTTGCCCGTGCGCTTGACCTGGTCGCCTTCCTTGATCTCGGTGTAGTCGCCGAGAATGACGGCGCCGACTTCGGACTCGTCCAGGTTCATGGCGAGACCGGCGATGCCGTGGGGAAACTCGATGAGTTCGCCGGCCATGACCTTGTCGAGGCCGTGGACTCGGGCGATACCGTCGCCGAGTGAGATCACAGTGCCGACTTCGTCGACCTGAACGCGCTGCTCGTAGTTCTCAATCTGCTGGCGGAGTAGCTCGGTTATTTCGTCTGCCTGTATCTTTGCCATGCTTCCTTTTCCTTTGACGGCATGCCGCCACTCTCAAAACAAATCCTGATGTACTTCGCGTCACTGGCAGAGAAGAAGATCCTTT
>DASWOP010000161.1:0-5120 GCA_036404255.1 Acidobacteriaceae bacterium | reverse complement strand
TTAGTCTCCGCGTCGGATACATTGGCACGAGCAACTGCTTCGAAGAGCTTGGGAAGATCCTCCGCGATGACCAGGTCTTCCGGCCCGGTGCCAACCATCTCCTCTGGCGCCCATCCCAGAATGCGAAGACTGGACGGAGAGACGTATATCAATTTATGCGCTATTGGATCGACGCGGCAGATGATGTCTGCGCTGTTCTCCGCAAGAAACTGAAAGTCCACCGGCTCTTCACCAGACATAATTCCCCCTACAGCTATTCAATCAACGATTGTAGAGAGAATTACCGCTTCACAAATGCGTCGAATGGGCCATTCCATTCGGCAAATGGGTCATACCTTTGCGCACGAAAAAATCCTCGCCGACAGATAACACGCCTGGCGTGCGGACGCTGTACTCTGATGTGGACATGCCCGAACTCCCCGAAGTCGAGACCATCGCCAACGGCGTCAATGCGCACGTGCAGGGCGACTCCATCCGCAGCATATGGATGAGCGATAAGCCGCAGCCCTTCAAGTCCCCGCGTGAAGACGTGGAAGCCACCCTGACCGGAAGCAAAATCCTCCGTGTGCATCGCGTGGGCAAGACCATCGTCTGTGACCTCCAGCGCGCAGATGGCACCGCCGTCCAATGGCTGATTCACCTTGGCATGACAGGCCGCCTTCTGGTGGCCGACCCGAAGATCCCCCTCCCGCTCCACACGCACCTGATCGCCACCCTCCAGTCCGGCCGCGAACTGCGCTTCGTCGATCCGCGCCGCTTCGGCAGAATCTCCGTCTCCACCCAGACCTATACCGGCCCCGGCAGCGAACCCCTCAAGATCGACCTGGACGCCTTCATCACGCTCTTCAAAGGCAGAAAGACCCCGATCAAAGCTGCTCTGCTGAATCAAAAGCTCCTCCATGGCGTGGGCAACATCTACGCCGATGAAAGCCTCTTCCGCGCCGGCATCCGCCCCAAACGCCAGGCTGGCCGCCTGACCCGTGCCGAACTGGCCAGGCTGCATGCCGCACTGAAGGCAGTCTTGAAGCGCGCCATCAAGCTCGGCGGCTCCTCCGTCTCCGATTATGTCGACGCCGAAGGAATGCGCGGCTACTTCCAGATCGAGCACCACGTCTACCTGCGCACCGGCCAACCCTGCCACACCTGCCAGACCCCGATCCGCAAGATCACCATCGGCGGCCGCAGCACGCATTACTGTCCCCAATGCCAGCGGTAAAGCAAAGGCTGGAGCAAATTTTTCCACCCATTTTGTCATTCCGAAGCGCAGCGCGCGGAATCTGCTTTATAAGCATCGCCACCACATCACATCAAGGGGGGGAACCAACCCACGTCCCGCCGCCGACAAATCTACGCTTTTCGGTATACATTTCCACGAAAATCTACACTTCTCGAGCAAACCTGCTCGACACTCTCCTGCAAGTCCTTGATTCCAGAAATAACCAGGTTTGGCGCTCTGATTGCTTTGTGTATAAGTGTTCCGGCTGGTCCGGCGACGATGCTGCTCCCAAGTTGGGGTAGCCGCGCAGGGCAAAAGCAGGGTTTCGCGGGACAATCTTTGGGAGGCCGTGACAGGCCATTCGCAATCGGAGCCGTCATCCACTGGATGACGGCTTTTGCGTCTTTCCGGGCGCACTTCAGCCGCATGCCGGTGCAAGTAGCCGCATTGCAAACAATAGCGTTACCACTAAAACGAACCAGCACCGTCGTTTTGCACAGATTTTTGTGCACTTTAGTGCTTGCGTAAAAGCAAGCCCCAAGCGTAGTATCAGTTGTGTCTGACGACAAGGCTGAAGCCAGCACTGAGAGTGCAGCATTCCATGAAAGCCCAGAAACGGGATGATGGAACCCGGAGACGGGAAGACTCGCAGGCCGGCTCGCCGAATGCTTCGCCAAGCACACACTATACAAACAAGACTCGTTCACGGCATCTAAGGATTATCAGGCAGTGTGGCTCGATGCAGAGGTTAGTCCAAACGGACAGCACGGCGTCTGGAGACACAACAGACAATAGCAGTTCATTCGAGTAGAACTTTTGAGACAGATTCATCCTCCGCGGAATTTCGTGTACTTGTCCTAAGCAGCCGCATGCAAAAGTGCGGCGTGCGGCGATGTGCGCGTTTGGCAGCAAAGGGAACAGAACGTCTCGCAAGAACGGCCATGGAACCATGGCCACGGAAGTACATAAGGGAAGTGCAAGCATGACCTCAGAGCAACAGGATTTCTCTTCGGCGGAGATGACGCCGCAGATCCCCCCCCCATCGCAGCAGGGTTCGCCCGGACAGGGCCAGTCCAAAAGCAGCCGCCGCCGTCGCCGCAAGCGCAACAAGAAGCCCGGCACCGTGGCCGGAGCGCCACAAACTACCGCCGAGCCCGGCGAAGGCGGAGTCGTAACCATCCAGGCCAGCGTTGAGCCCGGCCAGAGCATCTCCAATGGCAATGGCAACGGGAACGGCAACAACGGCAGCAGCAGCGCCGGCGGCCCAACCAAGCGCTGGAAGAAGAAGAAGTTCCGTTCCGGCGGCCAGGGTGGCGGCAATCCGAACCCGGGCAACCAGATGTCCAATGGCAACGGCGGCGGTGGCCGCCAGCAGCGCCGCACCAAGCCCAAGGGCCCCCGCAGCTTTGTCGGCCCCATGGACCACAGCTACCGCGACGGTATTGGCAACTACGCCGATTCCCCGCCCTCCACCATCGAGATCCACGGCAACCACAACGGCAACGGCCATCGCAGCCACACCCGCCACAACGGGGGCACCGGCGACTCGCAGGAAAACTTCAACCTGGGCACGCGCGAAGTAACCCCCGTTGTGCCGGAGAACGCAGCCACCCACATCTACTGCTTCATCGACGACCTCTTCTTCCTCGCCAAGATCCAGGAAACCGCGCGCAAGCTCGGCGTCAAGGTTGTCTTCTTGAAGAATGACAAGGAGAGCCTCGCAACGCTAAGCGATGCAGGCGAGACCGATCATCCCGCACTGATCGTATTTGATCTGAACAACGCGAGCGCCAAACCGCTCACGCTGATTCCCAAGCTGAAGACGAAGTTCAAGCGCAAGACCTCCATCGTCGGTTTCCTCAGCCATCTGCAGGGCGACCTGAAGGCCAAAGCTGTGGAAGCAGGCTGCGATACGGTCATGCCGCGCTCGGCCTTCTCACAGAATCTGCCGAACATGCTGCGCCGCTATGGCATTGAAGAGGAAGAAGAGAACAACTTCAACGCGTAGCATGTAAGACACAGCATGAATATTCATCCGACCGCTATCGTTGCCCCCACGGCCGTTGTACCTGCGAGCTGCACCATTGGCCCGTTCTGCACGGTCGGCGGAGACGTTGTTCTGGGCGAAGAGTGCGAGCTCGTCTCGCACGTTATTCTTGACGGACACACCATCCTCGGCGCGGGCTGCAAGGTCCACCCCTTCGCCTGCGTCGGCATTCCACCGCAAGACCTCAAGTACAAGGGCGAGCCAACCCGCGTCACCATCGGCGAAGGCACCACCATCCGCGAATCGGTCACGATCTCCCGCGGCACCGTCGGCGGCGGCGGCCACACCACCGTTGGCAGCAACTGCCTCATCATGGCCTACGTCCACATCGGCCACGACTCCCACATCGGCAACGGCTGCATCCTCGCCAACGCCGCCACCCTGGCGGGCCACGTGATCGTCGAAGACTACGCCGTCGTCGGTGCCCTCTGCCCCGTGCACCAGTTCTGCCGCATCGGCACCTACTCCTACATCGGCGGCGGCACCACCATCACGCAGAACGTGCTGCCCTACTCCCTCACCTGCATCGAGCGCAATAACCACGCCTACGGCCTAAACAAAGTCGGCCTCGAACGCCGCGGCTTCACGCCGGAAGAGATGAAGCAGCTCCGCTCCGCCTACCGTCTCTTAGTCGGCGGCAAGCGCAACACCACCCAGGCGCTCGAAGCGATCCGCGAAAAACTCGCCACCGGAGAATTCGGCGACCGCGTAAAGTACCTCGCAGAGTTTGTCGAAGCCTCAGAGCGCGGCGTCATCAAGTAAATCCACGCCAATCTGTTTCAAGCACTAGAGCGAATTTTCTATTGGGGCAAGGGTTTCGCTAAACCAATTTATTTGTCATTCCTGCACCCCTCTTATTTGTCATTCCGAAACTAATTTATTTGTCATTCCGAAGCGCAGCGCGCGGAATCTGCTTTATAAGTGCCGCCACGAATCATTCCATCAACAGTAATAATGCTCTAGAGTAGCGAAGGGCCATTATTTTCGATGACCGTTGTTTTCGCGATAACTGTTGTTTGTCGGAATGGCCATTGTTTTCGGGCTAGCCGTTATTTCTGGGATTAAGCCCCCGGCTTCAGCCGGGGGGAGTGGGGCTTTAGCCCCACGGAAACAAGCACAGCAGTACATCGGGCTTTAGCCCCGGAGGCTTTCTCTTTCAATCGCCACATAACACCATCAACGCCACAGATAATCACCCATGAGCGAACCCCAAACTAAACTCGGCCTCATCGCCGGCAACGGACGCTTCCCCTTCCTCCTTCTGGAAGCCGCCCGCGCGCGCGGCCTGCAAGTCGTCGTCGCCGCCATCAAAGAAGAGACCGATCCCGAGATCGACCTCATCGCCGCAAAAGATTCTGCCGTGCAGGTTCATTGGCTTTCTCTCGGCGAGCTCTCCAAACTCATCGAAACATTTCAAACCGCAGGCGTGAAGCAAGCCGTCATGGCCGGCCAGGTAAAGCACAAGCAGATCTTCTCCAGCATCCGGCCAGACTGGCGCCTCGCCAAACTTCTGCTCAACCTGCGCACGCGCAACACAGACATGCTCCTCGGCGCAGTCGCCAAAGTCCTCGGCGACGAAGGCATCGAGCTGATCTCCTCCACCACCTACCTCGAACCTCTGCTCGCCAAACCCGGCGTCCTCACCGCGCGCGCCCCCGATGAAAACGAATTGAAAGACATCGCCTACGGCCGCACCGTAGCCGCCGGCATCGCCGCCTTCGACCTCGGCCAGACCGTAGTGATCGCCAGCCAGGCCTGCGTCGCCGTAGAAGCAATGGAAGGCACCGACGCCACCATCGAGCGCGCCGGCAAACTCTTCGCCACCCTCGAAGGCGAAGCCTCCACCCTGGCCCGCCG
>DASWOP010000160.1:0-2428 GCA_036404255.1 Acidobacteriaceae bacterium | reverse complement strand
CTGTCCGTCGTCAGATAATTTGAGACTGATCAGGCGTTTCGAGAAGAGAGGCTCTGGCTCATCAGGGGTTAGAGTTTAAGCGGCCTGCAGTCGGTGCTGCAAGCGGCGGTTTGCGATGGTAGCAAGCTTGATGCGCTTGCGTTCTGCGAGGATCGTCTCTGCTCTGCCGAAGTAGACGTCGGCCGGTGTGACGTTTTCGATGCTCTCATGATAGCGGACGTGATTGTAGTGCTCGACGAAGGCGCCGATCTGCCGCTCGAGCTTGCCGGGTAGATAATAATTGTCGAGTAGAATGCGGTTCTTCAAGGTTTGGTGCCAGCGCTCGATCTTGCCCTGGGTTTGAGGATGATATGGTGCGCCGCGCACATGTTGCATGCCCTTGTCCTTGAGCCACCTGGCCAGGTCGTCTGCCACGTAACTCGCCCCATTGTCGCTGAGAAGCCTCGGCCGGCGTACAACGGTGATGTGATCAAGGCCCGATGCCGCCAGTGCCTGGTCGAGCGTGGCCGTGACGTCGGAAGCGCACATCGTGGGACCAAGCCTCCAGGCCACGATGTAGCGCGAGAAGTCATCCAGCACTGTCGACAGATAGTACCAACCCCAGCCGGTGATCTTGAGGTAGGTGAAGTCGGTCTGCCAGAGCTGGTTGATGGCGGTGGTCTTGTCCTTGAACTCGTTCGCCGCCTTGATCACCACATAGGCCGGGCTCGTGATCAGGTCATGCGCCTTCAACAATCGATAGACCGAGGCCTCGGAGACGAAGTACTTTCTTTCGTCAGTGAAGCGCACGGCCAGCTCTCGCGGCGATAGCTCAGGGACTTGCAACGCCAGATCGATGATCTGCCCACGGACGTCGTCCGGAATGCGATTCCAGACGCGATCCGGCCGTGAGCGATGATCGGCCAACGCCTCAGGCCCTCCCGCCAGATAGCGATCGTACCATCGGTAGAAGGTAGCACGGGGAATGCCAAGCTGGTCCAGCGTGCGCTTGGCAGGCAGATGCGACTGCTCGACCAACTCGATGATCTCGGCCTTCTCGGATGCAGGATATCTCATGCCTCGTCCTCCCCATCCCCGTTCATGCTTTTTTTGAGCAGGCGGTTCTCCAGGGTCAGATCGGCCACGACCTCCTTCAATGCGGTGGCTTCGCGACGGAGATCCTTCACCTCGCCGGACGTCGCGGCACGAGCTGTGTCGCCCGCCAGCCGCCGTTTACCGGCTTCGAGGAACTCTTTCGACCAGCCATAATACATAGAGGCTGCAATGCCTTCCCGCCGGCACAGCTCGGAGATGTTCTCCTCGCCACGCAGTCCCTCCAGCACGATGCGGATCTTCTCTTCCGCAGAGTATTGCCGACGCGTCTGGCGCCGGATGTCCTTCAGTACTTGTTCTGCCGGCGCTTTGCCCGGTTCGGATTTCTGCTTCATCTTCGCTCCTTACGGCTACGATGAAGCAGAAATCCTCCCGTCGTGAAGACCCTCAATTTGTCTCGGGGGTGCTGACGGCGAACAACCGGCAGGGTCTTCCGGGGCCCCATAGGCGCTCGATATAGTTTCTCGAAACCCTTCGCGGGTTGACTACCCGGTGGATGTCGGGACACGCACGCTCGGTCGCCTGAATTATCGTTTATTGTAGCGAACGCAACCGAGGGCTTTTTTCGAGCCGATCCAGGCTATGGGAACTGTTATTGTTCCTGCAGGGCTGCCAGTTATGGCATTTTAACGTTGGGTTCGCGCGTTACTGCTTGAGTTGGATTTGTTTGCTTTGGTTGGTTGCGGCGGCGTCGGTCACCACAACCAGTTTCGACGCCTCAATGCATAAGCGGGTGGCGTCTCGGAAGGTTATGCTGAATAGATCGGCTTTCGCGCCTTCCCGCAGCACATTTAGTTGGTCGGTCTCGTGAGATGTCGTCCAACAGCCGATCGTGATCAGGGCGCGCGGAAGTTTGCGGCGTAGCCGTAGCGTCAGGGTTTTCACCAGCGTGGGGGAGGGCCCGTTGGCGCGCCGATCGTTGCGCGGCGCCGACAAAGAAGACCGCGCGGCCGCATGAGAGTGATGCGATCAATGCGGCTGTGATCACGCCATGGCTTCAAATGAATGGCAATATTGGGCGCATCCGCATTCGCGGACCAGGCTCTCGTGAACCGCGCCGCAAGAGCGTCGCGGCCATGCGGCATCGATCTTTTGCGCAAGAGCAGATCATGCCCACCGGAGCAGAAATGAAAAACCGGACCTTTATGCAGTAGCAACCTGCACAAAGGTCCGGCCTTATCTTACCTTGCCGCGATACCGAACGGCTGCAAGGACACTTCATATCATTTGCGAGAAGTTTTGCTGCATCCGGCTTGCGACCCCAGAGGCGGCAATCTTTCGGTCGTGGATGCGACTACTTCTTTTTCTTTGAGGTCTTCTTTGCCACCTTCTTGGT
>DASWOP010000159.1:0-7063 GCA_036404255.1 Acidobacteriaceae bacterium | reverse complement strand
CAGGGTCTTTTGTTTTCAGCAGTGAAATCCCCGGCATTTCTGAAAGGACGCAATGAAAGCAGTCATTCTTGCAGGCGGTCTGGGTACCCGGATCAGCGAAGAGACCTCGACCCGTCCCAAGCCCATGGTAGAGATCGGCGGGCGGCCCATTCTCTGGCACATCCTCAAGCTCTACTCCCAGCACGGCATCAACGACTTCATCATCTGCTGCGGCTACAAGGGTTACGTCATCAAGGAGTACTTCGCCAACTACTTCCTGCACACCTCCGACGTCACCTTTGACATGCACGACAACAAGATGACCGTGCACAACTCCGTCGCCGAGCCCTGGCGCGTCACCCTGGTCGATACCGGTGAAGGCACCGGCACCGGCGGCCGCCTCCACCGCGTCGCCAGGTACCTCGACCCCGGCGAAGACTTCTGCATGACCTACGGCGACGGCGTGGCCGATGTAGACATCACCGCCTCCATCGCCTTCCACAAGCAACACGGCAAGCTCGTCACGCTCACCAGCGTCCAGCCCGTCGCCCGCTTCGGCGCCCTCGGCCTCAAAGACACCCAGATCTACTCCTTCCAGGAGAAGCCCACCGACGAAGGCGGCTGGATCAACGGCGGCTTCTTCGTCCTCTCGCCCAAAGTCATCGATTCCATCACCGACGACAAGCAGATGTTCGAGCGCGAACCCATCGAAAAGCTGGTCAAACAGGGTCAGGTACACGCATTCTTCCATAAAGGTTTCTGGCAGGCCATGGATACCCTCCGCGACAAACAGCAGCTGGAAGAACTCTGGGCCAGCGGAAAGGCCCCGTGGAAGACATGGTAACCACCTCAAATTCGCACGCAATCTGGAAAGGCCGCCGCGTCTTCCTCACCGGCCACACCGGCTTCAAAGGCGGCTGGCTCGCCCTCTGGCTCACCCAGCTTGGAGCAGAGGTTCGCGGCTACGCGCTCGATCCCTGCACCACCCCCAGCCTCTTCGAAGTCGCGAAGATCGGCAGCGTCATTGACGATATCCGCGGAGACATCCGCGACGCCACCAAACTCACCGCTGCCATGACCGATTTCAAGCCCGACGTCGTCTTCCACCTCGCCGCGCAGCCCCTCGTCCGCTACTCTTACGAAGACCCCATCGGCACCTACGAGACCAACGTCATCGGCACCGCCCGCGTCCTCGAAGCCGTCCGCAAGACGCCCACCGTCCGCGCCGTCGTCTCCGTCACCACCGACAAGTGCTACGAGAACAAGGAATGGATCTGGGGCTACCGCGAAACCGACCCCCTCGGCGGCTACGACCCCTACTCCAGCTCCAAGGCCTGCGCCGAGATCGTCTCCGCCGCCTACCGCCAGTCCTTCTTCCCCCTCGCCAAACTGGCCGAGCACAAGGTCGCCCTGGCCACCGGCCGCGCCGGCAACGTCATCGGCGGCGGCGACTGGTCTACTGACCGTCTCATCCCCGACCTCGTCCGCGGTTTTCTCGCCAAAGAGCCCGTCCTCATCCGCCGCCCTCACGCCATCCGCCCCTGGCAGCACGTGCTGGAGCCCCTCTACGGCTACATCCGCCTCGCCGAGCAGCTCTACACCCACGATCCCAAATTCGCCACCGCCTACAACTTCGGCCCCTCCGAAGACGACGCCCAACCCGTCGAATGGATCGCCGAAAAGATGACCAACTTCTGGGGCGACGGCGCCAAATGGGTCCTCGATCCCGACCCCGGCGTCCACGAAGCCGGCTACCTCAAGCTCGACGCCAGCAAAGCCCGCGCCGACCTCGGCTGGAAGCCCCGCCTCAACCTCGAAACCGCCCTGGAATGGCTCGTCACCTGGTACCGTACCGCCGACCGTGGCGAGCCCATGCAGGAGCTGACCCTCCAGCAAATCGCCGCCTACGAAGCCCTCACGCTCACCTAACCCATACCGTCAGAATCGCAGAAGCCATCGCGCTCCATGCGCGACCGCCTTTGTCGTTGTCTTTGCGACCAACGGGAGCCTATTTCGTGCGAGCAAAGTAAAATAGAAACATGTTTGAGAACCTCTCCGATAAACTCCAGCGCGCCTTCAAAAACCTCCGTGGCCAGGGCACCATCACCGAGGAAAACATCGCCGAAGCGCTGCGCGAGATCCGCGTCGCCCTCCTCGAAGCCGACGTCAATCTCGAAGTCGTCACCCAACTCATCGATCACGTCCGCGCCAAATCCCTCGGCGCCGAAGTCGCCACCGCGCTCTCTCCCACCGAGCAGATCATCAAGATCGTCAACGATGAGTTGATCCTCATCCTCGGCAAAGACACCGCGCGTTTCAAATTCGCCTCCCAGCCGCCCACCGTCATTCTGATGGCCGGCCTCCAGGGCGCCGGCAAAACCACCACCGCCGCCAAACTGGCCGCGTGGCTCAAAAAGGGCGGCCACCGCCCCATGCTCGTCTCGGTCGACGTCTACCGCCCCGCCGCCCGCGAACAGCTCCGCGTCGTCGCCGCCTCCATCCAGGCCCCCATCTACGAGGGCGACCTCAAAGGCGAGCCCGCCAACTCCGATCTCGTCCTCCGCCTGGCCAAAGAAGCCCGCCGCGAAGCCGTCAACAAAGGCTGCAACATCCTCATCGTCGATACCGCCGGCCGCCTGCACATTGACAGCGACCTCATGGACGAGATGGCGAAGCTCAAATCCCTCCTCTCGCCCAGCGAGATCCTCTTTATCGCCGACGCCATGACCGGCCAGGACGCCGTCCGCTCCGCCGAAGACTTCCATAAGCGCCTCTCCCTCACCGGCATCATCCTCACCAAGATGGATGGCGACGCCCGCGGCGGCGCAGCCCTCTCCATCCGCCACGTCACCGGCCAGCCCGTCAAGTTCATCGCCTACGGCGAAAAGCCAGACGCCTTCGAGCCCTTCCATCCCGACCGCATCGTCAGCCGTATCCTCGGCATGGGCGACATCGCCACCTTGCTGGAGCGCGCCGAAGAGAAGCTCGACAAGGGCAAAGCCGCCGACTTCGCCAGGAAGGCCCTCACCGGCGGCGGCTTCTCGCTCGACGACTTCCGCGAGCAGCTCCGCCAGATCAAAAAGATGGGCAGCATGCAATCCATCCTCAAGATGCTCCCCTCCGTCGGCCCCTTCGCCGGCATGCAGGCGGCAGCGGCCAACGTAGACGAAGGCCAGTTCACCCGCGTAGAGACGATCATCAACTCCATGACGCAGAAAGAGCGCGAGAACCACGAGATCATCTCCGGCTCAAGGCGCAAGCGCATCGCAAAGGGAAGCGGCACCACCGTGCAGGACGTCAACAACCTCCTGCGTCAGTACGCCCAGATGAGAAAGATGTTCAAAGCCATGGGCGGCGGTGGCGGCATGAAGATGCAACAACGCCTAATGTCCCAGATGGGCGGAAAACAGAAGTTCGGAAGATGATATAAAGGCCTTGTTAAAGGATCCTATGCGAACTCTTACGGTTTCACGATTCTCCTGTATATCCGAAGCTACATTACCGATAGCTCCGATCACGCTCCTCATAGGGCCGCAAGCTAGCGGCAAGAGCGTGTTATGCAAATTGTGCCATTTCTGTTGTGGTCTCTTGAATGAACAAGTCCAATCTATTTCTGAACTCGCAAGCGCCAGCGACTACGCTGACGTAATTTGCGATAAGTTTTTGCGATGGTTTCCCGTCGAAACTTGGGGTGGAGAGCAATTCGAAATTCGGTTTTCGTTTGGGGAACATGAAATCAAGATACGACGAAGCCTCTCTAAAAAACGCCCAGGGAAAACCGTCCGCGTTACGCTTTGCAAATCACTTCTCGCACACTATGAGAACTCTTTGGTGCGGATGAAAGAAGCAATGGCGGACAAAGCCAAAGCACATGAAAACATCGACATTTCAAGCGAACATTGGCAGGTACGGCGGTTCATACGAGAAGAACTTAGTCGACTCTTGGGAGCGGACTTCGTGTCGTCTCAACTGTTTATTCCAGCCGGCAGATCTTTTTTTACGAGTATTGGTAAAGCGATTGCGGCGTTTGAAAAAAGTACACTACTGGATCCAGTGACTCTAGATTTCGGAAACATCTATTACGGTGCGATTCGGTTCTTGCATTTCCACCCGTCGCAGGACAAGGAAATTGCAGCACTTATAGCGAAAACAAAAAGTCGAATGCTCGGCGGACACCTCCTTAGAGAAAGAGATCGAGAAGTCGTGAAGACTTCCGACGGGCGAATGATTCCACTTAGCACGTTATCTTCAGGCCAGCAAGAGATTTTCCCTCTCTTACAAGTCCTTCCTCTGACCTTCGCAAAAGAGTACAAGAGAATAATTTACGTAGAAGAGCCAGAAGCACATCTCTTTCCTGATGCTCAAAGCGAACTTATAGAATTGCTCTCGACATTAGTTAATTTGTACAAGAAGAGTGCCAGCATGGTTATTACTACACACAGTCCATATGTCTTGTCTAAGTTCAATAATCTCTTGAAAGCTGGTCAAGTAGGAAGTTCTCGATCAAAAGCTGCTAGGGTTGGCGAGATTACTAGGCGCAACAGCTGGATACCTAAGGGAGACCTTAGAGCGTTTGCGATTTGCGATGGCAAGCTGCTCAACATTATTGATCCTGATGGATTGATTAATGGTGATTACCTTGATCAGATCTCAAATGGAATCGCAAACGAATTTTCTCAGCTATTGGGGGTCGAGTTTGCCAAAAGCTAGTGGCATTAAATCTCAGACATGCACAACCAAGACGACAGCATCTAATGTTACCGTTAGTGAAAATGGTCGATCTGCTAATTTTCTCAACCCCCAAAAAGAAGAAATATTGAAAATCCGAATCGATGGTTGCTTAGTTAAAGAAGGTAAACGCTGTGATTGGATCGTATCGAAGCCAAATTGCGTTGATGTATTGGTCGAATTGAAGGGCACGGATGTCGACCATGCCGTTGAACAGATAATGGCCACATTATCCTTTTGGATACCAAATTCTTACTTTGATAAAGACAATACATTTAAACTAGCAGGATTGATTGTCTGTTCCCAATACCCCAAGATTGACACGAAGATTCAGAGGGCTAAGCTTGCGATCGCAAAGAAATATCGCGTACCTCTTCATGTTAGAGCACGAAATCTTGACTATTCGTTTTGTGATTTAGCTACATTTTCAGCATGACTTTAGCGGGTGTCCCATGGATTCCATCCAGTAATAAATTGGGGTGCCCATTTATCACGCAGCTTCATCACAGGATGAGAGGGATATTCGCGCAAAGCGCGAACGCTCCCGCCGATCTTCCCATCGCCTCCACTTCCAATCGAGTCATTCTGAGCGAAGCCGAAGAATCCAGACGCTCCCCGCGTCACCCATACTGCCAAAGAGCTTCCGCCGCACCACCGCCCGCGGCTCCCGCCCATCTCCCCATCATCACCACTCTCCACCGCCGTCATTCCGACCGAAGCATCGCGGCAGTTTGCGATGCGTAGCGGAGGAACCTGCATGTACAGCCGCCCGCGCCACCCATACTTTCGCAAACTCCCGTTGCACCAACGCACGTGGCAAAGCGCAGCCGAAGCATACTGACGCCTGCATTTGGCAGCTCCCCTTCGCCACAAAAATTACAAGGTGTCATCCTGAGCGCGCCTTTGCGCGAAGGATCCCGAGAGTCCCCGCATCACCTATACTGCCAAAGAGCTTCCGCCGCACCACCGCCCGCGGCTCCCGCCCATCTCCCCGTCACCCCAAAATCCCAACCCACCGTCATCCTGAGCGTTTAGCGAAGGATCCCTGTAGTTTTTTATCGCTGCACGACCATCACCCCAAGAAGGCCGTTGTCTTACCGGCCTCGCCTCCCGGCTTCATCCCTGAGGCACGCCCTACTTCACCCGCCGCAGCTTCCCACTCGCGATCAACGCCGCCTTCACTTTCGCCAATGCAATTCCCTTTTCAGCACTCCGCAACCGCAAAACGAAAACATCCACACTCAATATCAGCAATCATCTGCGTATAACGGATACGAGAAGCATTCCCCACGGAGGAGCCGTGCCCAGAATCTCACCCGATTTCGAGCTGACAAACTTCTGCAAAGACCCTGCCGCAGCCCTGCGACAGCTACGCAAGACCAGGCGTCAGATCGTCCTCACGGTGAAGGGCAAGCCTACAGCCGTTCTCCTGCATCCCGCAGAACACGAGCGGATCATGACGCTCGCGCGGCAAGCCGACCTCAACGAAGCCATCCGCCAGTCGGAAGCCGCCATCGCCGCAGGTCATACCCGCCCAGCCCGCGAAGTCTTCGACGAACTCCGCAGAAAGTACAACATTTCGCGTTGATCCACCGCCGCCAAAACTCGACCCGAGCCTAAGCTTCCGCCGCACGAACACTCCTGGCTCCTCACAGGCACCTATAAGCTATCCACGCTTTATCCATGACCTGTCCACGACTCATCCAGAGCCCATCCAGACGCTATCCCCGCAGTTGCAGGGCATTCACCTGGAGAAAGTCCCAATTTCTCACCGAAACGTGGCGTACTTACCCTCCAAAGTCGCTACAATTAAAACAGGAGTCAAGACAGGGCCTTTCGCTCTGCCCTCTAACCCTAATCATTTCAAATATTTACCTGTAAATATCCTGTTTACAAATATTTAGCCTTGGTCGTCCAAGCTAAGTACTTGCAAACAGGATATTTACGTTTTACCCCTTGGGAGGGGGGTATCAACATGGCCAAGGAATGTCGTCACATCAAAACCAACGGATGCAAATGCGAAGCAGCTGCCCTGCGCGGCCAGCCCTTCTGCTACTTTCACGCGCTCAGCCGCACCCGCGAGCAGCGCCTCGCCAGCCAGCCTGCGCTGCCGCCGCCGGAAGCAACCCTCGCGCCCATTGCGCTTGAGCTTCCCCTGCTGGAAGACGCCAACGCCGTCCAGGTTGCCGTCTCACTCGTAGTCTCCGCCCTCGCTGGCAACCGCATCGAACCCCGCCGTGCCGGCGTCCTCATCTACGCCCTGCAACTCGCATCCACCAACCTGCGCAGCACGGATCTCAAACTCGTCAGTGGATTCTCCACCAACGTCACCTCATTCCAACTCGCGGAAGACGGC
>DASWOP010000158.1:0-10819 GCA_036404255.1 Acidobacteriaceae bacterium | reverse complement strand
GGGACGTTTTCGAAGTCGACGCGGCCGAGGCCGCGTTTGGCGGCGAGGGCTAAGTAGGGGAGGGCTTCGGCTTCGATGTTCCAGTAGGCTTTGGCGGCGTAGGCGTCGAGGGCTACGGGATCGGTGCTGGCGATGAGGGTTTTTTTGGTGGCGACATCTTCGAGGTTGCCGCCGGTGGGGCCGTTGCGGAGGAGGATGCGGTAGCAGTCCAGGAGGGTGAGCGTGGGCAGCATGAAGGCGGCAAGGTCTGCCACGCTCTGGTGGATCTGCTGGTGGAGGCGGTTGCGCTCGCCGCCGAGGATGCCGTACCAGTTCTTCATCCCGAGGGTGGCGCCGGTGAGGCCGTGATGCTTGGCAATAGGCAGGTTGATGACCTTGTCCGCTTCCAGAAACGGCTCGAAGACGGGCCAGCTTTGCAGCACGACTCCGCCGAGGTTTACGTCGCGGAAACGGGCGGGGTCGGGGAGAATGATTTCGGCTCCCTCGGCATGGGCCGCGGCCTGGATGCCGGAGCGATGGAAGCAGCGCTCGGCGTCGTTGCAGCTTACGTCGGTGACGATGACGCGTTTGGCTCCGGCTTGCCAGCATTGTTTCACGGTTTCGGCCACGACATCAGGGTTGGTGTTGGCGGCTTGTTCGGGGGTGCGGTCCCACGCGATGTTGGGCTTGAGGACGACGACATCGTTGCGAGCGATGAAGCGACCGACGCCGCCGAGATCGATGAAGGCCTGACGGACGAGGGCGCGGGGATCGTCGCCCTGGAGGACGACCATCTCGGGGAACTGGGTGCTGGGTTTGATGGTGTGGTCGTGCTTCGCGTTGGCGGCGAGAGCGGCGAGGGGTTGGTGGCTCTGCTCCGATAGCCAGAAAGCTGCAGCGGCGGTTCCCGCACCGGCGCCGGCGAGGCGCAGAATCTGCAGCATGGCTTCGCGGCGGGTGATGGGTGCGGGTTCGGTGGACATTGGGTACTCCTCTACTGTGTTTTGCGGCAGTCCCATCCGGGGCTAAAGCCCCTTCTTTTTACGGGGACTGTTTCCGTGGGGCTAAAGCCCCACTCCCCCCGGCTAAAGCCGGGGGCTTAATCCCTAAAAGCTGCTCAATCAAAAGCTACTCACTGTCACGAAGCTACTCACTGTCACGAAGCTACTCATTGTCACGAAGCTACTCATTGTCACGAAGCTACTCGGCACTTGAGAAGCAGATTCCGCGCGCTGCGCTTCGGAATGACAAACAAATAAGTGATTCGGAATGACAAACAAAGCTGCGCTTCGGAATGACAAACAAATAAATTGGCCAACCACCGGTATCCGCTCAAAGTGTCCTTTCAACTTGTTCTCTTAGCGTGTCCTTTCAACGTGTCCTCTTAGCGTGCCCTCACAAAAGCTGGTTATGAAACATACTCTACGGCGATCTTTGCGGGATCGTTGGTGCCGAGTTTGTGCTGCGGGTCGGCGGCGGTGGCGATGTAGTGGGGGCCGGAGTTGGAGTTTTCCAAGGACTTCAGGCCCTTCTCTGCGCGCTTCTTCTCGATGATCTGCCAGCCGAGGTAATCGATGGCGACACGGTCTTCGCCAACCATGAGTTGATTGTGCTGCCAGGTGTATTCGGGTTTGAAGCCGGGACCGCGATCGTAGATGGAGGTGAAGATGTCGCCTACGACGAAGCGCAGTTTGCGGTGAAGCTCTGGCAAGGCGTTGAGGTCGGCCACGTAGGGATTGCAGTTGTTGCCGTGCTGGTCGCGGGGATTCTTGATGACTCCGTACATATTCTTCATGGCCATGGTGACGCCAGCTATTCCATGATGCTTGAGGACAGGCACGTTGATGATGACGTCGGACTGGGTGACGATTTTGGAGAGCTGGGTTTTGACCTGACCGGAGGTGAGGACGGCGTCTTCGTAGCCGACGGAGTCTGTGCCGAAGCAGCGGACGTGGTTCATGTCCGTGGAGATGGTGTAACCTGCGGACTCAAGCTCGTGATTGGTGCGGTCCCAGATGATGATGTTGCCGGGCTTGATGCCGGCCTGCTGCAGGCGTTCGCAGATGGAGAGGACCAGCGGGATGCTGGTGGAGAGGCCTTTGCCGGCGATGCAGTTGACCTTGAGGCTGACGACCTGGCCGGGGCGGACGAGCTGCTTCCACGGAGCGACAGGATCTTTCTGGTGGAAGTACGTCTCCATGGCGCGGTCGAGCATGGCGGCGACGCGTGCGGGTTCGGGAACGCCTGCGGCGTTGCGCAGTGCATTGTCATGCACGACGACGACGCGGGATTTGCCTGTGGCTTTGGTGGGTACGCCGAGAGCGAGCTTGCTTTCGGCACCGATGAGGGCCGCGCCTGCGGCCACTTCCATGAGAAATTCACGCCTGTTTTGCATTGCATTCCTCCAAGTTTCTGTTGCCTGAAGTTACAACCGTTTATCGACTGCGTGGGCCAGGGCGATTAGTGCATCGGACGCACCGGGTGCAGCCTGAAAGGCCACGATGCGAACGAGGTATGGACCTTTGCGAAAGACGACGCTCTGCTGGAAGACATGGGCTGCATCGCCGAGCGGCGCAGTGCCAGCGTTGGTCTGCGGGTCGGCATCAAAGATGGTTTTGGCCCCGTTGGCATTGGTCATGGTGTAGACGTCTACCGTGGCTTCGAGACTGCCCTTGTATTTGTAGTCGGAGGTGGAGGTGTTGACGACGCCTGCCTGGATGTACTGCTCAGAATCGCCATCGATGTATTGCCAGAGATTGGCCGCGTCGAAGGTGCGGGTTTCGCTGCTCTTCTCCCAATCCGCAACCTTGCCGGTTTCAGGAAATGGGTTGGCGGCTTTTTTGCGACAGCCCACGGCGGTGAGGGTTGCGAGCAGGAGCAGTGCGGTGAGCAGGTGGATACAGTGGAAACGCTTCATGACAGTTGATTCTCCTTATTGCCGCCGCAGCAGAATCTGACTGCTGGGGGAGCGGCTTTCTCCGATGCTGGTGACGTAGACGGCAGGGTGTTCCTGCAAGGGGCATGCGTATTCGCAGGCTCCGCAGCCGACGCAACGGCTGGGATCGATGTGGGGCTGCTTGACGGTCTTGGTGTTGCCGTCGCCGTCGATGACTTCGACGTCTTGCAGGTAGATGGCTTTGGGGGAGACAGGGCACCACTCTTCGCAGACGATGCAGTCGGTTGCCATGGCCCAGGGGAGGCAGCGTCCGCGATCATAGAAGGCGGTGCCGAGACGGACGGGCGGATGCGTGGCCTTGCCGGCGTTGCCGACCCAGCCTTTTTCCTGCGGCGTGAGCTTCCAGATTGCGCCGGTGGGGCAGACCTCGGAACAGAGGACGCAGCTTGGTTCGCAGTAGCCGATGCGTGGCGTGAGGGCGGGTGTCCAGAGGCCTTCGAGGCCAGCTTCGGCGAAGGTGGGCTGCAGCGCGTTGTTGGGGCAGACCTTCATGCATTCGCCGCAGCGGATGCAGCGCGAGAGGAAGTCTGATTCGTCGAGGGCGTTGGGCGGGCGGATGAGATGTTCGTTGCGGCTCTTGCCGAGGGCGGTCTCTGCGCGGAGCAGAGGGACGGCGGCGACTCCGGCGGCGATTCCGACTAATGCTTTGCGGCGGCCAAGACTGGTGCCGACGACTTCGGGTTCGCTGCGGAAGAATTTGAATTTAAGGCTGCTGTGGGGGCAGGTGTCCACGCAGTTCATGCACATGTGGCATTCGGCCTTGTGCCAGGGTGCTCCGCCGATGGGATTGTCGCCGCCCTGACAGTTCATGAGGCAGCGATTGCACTGGTCGCAGGCGGCGGGATCTTTGTGCAGGCCGAAGATGGACCAGCGCGAGACGGTGCCAAGCAGAGCGCCGAGCGGACAGATGGCGCGACACCAGAAGCGGGTGACGCGAAGGTTTGCCGCAAGAAGAGCGATGAGGATGAGGCCGAGCAGAAGGCCGAGGCGGAAGTGCGGCTGCTTGAAGTTGAGGAATGTGACGCTGAAGGCAGAGTGCAGGCCCGCGCCGGCGGATTGCAGTGCATGGGAGTGGCTCTGCTCCAACAGGTGGAGAAGAGCGTTGGCGGCGTAGTTGAACGCGGGCAGGATGGAGAGGCCGAAGGAGCGGACGAGGAGGCTGAAGGGGTCGAGCCAGCCGACGATGGCGGTGCCGCAGAGCGCGGCGACGAGAATGGCGATGAGGATGAAGAATTTGGTGGACTGCCAGGGGTGGTAGCGGTTGGAGTCGATGAGGCGCTTGCCGCGCTTGGCTTTGGAATCGAGCTGGCCGAAGAAGTGATGGAGCGTGCCCATGGGGCAGATCCATCCGCAGAAGAAGCGGCCGAAGAACATGGTGGGGATAAGGATGAGCAGCGAGAACAAGAGTCCGCGATAGAGCGCGTGGGTGGCGAGCGCGTTGGAGAGGGCGACGAGTGGATCGAGTTGGAAGAAGAGACGCACGGGCGTGCGGAGGTGGATGTCGGTGCTGGAATTAAGTGCGCCGCGAAGGCCGGTGCGGAGGAGAAGGAAGAGAAAGAGCGCGAGGAAGAGTATCTGCGAGAGAGTACGCAGATGAACTACACGGAACCTTGCAAGCTTCGGCCTGAACACGATGCTTCCCCTGGGCGCTGAAGCTCTCTTGCTGCGATGAGCGCCGTGCTTTCGGCATTCCGGGGAAGGTGAGGAATGTTGGGTATGATTCTAGTCCCTGGGGTGGGGGTTTGGGAAAGGCAAGGGGGGGAGATCGTGCCGCCACGAAAACCCGGGTCTCAGACGCGAGACCCGGGGCACCCACTTCTGTGGCGCGATGAGATTAGTCGCGGAGGCTGGCGGGGGGTGTTTTGATGCTGGCCAGTTTGTTGTAGATCGCGTCGGGGAGTTTGAGCGCGGCGGCGGCTATGTTTTCATCGAGATGGGCTACGGACGACGTGCCGGGGATGGGCAGGACGGTGGGCGAGCGGCGGAGGAGCCAGGCGAGAGCGACTTGCAGGGGGGTGGCGTGGAGTTCGGTCGCGACCTGCTGCAGGACTTCGATGGCCTTGCGGTTCTGGCCGAGGGGGGCCCAGGGGATGAAGGCGATGTGGTTCTTTTCGCAGTGGTCGAGGAGGAAGTCCCACTCGCGGTCGGCGAAGCTGTAGCGGTTTTGCACGGAGACGATGGGGACGATCTTGCGGGCGCGCTCAACGTGCTCGAGGGTGACGTTGGAGAGGCCGATGTGGCGGATCTTGCCCTGCTGCTGGAGGGCGGCGAGGGTTTCCATGGAGGCGTCAAAGGAGACGGCGGGGTCGGGGACGTGGAGTTGATAGACGTCGATGCGGTCTAGGCGCAGCTTCTTCAGGCTGCCTTCGACGGCGGCTTTGAGGTGGGAGGGGCTGGCGTTGTGGATCCACTGGCCGGGGCCGACGCGCTCCCATCCGCCCTTGGTGGCGATGACGACGCCGGCGGGGTAGGGGGCGAGGGCTTCGGCGATGAGCTCTTCGGAGACGTCGGGGCCGTAGGAGTCTGCAGTGTCGATGAAGTTGATGCCGAGTTCGACGGTGCGGCGGAGGGTTGCGAGGGCGCCGGTGCGATCTGCGGGCGGGCCCCAGACGCCTTTGCCGGTGATGCGCATGGCGCCGTAGCCGAGGCGGTTAACGGTGATGTCGCCGAGTTGAATGGTGCCGGCGGATGCTGCGGAAACTGTGCTCATGGGTAAATGTCCTCACTTTCTATGATGCAGCCGGAGGGGAGCTGCGGCAAACTTCCGGGGCTGCTCATAACCTGGAGTGGTGACTATCACTCCCTCACAAGTCAACTTCCCACTACTGAAAAGGTGACGCTTCTAACGCAGGGCGGGCGGGCCGGGTGGCGAGAAAAACCAGTGGGACGGCGATTGCATAGATGACGACGACGGAGAGCCAGATGGCTCCGGGCCACTGCTTCTGAAAGACAAAGTAGAAGGTGGAGAAAGCAAGCGGCGCGACGATGGACGCCAGGCTTACAGCCGATGCCAGCACGCCCTGGAACTGGCCCTGTCGAGCCGGATCAACCTGCCGGGTACCCAGAGTCTGAAGCGCTGGTGTGCCGATGCCAGCGAGAGCGAAGATGGGCATGATGGCGAAGACGATCCAACCCTGGTTGGCGAATGCCAGGACGACAAGAGCGGCGCAGGCGCAGGCAATCCCAACGACAACAGCTCCACGGTCGCCGAGCAGCTTGGTGGCCGGACCGGGCAAGAGTGCCTGCGCCAGAGTTTGGCAGACGCCGAAGGTGCCCAGCGAAAGGCCGATCCAGCGGCCATTCCAGTGGAACGCATCAAAGCCCCACAGTGCCCAGCAGGTGCCATAGGCTTCTCCGGTGGCGCTTAAGATGAAAAACACAAGGGCGATCGGCAGGAGCCCCTTCATCGAGAAGGCCCAACGCAGCGGCTGGAGCGGATTGAGCGCGGCCAGATCAATCTTCTGGCGGCCCTGGGTGCGAGACTCCGGCAGCATGAACAACGCGAGCAGGAGATTGCAGGCGTTCAGCACGGCGGCGGCGATGAAGGGGAGCCGCAGCCAGTAGTCGCCGAGGACTCCGCCGAGAACCGGCCCGATGATGAAGCCGGCGCCAAACATGGCGTTGAAGAGGCCGAAGCGGCGGGCTCGCGTGTCTTCGGGCGAAATGTCTGTGATGTAGGCCGTTGCCACGGAGACGTTGGCGCTGGTCAGGCCAGCAATGGCGCGACCGAGTACAAGCATCCAAAGCTGCGGCGCGAACGCCATGACGACATAATTAACCGCCGCACCTGCCAGGGAGATAAGCAGCACGGGACGTCTGCCGAGGTTGTCACTCAAAGCGCCGAGCATGGGCGCGAAGATGAACTGCATGACCGCATAGAGCGCGGTCATGATCCCGATGTAGGGCGCGACATGCTGGGTGTGCGTCACCTGCTCAAGCAGTCGCGGGAGAATCGGGAAGATGAGGCCTATGCCAACGGCATCGAGGCCGATTGCGGCATAGATGACGACAAGGGGTTTGTTCATTGTGAGGGTCATGCGATGGAAATAATGAGCTTGCCTGTCACGTGCCCCCTGGCGCTGAGTTCCTGCGCCTGCGCTGTTTGCTCAAGCGAAAAGGTCTGCTCCACATGCAAATGGAAGAGACCCTCGGAACAAAGTTGAGCCACTTCGGTAAAGACCCGCTCAGGATTTTTCGGAGGTCCGTAACAAAACTTCGCGCCGTATTGCGGAGCCGAAAGATCCGCGGCGGAGAGAACGCGCGACGGATCGCCGACGATTTCGATCAACTCCGGGATGATCCCCGAGCCGGCGAGATCGAGAGCCCGGTCTGCGCCTTTTGGGGTGAGCTTCCTCACGCGTTCCGCGAGGCCCGGGCCATAGGTCGTCGGGATAGCGCCGAGCTCGCGCAAATACTCATGCTTCTGCGCGCTCGCGGTGCCGATGACGGTAATTCCACGGAGGCGCGCAAATTGCACTACGGCCGAGCCAATCCCACCGGCAGCT
Organism: Acidobacteriaceae bacterium; assembly: GCA_036404255.1. GTDB lineage: Bacteria > Acidobacteriota > Terriglobia > Terriglobales > Acidobacteriaceae > JARLFX01. The sequence continues at coordinate 3,379 of DASWOP010000158.1, read as the reverse complement.
CCGCTCACCAGGAGCGTCTCACCGGATTGCGCACCCACCTGCTCAAGGCAGCGTGAGGCTGTTTCGGCGATCACGGGAAGGCCGCCGGCAACTTCGAACGAGAGGCTAGCGGGCTTATGAGCCCAGTGGGTGAGAACCGCATATTGCGCCACGGTGTTTACTCCGTAGCCGAAGACTGCGTCTCCGGCAGAGATGTTAGAAACACCTGCGCCGATCTCGTCAACGATGCCCGATGCTTCGAAACCGACGCCTGAGGGCAAAGGAACGGGCTGAGAATCGCGGGCGTCTCCGGCACGATCTTTCCAGTCCGAGGGATTGACTCCAGCGGCACGTACTGCAATCCGCACCTCGCCGGAGCCTGGATGGGGTTCGTCAACTTCAACAACCTGCAGCACTTCCGGGCCTCCATATGCGCTGAACTGAACTGCTTTCATGAGCTTCTCCTGCGATATACTGAGATTAATATGTACTCAGTATAAGATTCACTGAACTCAATTGTGTACTCAGTATATAAATATGTCAAGGAGTACCTGACCATGCCATCCGACCGTCGTTCCCGTAAGCGTCTCGCCACAAGACGAGCTATCTCGGTCGTTGCCGACCGCCTTTTCCTGGAGCGAGGTTTCGAGAATGTGACGGTGGATGAGATCGCGGCAGCCGCCGATGTTGGGCGGATGACGGTGTTCAACTATTTTCCCCGCAAGGAGGATATGTTCTTTGATCGCGATGAAGAGGGCCGCGAGGTACTGCGCGAAGCCTTGCGGCAACGCGATCCCCAGATCGCTCCAATCGAGACACTGCGTCTGCTCGTTCATCGGCTGGTTGCAGAACAGGTCCCATACCTGGAATTTTCTGCCAGGAGTCAGGACTTTATCGAGACGGTCAGGCGCAGCGACACACTCATGGCTCGGGCCAGGGCGATACGGGATGAACTCGCGCAACTTCTAACAGAGGCACTCTCTGCATGTGTAGGGCGAAAACCTATTGATCCCGATGCTCATCTGGCAGCCGATTTACTGCTGGCGACGTGGACTGTGGCCTTCATCCAGGCTCACCAGATCTTTCGAAATACTCAAAATGCAAAGAAAGCGAGAGCCGCATTTCTGACCGTTGTTGATAAGGGAACCGCCGGCGTAAAAGCTGCGATGGCAGGCACGCCTTACGCCTGAGAAAAGATTGGATCAGGAACGAGAAACTCGCCTGGGGTTGACTGAATTGGGTGTGAGTTCCCCCCGGCTGGTCGAGTATTCGAAAGTCGCACCAGCAATGAGCTGGGGTCCAACATAGAGTTGCGGAATGACTCGATTGAAACTGGTGGTGGCTTCTGCGGATTGGTGGCTTGGCGAGATTTGCGCACGTCGCGCGTCCGCCGTGGTTGGGTGGAGATTTGAGATTCTTCGATGAGCTCAGAAGGACAACTCAACAATCAGAAGGACAACTCAAATTTTTTTCTACGCATGATCGTTGCATGGCAGGATCCTTCCTTCATTACGGAGGCGGGCGTGAATGGCGAAGAAGCCAAACAAAAACGGCGTGCTGCAGGACCCACATGCGTTTGCGGCATCCAAGCTTTATGCTGACAGATGGATAGGCGGGCGATGGCGCGGATGGGGACAAAGAAGACCAAAGCAGCGGCGGCGGGGAGTGCGGCGGATGCGGCGCTGGGGCTGTTTCATCCGATTACGGCGCAGTGGTTCCGGGAGGTGTTTGACGAGCCGACGGCACCGCAGGTGGAGGGTTGGCCGGCGATTGCGCGGGGCGAGTCTACGCTGATCCTGGCTCCGACGGGGACGGGCAAGACGCTGACGGCATTCCTGTGGTGCCTGGATAAGCTGATGCTGCGGACTCCGATGGGGGAGGCTCCGAGTGGATGCCGGGTGGTGTATCTTTCGCCGTTGAAGGCGCTGGCGGTGGATGTGGAGCGGAATCTGCGCTCGCCGCTGGCGGGGATTGCGAATCTGGCGAAGCGGAACGGGGTGGAGTTCAGGACGCCGGAGATCAGCGTGCGGACGGGGGACACGGCACCGCGGGAGAGGGCGCGGTTCAACCGGCATCCGGGGGAGATTTTGATCACGACGCCGGAGTCGCTGTACCTGATGCTGACGAGTGCGGCGGGGGAGCAGTTGCGGTCGGTGGAGACGGTGATCGTGGACGAGATCCACGCGCTGGTGCCGACAAAACGCGGGGCGCACATGGCGCTTTCCCTGGAGCGGCTGGAGGCGCTGGTGGGCGCGACGCATCCGGGGCGGAGGCTGCAACGGATTGGGCTGTCGGCCACGCAACGTCCGCTGGAGGAGGTGGCTCGGTTCCTGGGTGGGGCGGAGGCTTCGGGGGAGGTGCTGGTTGCGCCGGAGACGGAGCTGCCGCAGGCGACGGAGGCTGGCGGGAAGATTGCCGCTGGTTTGATGGAGACGGTGCGGGATGAGACGGGGACGAGTGCGGGCGGCGCGCGGTTCCGGCCGGTGACGATTGTGAATGCCGGGGCGCGGAAGCTGCTGGAGCTTCGCGTGGAGGTTCCGGTGGAGGACATGGCGAAGCTGGGCGCGGCGGAGGAGATGCCGAGCGGGCCGGCTTCGCAGGGGCCGAAGCGGACTTCGATCTGGCAGTCGATCCATCCGCGGCTGCTGGAGATTATTCGCGAGCGGACATCGACGCTGATCTTTGTGAATGCGCGACGGGTGGCGGAGCGGCTGGCGGGCGCACTGAACGATCTGGCGGGTGAGCCGATTGCTCGGGCGCACCATGGGTCTTTGGCGGCGGCGCAGAGGACGGAGATTGAAGAGATGCTGAAGGCCGGCGGCATCAAGGCGCTGGTGTGTACATCGTCGCTGGAACTGGGTATTGATATGGGGGCGATTGATCTGGTGATCCAGATCGAGGCACCGCCTTCGGTGGCGAGCGGGATGCAGCGCATTGGGCGCGCGGGGCACCAGGTGGGCGTGCCATCGCATGGGATTATTTTTCCGAAGTACAGGGCGGACCTGATTGCGTGCGCGGCGGTGACGCGAGCGATGCACGAGGGGCACGTGGAGCACACGCGCTTCCTGCGCAATCCGCTGGACGTGCTGGCGCAGCAGATGGTGGCGGTGATCGCGCATCCGCCGATGCGGGGGGATCAACGCGCGCTGCAGGGGAAGGGCGACGAGGCGGTGGGCATCTCGTATGCGGAGCTGCTGGGGGTAGTGCGCGGGGCGGCGGGGTTTGCGGGGCTGAGCCAGGGAGTGTTTGACGGCGTGCTGGATATGCTGGCGGGACGGTATCCGAGCGATGAGTTTGCCGATCTGCGGGCGCGGATTACGTGGGACCGGCAGAGGAACTGGCTGACGCCGCGGCAGGGCGTGAAGATGATTGCGATTCTGAACGGTGGGACGATTCCGGA
>DASWOP010000157.1:0-6601 GCA_036404255.1 Acidobacteriaceae bacterium | reverse complement strand
TTGCCGTGCAGATGAACAGCACCTTCGACAGATCGAATGGCTGATCCAGGTAGTTATCGCGGAACGTGTTGTTCTGCTCCGGATCTAGCACCTCCAGCAGCGCACTCGCCGGATCTCCCCGGAAGTCGCGCCCCAGCTTATCGATCTCATCCAGCATGAAGACCGGATCATTAACCTCAACCCGCTTCAAGCTTTGAATCACCTGCCCCGGCAGCGCACCAATGTATGTCCGCCGATGCCCGCGTAGCTCCGCCTCATCGTGCATGCCGCCCAGCGAGATGCGAGAGAACTTGCGTCCCAAGGCGCGCGCCACGCTGCGTCCCAGTGAGGTTTTGCCCACGCCCGGAGGTCCAACGAAGCACAGGATCGGCCCCTTCATGTCCGGCTTCAAACGCCGCACGCTCAGGTAATCCAGAATGCGTTCCTTCACCTTCTGCAGGCCGTAATGGTCCTCGTCGAGGAACTCCTTGGCCTTGAGAATGTCCACCTGCCCGCCAGACGACTTCGCCCACGGCAGCAACGCCAGCCATTCCACGTAGTTCCGCGTTAGCGAATAATCCGCAGCCATTGGAGACATCCGCGCGAGCCGCCCCAGTTCCTTCAGCGCATCCTTCTTCGTCTCCTCGGGCATGCCCGCAGCTTCGATCTTTTCCTTCAGCTCGGCGATGTCCTTCTGCGTATCGTCCAGGTCACCCAGTTCTTTCTGGATAGCCTTCATCTGCTCGCGCAGGTAGTAATCGCGCTGCGACTGCTGCACGCTGTCCTGCACTTCCGTCTGGATCTTGTTGCGCAGCTGCTGCACTTCCAGCTCTTTGGCCAGATGCTTGTTGATCCGCTCCAGGCGCGCGTTCACGTCCGGCGTCTCCAGCAGCTCCTGCTTGTCCGTCGTGGTCAGAAACGGCAGCGATGACGCAATAAAGTCCGCCAGCCGCCCCGGCTCGTCGATATTCAATGCGATCGTCTGCAGATCGTCCGAAAGCGTCGGCGAAGCGGACACAATCTGCTGGAACTGCGAGACCACGTTGCGCTGCAACGCCTCCAGCTCCGGCGTCTCCGTCGGCTCAATCTCCGTCAGCGGCTCGCACTCTGCCGTCATAAACGGCGTCATCTGCGAGAATTCGCCCAGACGCACCCGCTCTGTGCCCTCAGTGAACACAAAAAGGCTCTGGTTCGGCATCTTCACTACTTTGTGGATAGTTGCCCGCGTACCGATGGCATGCAGATCAGCCGCCTGCGGGCTGTCCTGCCGCGCATCGCGCTGCGCCACCACCAGGATGGTCTTCTCCTCGCCCAGCGAGTTGATCAATTGGATAGAGCTTTCGCGGCCCACCGTCAGCGGCAGCACGGCATGCGGAAACAGCACCGTATCCCGCACCGGCAGTACCGGCAGGGATTCCCGTGCAGGCCCGCCCTCGGCCCCTTCGGTGGACTTATTCTTTGGATCCGTCGGTTTGATAATACTTAGGAAGTCGCCAGCCATGAGTGTCCTCGTATCAGATTTCCTCTATAAGATGCCGCATCTTCCGAAAGGTCGCAGAATGGTAAAGGTTTAGCCACTCTGACCCTTATCGGCACATCAAGGCCCCAGGTGAACGCCTATCTCTGTTGTTTAGATGCAACACGCTGCCCCGGTGCCATCAGGCCACTGAAAGTACACCCAGCCCGCCCTTTTTGTCACCTTCTCTACCGCCAGGCTGCCCGGTAACGCCCCAGTTCCTTCACCATGGGGCAATGCCCTTGCAGCGCAGCCAGTGCCTGCTCCGCCACCGCTGGCTGCTCGTAGCGCACATCCACATAGAAGACGTACTCCCACGGACGCCCCGGCACCGGTCGCGACTCGATCTTGGTCAGATCGGCACCCACCGCCGCCAGCGTCTCCAGCGCCTTCACCAGCGTGCCCGGCCGGTTCTCAAGCCCGAATGCCAGCGAAATCTTGTCCGCCGCCGCATCCACCTGCCAGGTTTTGTCCCGCTCTGCGGCTCTCCGAACCACGTGGAAGCGGGTAAAGTTCTCGGGATTGTCCTCAATGTTCGCGCGCAGAATCTCACCGCCATACTCCACTGCCGCCTGCGTGCTGGCAATGCCTGCCACGGTCGCGTCTCCCTGTTCCATCACCTGCTTCACGCTTCCGGCAGTGTCATAGAACGGCAGCACCTGGATATGCGGCTGCGCATGCAGAAACCGCCGGCACTGCGCCAGCGCGATCGGGTGTGAGATCACCTTCCGCAGCCCCTCAATACTTGATCCCGGAACCCCAATCAGGTTATGCCGGATGCGCAACTGGCTCTCCCGCTCAATTGCGGCGTCATGTGTCAGCAGCAGATCGTAGTGCTCTGCGACCGGCCCGGCCAGCGAATTTTCAATCGGCACCACGGCAGCGTCTACCGCTCCGCTTTCCAGCGCTTCAAACACCTCAGCAGACAGCGCATACGAAACGATCTCCACCGCGCCATTCGGGAAAAACCGCAGCGCCGCCTCATTGCTGAATGACCCCGGCTCGCCTTGAATTGCAACCTTCACGTGCTCCACCCTCATCCCGTTAATTCAAATTCTGGAACTGCTGGGGCAACCATGCCCAGTTCATTCGCACCATACCATATGCGCGGCTACCAAAGCCCGTAAAGTAAGCCGCGGCACTGCCGGGGCATTTTTAGGGAGAACGACAAAACTATGCTCTGGACGATATTCGTCATCCTTCTCATTCTTTGGCTGCTTGGCATTGTCAGCAGCTATACGCTCGGTGGCTACATTCACATTCTGCTCGTGATCGCCGTAGTTGTATTGATCATTCGGCTCATTCAAGGCCGACGCGCCATCTAGTCCTATGCGTTGCACGTTGCGCATCTTTCAGGTTTAAGTGCAACCCGATTCATCACAGGAGTACATCATGAATAAGAGCCATGTAACTGGCGGTATCGATAAGGCTGTAGGCAAGGTGAAAGAAACAGTTGGCAACGCAACCAACAACCAGAAGCTCGCCAATGAAGGCGCCGCTCAGCAGGTACGCGGCGAAGCCAAGGAGACCTGGGGCAACATCAAGGACTCTGCCGGGGAGCTGCACAAGACCGCAAAGGTCGAAGCGAAGCAGGCCGAGACTCACGCTGCAACGCATGAGCAGAGCCTGCGAGACAAAGTCACCTCGACTGCCCACAAGGTAAAGGAAGACATCTCCAGCAAGCTCGATCAGCTCAACAAGAAGCAGGAAACGAAACGCGACGACATTCGCAAAGCTAGCTAATTCGGGCCCGTTTTGACCTCAATCTCCCCGGCTCCCTTGGAGCCGGGCTTTTTTTGCGCTTAGTGATGGCACAAAACGTCCGCCGCCACAAAAACAAAGAACAGCACAGAGATGATTCCGTTCAGCGTAAAGAACGCCGCATTCATCCGCCGCATATCACTCGGAGACACGATGCTGTGCTCGTACAGCAGCAGCGCTGCGGTCACAGCGATTCCCGCCATCGCGATCGGTCCCAGCCCAAACAGGATCGCCAGCAGCACCAGCGTCATCAGCATCAAGCCATGCAGCCCGCGTGCAATCCAGAAGGCCGTGCGAATGCCAAACGCCGCCGGCACGCTATAGAGTCCCACCGCAGAATCGTGCTGAAAATCCTGGCATGCATACAGCACATCGAAGCCCGCCACCCACAGCAGCACCGCCAGCGTCAGCACCAGAATGCGCGCATCCAGCGTGCCTCGAACCGCGATCCACGCAGCCGCCGGTGCAATCCCCAGTGCCAGCCCAAGGATCAGGTGCGACCACCGCGTAAAGCGCTTGGCAAAGCTATACCCAAGCAGCACCAGCAGCGCGAAGGGCGACAGGATCAGGCAGAAGCGGTTCAGCAGGACCGCCCCCACCACAAACACCGCAACCGACACCAGCACAAATCCCGCCACGAAACCGCGCTGCAACAGGTTCGCCGGCAGCGCCCGCATCTTTGTCCGTGGATTAGCCGCGTCCAGCTCCGCATCCACCAGCCGGTTAAACGCCATCGCCGCCGTACGCGCCGCCACCATGCACACCACGATCAGCACGACCTTCCGCAACGGAGGCCATCCCCCCGCCGCCAGTACCGCGCCCGTCAGCGCAAACGGCAACGCAAAGATCGAGTGTTCCCACTTGATCATCTCCAGCGTCACCCGCGTGTTTTGAATCAATCTCCGCATCTCTTGAGTCTAAAGGAGACCCGTCCATACAGTGGCGGGGTGTCAAAAGTTCGCATGGTGTGGGTGCCTGGGTTCGCAGAATCTCCATACCCGGCAAGACATAACAATCACTTTGTACAGAAAGTTATAATCAGCTATGCCCTTCAAATCCGTAAAAAAGATCGCCGATGCCGACTTCCCCACTCGCTGGGGACACTTCCGCATCCTTGGCTTTGAAGGCGACACCGGAATCAAAATCGATGGTGCCGTCGTCCTCGTCATGGGCGACATCAAGACCGGCTCGCCCATTTTGCGCATTCATTCGCAGTGCCTCACCGGCGACGTCTTTCACTCCCTGCGCTGCGACTGCCGCCAGCAGCTTGAGCTTGCCATGGCCACCATCGCCGACGCAGGCACCGGCATCCTCCTCTACGAACAGCAGGAAGGTCGCGGTATTGGTCTGATGGCCAAGCTCCGCGCCTACGAACTGCAGGACCAGGGCCGCGACACCATCGAAGCCAACCTCGACCTTGGCTTCGCCGCCGATCAGCGCGGATACGAACTCCCCGCCGAAATTCTTAAGCAGCTCGGCGTGAAATCCGTCCGCCTGATGACGAACAATCCTGAAAAAGTTGCCGCGCTGGAATCAGCCGGCATCGTAGTCAGCGAGCGCCTCTCCGCCGAAGTCGCAGCAGTCCCCACCGCCGCAAAATACATGAAGACCAAGCGCGAAAAGATGGGTCACCTCGTAGGCTAGGAATGTCGCTGGTCTCACGAGCGAAGCGAGTCGTCCGCCGTGCGCGCAGCACCCATTACCACCTTCGCCGTAATCACCGCCTGCCCCACATGCCTCTGCGTGTGGTCCGCGCAATGCACCAGCAGCCCACCCACGGTCGTCGGCAACATCTTCTTGCCCACGCCACGTACCTCGTTGTAGCTTCCCGGCGAAAATGCCCGCACCCGCTGCGCGCTCAACTCCAGCGCCGCGCGCAGCTCTGCAAACACCTCATCCCGCGTCGCACCCGGCTCCAGTTCGCTCTTCATCGCGGCAATCTGCGTGGCCTCCAGTTGCTGTCCCTCCGCATAACTCAGCAGACGGTCCAGGCTCCGCGCAATATGCCGCAGATGGAACGACACCGGCGCCAGTTCATGCGGTCGAGCATTCATCTCCGCGTCACTCAACCCGCCGCACCACTCTTCAATGTCCTCGCCAGCCAGCACCAGCGCATGCAGCACCGCTCGTTGCACCGCATCCACCTCCGTCAACGATCCCCGCAGCCAAGGTTCCGGTTCTTCTGTCGCCATCGTCACTACCTCCATTTAAAAATCCGTCACCCAAATGGCACGGAAGAATCGGACCACTACAGATCAAAAACATCAGAAAGCAAATGCATCAGAAAATTAAATCCATCATTAGAAATTAAATTCTTTCGTTCTATCCGCCTTGATCCGTACTTTCCGTGAAATCCGTGCTGAAGTCTTTCCCTTATCACCGCCACAAATGAAAAACCCGCCATGCAGGATGCACAGCGGGCCTTCAATTTTATTCCGTCAAACGCAGCGTTATTCCGCCGCGTCCGAATCGCTCGACGCTTCCGTCTGGCCTTCCGGCGGAGCCACCGGCTGACCGGCACCAGCGCTTCCCTTCACCCGAACCACGGTGATCTTCGAGAAGCCCTCCTTGAAGCTCGGTGGACGCAGACGTTCTGCCATCTTCTGGATCACGTCTTCGCTCACATGCAGCTCACGTTTAGCGTTGCGCTCAATGCAAACCGAGATCGGCACATCGAAGAACACGGCATGCACTTCATAGCCGAAGCTCTTCGCCATCTTGATCCACTGCCGCCGCTCGTGCGGTGAAAGGTTGGTTGCATCCACGTAATTCCACGGCATCTTCGCGATCAGCCGCGCGCGCAGCAGCGAGCGCAGGGTGCTGAATACCAGCCCCTGGTAACGCTGCTCCGTGATGTCGTCAAAGAGAATACTGCGCAGCATATCGCTGGACATCGGCGTCACGCTGCGGCGTTTGAACCACGTCGTTTTGCCGCTGCCCGGCAGCCCGATCGCCAACACCACAAATCCGCGCGGCGTCTTCGACGAACCAGCCGGCAGAGCCGATGGCTCCGGCGGTGGCACGCCCACGTTCTCCGGCTGCGTCTCGTGTTCCAGCTTCTGCACCGTTGGTGGAAACTCTGCTTCCGCATCGCCGGTCGGGTCCGCGGTCTGGTCTTCCAGATCGACCGCTGGCGCGCTCGGTTCTGCATCCGGATAGTCCGGTCGCAATGGTGGTACCTGGTTTTGGGGCAGTTCCTGCCCGATTTTTCCTGTGGACTCCGAATTGTTCGGTCCACGCTTAGTGCGTCGTCTCATTTTTTCGCGCATCCATTCGCGCATAGTTCGGTTTGTAACACACGGTGTACGCTGCCCGCAATCTGGTGCAACTTCTACAGCAGATCAG
>DASWOP010000156.1:0-8810 GCA_036404255.1 Acidobacteriaceae bacterium | reverse complement strand
AGCAGCAGAGGTTGTGGGAAAGCGGGAAACGCGCGCCCTCTTGCCCGTTTCCCGAGGCGCTCCCCCCCGCCTTTTCCATAACCTGCCTTGACAAATCAAGACAGTCGCTGAGCGCAGCCGAAGAATCTGCTTCTCGCCTTTGCACTTGCTTTTGTTTGTCATTCCGAAGCGAAGCGCGCGGAACCTGCTTCTCTACCAATACTGCTAATACACCCCGCACCGTCATCCTGAGCGTTTAGCGAAGGATCTCAGTATTTGTCTTTATCGCAGCACGACCGCCTGACCCAGCAAGGCCATTGTCCGTGCCCTTGTCCTTTTGAGCGAAGAATCTCGCCTTGCCCTCCTCCCCTATTCGCCCATCCCACCTCAAAACATCTAAACTCTAACCAGAATCAGCCACCACACCCCCAGCGGAGGCCGCATGCACAGTGGAGTCAAAGACCTGCAGACAGTCCTTCTCCTTCTGCTGCTCTTCGTCGTGATCTTCGGCTACCTCGCTCGCAAGATGAAGGTCGCCTACCCCATCGTGCTGGTTGTCGCTGGCCTCTTTCTCACCTTCATCCCCGGCCTCCCAAAGATCACCCTCGACCCCGAAGTCATCTTCCTTGTGGTTCTTCCACCCCTGCTCTTTCACGCAGCGTGGGAGACATCCTGGCGAGAGTTCCGCGCCAACATCTTCACCATCTTCCTGCTCGCCTTCGGCCTCGTCGGCTTCACCGTCTTCGGCGTAGCCATGGCCAGCGAACTCTGGTTCTCCCTGCTCTACTGGCAGACCGGCCTCGTCCTCGGCGCAGTCATCGCGCCCACAGACGCCATCGCCGCCGCATCCATAGCCAAGCGCGTCGGCCTCCCCCAGCGCATCACAGACATCCTCGAAGGCGAGAGCCTCGTCAACGACGCCACCGGCCTGCTCGCCCTGGAATTTGCCGTCGCTCTCATCGTCAGCGGCGAAAAACCCACCCTCGCCGCCGGTGCGCTCCGTCTCAGCTACCTGCTCGTCGCTGGCATCGGCATCGGCGTAGCCGTTGGATGGATCGTCCACTGGGTCCAGCACCACATCGATCACGGCCCCATCGAGCTCACCCTCGACCTCATCAGCGCCTACGCCGCCTATATCGCCGCCGAGCAACTCCACGCCTCCGGTGTCCTCTCCGTCGTCGCCTGCGGATTCTATCTCAGCCGCAAGAGCTCCTCCTTCTTCTCCCCCAGTGTCCGCCTGCAGGCCTACGCCCTGTGGGACACCGTCGATTTCGTCCTCAACGGCCTCGTCTTCGTCCTCATCGGCCTCCAGCTCCCGCTCGTCCTCGCCGGCCTGCACGGCTACAAAACCACCACCCTCGTCTTCTACGCCGCGTCGGTCAACGCCCTGGTCATCGTCCTGCGCCTCCTCTGGGTCTACCCCAGCTCCTATCTCGCCTGCATCATCCGCACCCGCGTGCGCAAGACGCCGGAAAGAATGCCGCCAGTAAAAGAGATCTTCGTCACCGGATGGACCGGCATGCGCGGAGTCGTCGCCCTCGCCGCCGTCCTCTCCCTCCCCCTCACCCTCGCCAACGGAGACCCCTTCCCCCGCCGCAATCTCCTCATCTTTCTCACCTTCAGCGTCATTCTGGTCACACTCGTCCTCCAGGGCCTCACCCTCCCGCCGCTCATTCGCGCCCTCGGGCTGGACAGTGCCACCGGCCCAGACTGCGAAGAGGACGAGGCCCGCCGCCTCATGCTGCAAGCCGCCCTCACCTACATCGAGACCACCCGCAACCCCGACCACCCCGAAGTCACCAAAGTATTCGACGACATCGCAGGCCATCTCCAGGCCCGTCTCGCTGGCCTGCAAACTCAGCCTGCCGAAGGTGCAACCCCGCACAATCACTACCTGCAGATCTCCACCGATCTCCTCCGCATCGAACGCGAAACCGCCCTGCAACTCCGCAACGACGGCCACATCAGCGACACCGTCCTCCGCAAACTCGAGCGCGAGCTCGACCTGAGCGAGACCCGTATGAGCGCCATCTAACGCTCAGGCCCATGCCACCGGTTTCTTTAGCATCGTCCTGAGCGCAGCAGCATAGGACCTATGCAATGGCTCTATCGCTGCAGGACTACGCCATTCGCCGTGCGCTCCTCACTCCGCTAAAATAAAAGCACATGTCCACGACCACCGCGCACACCGCTACCGAAACCATCCTCCCCGCAAAGAATCTCGTTGGCAGTCTGCGCCTCCCCGGCGACAAGAGTATTTCGCACCGCTACGCCCTGCTCGCCGGCCTCGCCGAAGGCACCACCCGCCTGACCAACTTCTCCACCGGCGCGGACTGTGCCTCCTCCCTTGCCTGCGTCGAAGCCCTCGGTGCCAAAGTCACCCGCAAAGACGGCGTCATCGAAGTCATCGGCACCGCCGGCCACTTCAACGCCCCCATCGGCCCGCTGGATTGCGGCAACTCCGGCTCCACCATGCGCATGATCGCCGGACTCCTCGCGCCGCACGAGCACACCTTCATCCTCATCGGTGATGAATCCCTCTCCCGCCGCCCCATGGAACGCATCCGCAAGCCGCTCACCCAGATGGGCGCGCGCATCGCGCTGACCGACGGCCACGCCCCTGTCACCATCGAAGGCGGCCCCCTCACCGCGATTGCATTTGACACCCCAATCCCCAGCGCGCAGGTCAAAACCTCCGTCCTCTTCGCCGGTCTGCAGGCCCGCGGCACCACTTCGCTCAGCGAAAAGATCCGCACCCGTGACCACGGCGAAATCGCCCTCCGCGCCTTCGGTGCCGAACTCACGCGCACGGAAGACACCATCTCCATCGTTGGCGGTCAAAAGCTCCACGCCATCGAAGCTGCCGTCCCCGGCGACATCTCCTCCGCCGCCTTCTTTCTCTGCGCCGCCGTGCTCTTCCCAGACGCCAATCTCGTCCTCGACGGCCTCGGCATGAACCCCACCCGCGCCGCCCTGCTCGACGTCCTCACCAGCTTCGGCGGCAAATTCAACGTTCTTAATCTCGAAGAGAAAAATGGCGAACTCGTCGGCACCGTCTCCGCGCGTTCCTCCGCCCAGGGCCTCACCGGAGTCACCATCTCCGGCACCACCGCCGCACAGTTGATTGACGAGCTGCCCGTCCTCGCCGCCATCGCCCCCTACTCGCGCGACGGCATCAAGATCCGCGATGCGAAGGAACTCCGCGTCAAGGAATCCGACCGCATCTCCCTCGTCGCTGAAAACCTCCGCGCCATGGGCGCTCAGGTCACCGAGTACGAAGACGGCCTTGACGTTCCCGGCAATCAAAAACTACACGGCGCAGAGATTAACTCCGGCGGCGACCACCGCATCGCGATGGCCTTCTCCGTCGCCGCCCTGCGCGCCGAGGGTGCAAGCGTCATCCACGGCTCAGACGTCGCCAGCATCTCCTTCCCCGAGTTCTACACCCTGCTCAACCACATCGCCGAACGTTAAAGCATCTTTGCTTCAAGTGCTAACATCGGCTGACAAACTGAATGACCAAGATTTGCTTGAGTCAATAAGATTTGCTTGAGTCAATAAGATTTGCTTGAGTCAGCAAGATTGCGGGATTAAGCCCCCGGCTTCAGCCGGGGGGAGTGGGGCTTCAGCCCCACGGAAGCAGCCACAGGAAAGGAAGGGGCTTTAGCCCCGGAGGCTACCTTTCCTATCCCCTGCAGCAAAAAGCCCAATCAAAATGCTCGAAGCCCTCAAACTCAGCACGGAAAAAAATAACGGGGATGAAGACTATTCTTGCGTCTTCATCCCCGTCATCCTATAAATCGCTGTCATCACCGTTAGACTTCTCAGCCACGGTCCTTACTGTTGTACAGAAATCGGCTGCACCGGTTTATCCGGCTGCACTGGCATCACACCCGGAATAGCCGGAGCCTGCGTTACCGTGCCGTTCGCTGCATCCTGAATCGCAATGTTGTACGTGGTCAGAGTGCTTGCCAGCAACTGCCGCAGGGTAGCGCGATCCTTGGCATACGCTGCCTCGGCTGAGAACAGGTTATTCTCTGCCGTCGCCAGATTGCGTGACTGCTGCAACACGTTCGCCGTAGTGGAAGCGCCCAGGGTGTACTTCTTCTTCTCCGCGTCCAGGCTCTGTGCGTTATAGTCACGCGCCGAGATGGCCGCCAGCAACTGCGCGCGATCATTGGTCAGAGCGTACTGCTGATTGATGACCTGGATGCGAAGCTGCGTGTAGAGCTGTTGCAGCCGCATCTGCGCCTGCCGGTACTCCATCTGCGAACGTGCCTGGTCAGCCTGCGCCGTGCGGTTGCGGATCGGGATGTTGATGCTCAACCCAATGCCCTTGTCCGGTGCAGAGTTGTTGAAGAGGTTCTGGAAGGTGCCGCCGTAGTTTGTCGTCGGCAACGTGTTCGGTGCGCACAGAATCGTGTTGCCGCTGGTGTCGGAGCACAACGCATTCTTGCCCTGCTTTCCACCCACCGCAGCAGCGCCATAGAAGCCGTACACATCCACCGTCGGCAGTAGCCCGTTTTTGAAGGCCTTCACCGTGATCTCATCATTCTTCATGTTGAGTGTCGCCTGCTCGATCTGCGGATTGTTCGCGTAGGCCTGCTGCACCAGTGCGTCTACCGTCAAATCCTCTTCCGCCAGCCGCTCCGTGCTCACACGGTCCGTCGGAACCACTGGAGCTGCCGTCAACACCGGATCATTCAGATCGCGCGCGATGGCCTGCTTCATGATGAGCTGCTGATACTCCAGGTTGGTCTGCGACGAGATCAGGGCCTGCTGGTCTGTGGCGACCGTGCTCTCTGAATTCACCACGTCCAGCGGCGCCAGTGTGCCAATCTGCAACTGCTTCTTATTATCGGAGAGCAGCTTCTGCGATTGTTCAATGGCGCGCTGCTTGGCCTGCGTATCTTCATACGCGCTCACCAGCCCCCAGTAGATATCCTCCACCTGCGTTACCGTGTAGATCACCTGCTGGCGAAATGCCGAGTCCGTGATCTGGCGGTCGTTCTTCGCCTGGATGATGAAGCGCCCGTTCACCGATGTGCAGCAGCCCTGTAGCAGGTGCTGCTGGAGCTGTACGCGAAAGGTCGAGCTCAACTCCGGGCTGTAGCTGGTTCCGTAATAAGAGGAAGCCGTGCGCGTATTGTTGAATGTCGTGGAAAGCGCCGTGCCCGTCTTGAACCCCTGGTAGTAGCCGAAGTTGTAGGTGCTGGTGTTCAGGTTGTTGAACGAGCGGCCAGTTGTACCGCTGCTGGAACTGCTGCCGCTGGCAGAATATCCGCTGGGGAACGTAGCGCGCTCCGTTTGCAGTGTCCCCGTCAGGTAGGGGTCAAAGTTCTCCGGCACAGGGCCGCCGCCATTGGTGCTCTCCACCAATCCGCTGGCGCCCGTTGCAGAGCCGCCAGAAGCCGTGCTCGTGCCGCCAGGACCACCGCCACCGGTTACGGTAGAAGTTGTGCCGCCCAGCGTGCCCGTGACCAGGCCAGTGCTTACGCCTCGCAGAGACGAGCCCGCGTGCGACCGCAGAATATCGCTGTCTGCAATGTCCAGGTTGATGCGTGCAATCGCGATGTCAAAGTTGTTTTCCAGCGCCAGTGTGACCGCATCCGCCAGGCTCAGGTAGATCTTGCCGTCGCGTACCAACTGGTCCAGGCGCGGCGTGTTGGTCAGCCGCGGCAGATCGAAGTCCGTCACCGTGTACTGCTTGATCGGATTTGGAAACGGGTTCTTGGGCTTGGTATAGTCCACTGCGGTATCGCGCAGATAGAACGGCTGGCTATAGTTCGGCACTGGAATCTGGATTGGCGTGGCCGAGACGGGCTGTGCCACCGCGGTAGCTGTGGCCGAAGGCGCGGGAGCGTTCACGGTAGGGGTGGGGGCCGGGGTCTGTGCGGCCTGCGCATAGGCACCAGTCGTCTGCATACAGCTCAAAATCAACAAAGATGTGGCGGCTGCAGCCTTTAAATCCAGAATTCTCACGTTACATTCTCCAGATCGTGCATAACTCCGGCATTGCCGGATCGGTGGAACTTCAACTCAGTATGGCGGGCTACTGCATAAGACGTCGCCACAGGGGCCGAGGACGCAAGAAATTCTCACAGCGGCGGCAACCTGCACAGCGCAAACAAGCGCAAGACAGAAGTATAACTGAGCCCGCAGCCTCATATTGCAAATACAGGATGGTTCCCCGCCCGCTCCTGATACGGCATGATTCAATGGGAGACAGTGATCTCCGCCCTTTCGCGCATGCCTGCCACCCCCAACTCGCGAACCATCAAACTCACCCTCTCCTACGACGGCACCGATTTTTGCGGCTGGCAGGTACAGCCGGAGCGTTCCAGCATCCAGGGCGAGCTAGCGCTGGCCCTGCACCGCGTCCTTGGCGAAGAGATCCTGCCCCAGGCCTCTGGACGCACCGATGCCGGCGTCCACGCCCTCGCGCAGGTCGTCTCCTTCGTCACCCCGTCGCCCATTCCCATCACCAACCTGCACCGCGCCCTCAACCGCGCTCTGCCCCCGACAATCCGCGTCGTCAGCGCGGAGGTAGCCCCCGCCGGTTTCCATGCGCGCTACAACGCCATTGCCAAAACCTACGAATACCGCATCTTCAACCGCTTCCAGAACCCCGAGTCGATGGAAGAGACCATCTGCCCTCCCACCCTGGCTCGCTACACGTGGAATTGCCCTTGGCGGCTGGATATGGCCGCCCTGCAACAATCCGCCGCATACATCCTCGGCGAGCACGACTTCACCAGCTTCACCGCCGTCGATCCCGAGAAGCACACCGATACAACCCCCCGCGAATCTGCCGCCCCCATCGGTCACACCCGCCGCATCTTCACCTCAGAATGGATCGTCGGCCACTCCAGCGACGCTCTCCCCGCCCAGCAGTCGCCAGACTCCCTCCCACCATTGCTCATCTATCGCGTACGCGGCAGCGGCTTCCTGCACCACATGGTGCGCAACCTCGTCGGCAGCTTCGTCGATGCAGCCTGTAGCCGCTCCACCCCGGAAGACATTCCCCGCATCCTCGCCGCGCAGGATCGCTCCGCCGCCGGAGCCACCGCTCCCGCCAACGGTCTCTTCCTCATCCACGTCGAATACCTCTAATTCCTCATTCTCAACTGAGTCATTCTGAGCAAAGCGCAGCGAAGCCGAAGAATCCAGAAGGTCCGAGCGTCACCCATACCGCCAAAGAGCTTCCGCTGCACGAACGCTTTGCTTCCAAACAGCACATGTGTCCGTAGACTCCCGTGCAGTCCGTCATGTACACCGTCTTGGACCCGTGAAACGCGCATAAGCCCACACGGGTACCGGAACGCCTCGCCTAACACTTTCACCCATGCCCTGAGCGTCTCAAAACGGCGATTTCCCCAGTATTTCGCTGACTTGCTGACTCGCTGCCCCTCCGACTCGCTATTCTAAGGACGTATGTCCGCCTTCCATCGCATTCAGCAACTCGCCACGCAGCCTCGTGTCCATGCCGCCTTCCAGTGGCTGCATCTGCACGAGCGTCAACTGCGCCGCTGGCAGATGGATATGGCCACCATCCCCGCACCCCCGTTCGGCGAATCGCAACGCGCAGCGTGGCTTTTGGAGCGCTTTCGCGAGATCGGCCTCTCCGAACCCCATATCGACACCGAAGGCAACGTCCTCGCCCAACTTGCACCACCCCCCAGCGAACAGCCCGCCATCCTGCTCTCCGCCCACATCGATACCGTCTTCCCCGCAGGCACAGACTGCACCCCCCGCGAGGTTGAGTCGCGCATCTACGCTCCCGGCATCTGCGACAACGCCGCCGGTGTTGTCGCATTGCTTGGCATCGCTGCAGCACTGCGCGCTACTGGCTTTGAAGGCTTCAACCGCACCCTGCTCTTCGCCGGCAACGTAGGCGAAGAGGGCGAAGGCGACCTGCGCGGCATGCGCCACATCTTCCGCTCTTCCCTGCCCATCGTCGCAGCCCTGGCGCTGGATGGCAGCGGCACGAACACTGTCGTCACCCACGCGCTTGGCAGCCGCCGCTTCCGCATCACCATCAACGGCCCCGGTGGCCACTCCTGGTCCGATGCCGGCACGCCCAACCCCGCCGTCATTCTCAGCCGCGCCTTGGTTACGCTCAGCGATCTCCCCCTTCCGGAGACGCCCCGTACCACCCTCAACATCGGCACCATGTCCTCAGGCACAGCCATCAACTCCATCCCGCAACGCGCCATCGCCCACGTCGATATGCGCTCGCAAGACCCTGCGGAGCTGCTGCGCTTAGAGGTCTTCCTGCATCGCGCCGTCGAAGATGCCGTGCTCGCGGCCAACCAATCCGCCTCGGAATCATCCAGCCGCCAGCAGCCCCCGCGCATCACTTACACCATCGATCTCATCGGCGACCGCCCCAGCGCCGCGCTCCCGGAAGGTGCACCTCTGCTCGATACGATTCGCGCCGTGGACCGCCACCTCAGCATCCAAACCGCCCCGCGTCTTGGCTCGACCGACGCCAACATCCCCCTCGCCCTCAGCATCCCCGCCGTCGCCCTCGGCGCAGGCGGCACCTGCGGCGGCGTCCACACCACCGGCGAATGGTACAGCCCCGAAGGCCGCGAGCTCGCCCTCCGCCGCATCCTTCTCACAGTCCTCGATCTCTGCCGCGAATGACGTGCCATCAAAAGTCAAATCTCCTCCGGCAAGCTGTCATCCTTCAGCACTTCTGTCATTCTTGTATCTGTAAGAGAGCGGCAGAAGTGTAGGAAAATGTCGCAGTGGGGGAACCTATGGACTGGTTCCCCCGCGGGCGGACGGCACCCGTTCATTCTGCGGTGGCAAGCCACCGTCGCTCA
>DASWOP010000155.1:0-2820 GCA_036404255.1 Acidobacteriaceae bacterium | reverse complement strand
CCGAGTCTTTCTAAGTGGATCGATTCCGGTTCCCGACGGGGAGTCAAAATATGAATGAAGCGAATGCCATGCAGCTTGCCGTACCTGGCGCTGCAGGACGGATACAGGCCTCTGTAAGCACGTCTGTCTTTTCCTCGGTAGAATCGTCCCCAGCTATGGGGAACAGGGCAGCGACAGACCGTATGACGGGAACGAAGCGCACTGCGCAGCAGAACGAAGAGCGCGCCCAGCAGCGGATTGAAGACGCGGAGTTTATTCGCGAGGCACAGAAGGGCTCGCGCCCCGCCTTCGACGCGCTCGTCCGCCGCTACGATCAGCCAGTGCTGCGGCTCGCGCTGCATATGCTCGGTTCGGAGCAGGACGCTCAGGATGTGCACCAGGAGGCCTTCATCAAGGCCTACCGCCACCTGAACAACTTCCGCTTCGAGTGCTCGTTCTACACGTGGATGTACCGCATCGTGACCAACCTGTGCCTGGACCAGTTGCGCAGGCGCAAGTCGCGGCGCGAAGATTCTTCCACCGCGATCGACGCAAGCGGCGAAGAGCACGATCTTCTGGCCAACCTCTCCGACGGTCGCGCAATGGCAAATCCGGCAAAGGAGTTGGAACGCAAGCAGCTTGCCGCCAGCATTGCCGCGGCGCTGGATACGCTGACGCCGCGCGAGCGCATGGTCTTTGAGCTGAAGCACTACCAGGGTCTCCGCCTGCGCACCATCGGAGAGATGCTGAGCACGACGGAAGAGACAGCAAAAAACACGCTCTTCCGCGCCACGCGCAAACTGCGGGCGAAACTGGCAAGTACACGAGATTAGGATTTTGCACCCGCTTTTCAAGACGAGAGGGCGCAAAGCCCCGGGCAATACAAAGAAGTGATTCAGGCAGGCAAGAGGTACGCAGCGATGAAATGCGAAGTGGCACAACCAAAGATCGTCTTATACGCCTACGGTGAGCTGGAAGACGAACTCACCCATGAGCTCGAACAGCACCTGGCCGATTGTGCTGGCTGCCAGATGGAACTGCGCGGCGTGCAGGGTCTGCAGCAGGCCATGTCTCTCTCGCCCGTGCTGGAGCCCTCCCCCAATCTTGTAGCCCGCGCCCGCGTCGCGCTCGACGAAGCGCTTGACACCATGCCCGCGCGCAGCCTGAGCAGCCGCATCGTGTCCGGCTGGTTCAACTGGATGGGCACAGTGCGTACCGCCCCTGTGCTGACGGCTCTGCTGATCGGCGTCAGCTTCCTTGGTGGCGGCATAGCCGCACGCTATCAGGCATCGCTCGCGCCCCGGCCCAGGACGCCGATGATTCTCTCCAGCTCCCTGAGCGGTGCAGTCTCCAGCGTCAGCGGCATTGTGCAGACGCCGGACTCTGACCTTGTGCAGGTGAACTACAACCGCGTCGTGCCGGAGAGCATTCAGGGCACCATGGACGATCCCCAGATCAAGCAGTTGCTGATGCTGGCCACGCAGAACCGTGCAGACAACAACGTGCGCGCCGACTCCGTAAGCCTGCTGGCCGATAAGTGCAAATCCGGTGAGTGCGGCGCAGAACTGGACGGAACTGATGTCCGCAAAGCCCTCATGGTCTCGTTGCGCTACGACAAGAGCCCGGCCGTCCGGATGAAGGCCCTCGAAGGGCTGCAGCCGTACGTCTCCAACGACATGCAGGTGCGTGACGCCGTACTGGATACCTTAGTGCATGATGCCAGCGCCAACGTGCGGACCGCCGCCATCAATCTGCTGCAGCCGGTACAGGCCGATTCCAGTGTGCGCCAGGTGATGCATACAGTTTCCACGCAGGATCAAAACCCTTATATTCGGAATGCATCGCGTACTCTGCTGCAGCAGGTCTCGGCAATTCAATGAGCGGCACCAGGAGTTCAGTTTCAATGAAGTACGCACGGCCAATTCCGATGAAAGCGCAGAGAAGCCTGGCTCTTCTCGCGCTGGCCGCAGTCTCTCTGAGCCTGCCCGCGCTAGCCTCACCGGCAAGAAGTGTATTTGCCGGCAATGGCCTCATGCCTGTGATCGCACACGGCACCCAGGGCTATCTTGGCGTCGATATTCGCGATGTGACGGAAGAGCGTGCCCGGGCGCTGAATCTCAAAGAGACGCGCGGCGCTGAGATCTCTGTGATTGACCACGACGGCCCCGCCATCAAAGCCGGTCTGCGCGAAGGCGACGTGATCCTGCAGATGAACGGACAGACGGTGGAAGGCGAAGAGCAGTTCCGGCGCATGCTGCGTGAGACACCCGCTGGCCGCACGGTCAATTTCATGTACAGCCGCAACGGACAGACGAAGACGCTCACCGTACAGCTTGCGGACCGCGATGAACTAGCGCGGCGTGCATGGGAGCAACACTTCGCCGTGCCCGAGCCCCCGCCCGATGACGCGATGATGCCCGATCCGATGGACGACCCGCGCCCCGGTCCACCGCCAACCAGGCAGCAACGTGGCTATCTGGGCTTCGGCTTCATGGGCCCGGCCAACATCAGCAACACCTACACCGGCGCCATGCTGGATGCGCTCGGCCCGCAACTGGCGCAGTTCTTTGGCGCAAAGCCGGGCAGCGGTCTGCTCGTCAAGAGCATTGACGCAGACAGCCCCGCCGCCCACGCCGGCCTACAGGCTGGCGATGTGGTGATCCGCGTGAATGGCAAGACCGTCTCCAGCCGGACGGACTGGGTGCATGCGATCCAGTCCGGGCATGGCAAGACCGTTGCCGTTACCGTATTGCGCGAGAAGCACGAGCAGACGCTCAACATGGCGCTGGGCGGCAAGAAGCATTCCGAGCTGTTGACCACACCGTCAGCGTGGCTGCCGGT
>DASWOP010000154.1:0-4284 GCA_036404255.1 Acidobacteriaceae bacterium | reverse complement strand
GGCGTGGTGCCGGGAAGCGTGCATCCGAAGTACACGGGCGTGGAAGCGGGACTCTCTGCGACGGGCGATATCTTTGAGGCGATTGCGCGGCGTGCAGGTGTGACAGTGCGCGAGCTATCGCAGGGGCTGGAGAGGTATTGCGCGGGACAGACGGGGCTGCTGCGGTTGACGTGGGACAACGGAGACCGCACGGTGCTGGTGGACGCGGAGCTTGCGGGCGTGACGCTGGGTTGGAACCTGCTGCATACGGCGCAGGATGAGCTCTTCGCGGCGATTGAGGGAACGGCGTTCCATACGCGCATCATTCTGGAGTGCATGGCCGAGGGCGGCGTGCCGGTGGAGCGCGTGATCAATGCCGGCGGCATTCCACAACAGAATGCGGTGCTGAACCAGGTCTACGCCAACGTGCTGAACAAGCCGGTGATGATTCCGGATGGGACGCCGACGAGCCTGGGCTCCGGCATCTTTGCGATGCTGGCGGCGGGAGTGTTTCCGACGATTGAAGCGGCGCAGCAGGCGCTGTGCCTGCCGCAGAAGACGTTTATGCCGGAACCGGAGGCCGCTGCGATCTATGAGCGTCTCTATACGATTTTTCGCGAGTTCTATTTTTCCTTTGGTACACCAACGCCTCAGATTATGAATGTGCGGGAGGCCTTTGTGCAGCTACGCAAAATAGCTGCTGAAGTCGCCTGCATGGAGACCATGAAAGCATGACGACCGCTCTTCTAGCCCTGGCCCTGCCTCTTATCGATCGCCGCCTCGCGCATCTTGCGCCAGTCGATCTTCTTATCCTGGTCCTCTACTTTGTGCTGGTGATCTTTATCGGCTTCTACGTAAAAGGGCAGACCAATACCAGCGAACAGTTCTTCCTGGCCGGACGCGAGATGACGGCGTGGATCGCCGGGTTGAGCTTTGTGTCAGCCAATCTTGGCTCGCTGGAGTTGATGGGCTGGGCCGGCGCAGCGTATCAGTACGGCATTCTGGCAACGCACTGGTACTGGATCGGCGCAATTCCGGCGATGCTGTTCCTGGGCATTGTGATGATGCCGTTCTATTACATCTCCAAGACGCATTCGGTGCCGGGATATCTGCAACTGCGATTTGGCGAGGGCGCGCGCGCTGTGTCGGCGGTGTCGTTTGGCTTTATGACGGTGCTGATGTCTGGCGTGAATATGTACGCCATGGCGCTGGTGATGAAGGTGGTGCTGGGGTGGAATATCAACGTCAGCATATGGATTGGCGCGATCACTGTTGGCCTGTACGTGATGCTGGGCGGGCTGCGGTCGGCCATCATCAACGAGGTGCTGCAGTTCATCCTGATCTGGGCGGGCGCTGCGCTGATCCCGATTCTTGGATTGATCGAGGCGGGGGGCTGGACGAACCTGAAGATCAAGATGGCGGCCAATCTTGGTGGCGCGGACTATACGCACCTGTGGAGCGGGCTGGGGAGCTTCACGCATAACCCGATGGGTGTGCACTGGACCGGCATCGTCTTCGGGCTGGGATTTGTGATCGCCTTCGGCTACTGGACGACGGACTTTCTGGTGGTGCAGCGCGTGTTGTCGGCGAGCAGCCTGCGGGCGGCGCGGCTGGCTCCGATCATTGGCGCGGCGTTCAAGATGTTTGTGCCGCTGATCGTGATTCTGCCGGGCCTGCTGGCGTTGGCGCTGCTGCACAATCCGGATGGCAGCGTGATGCATCTGGTGGGTGAGGACATCGCGGTTCGCACCGGACAGCACAGCTACAACGAAGTGCTGCCGCTGATGATGGTTCGCTATCTTGGGCCGGGTCTGCTGGGCATGGGTATTACGGCGCTGGTGGCCGGGTTTATGTCTGGCATGGCGGGCAACGTGAGTGCGTTCTCTACGGTGTGGACGTATGACATCTATCGCGCTTACCTGAACAAAAAGGCAACTGACGCGCACTACGTGTTGATTGGGCGCTGGAGCACAGTGCTGGGCATGCTGGTCTCGGTCGGCACGGCGTACCTGGTGATGGGCTCCGCCAGCATTATGGATTATGTGCAGGCGCTGTTTAGCTTCTTCATTGCACCGCTCTTTGGCACGGTGATTCTGGGCATGCTGTGGAAACGCGCTACGAACTCCGGCGGATTCTGGGGCTTACTGGCGGGTACGGTCTCTTCCATCGGCATGTGGGCGTGGGTGCAGCGCGATCCGAGTGCGCTGCGCTACATTGCGCTCTCGCCGCACGCACAGAGCATGGCGGAGAATCTTTACCGTGCACTGTGGTCGTGGTGCGTATGCGTTGGCGTGACCGTGATCGTGAGTATGTTCACGACGCCGAAGAGCGATGCGGAGCTTTCCGGGTTGGTATACGGCGCAACGGTGATTCCGGTGGACGATACGGAACGCTGGTTCCACAAGCCGATCTTCTGGGCCATCGTGGTGGGAACCGTGTTGTTCGCCCTGAACATTATTCTCTGGTAACTGATTTTGATTGGAGATTGATATGACTGAGCAGATTGATCCATCGACTGACCGCACATTGTCCATTTGGTTTTTTGTCGGAATATTGACGCTGGTCTATGGCGTGGTGCTGCTGGGCACGGGCATCTACGAGTTCTGGAACCCGCTGCCAGCAACGATTGTGTTGGCGGAATTGCATCCCACGTTCTGGTGGGGCGTGCTGATGACGGTCTTCGGTGGGTTCTATACGATTCGCTTTCGCCCCGGCAAGGGGTAAGGGTGATCCGGGTTTAGCTGTTTAACTTTTAGCGCAGTATCAGCACAGAGCAGGAGCATTGATATGAGCAGGACCATGACCTTTGGCGTAATCGTTGGCAACCGCGGATTTTTCCCTTCACACCTCGCATCATCCGGACGTACGGAGATGATTGCGGCGCTGGAGTCGGTGGGTATGAAGGCCATTGTGCTCACGCCGGAGGAGAGCGCACACGGTGCGGTGGAGACGTACGACGAGGCGCTGCGCTGCGCAGAGCTGTTCCAGAAGCATGCCAAGGAGATTGACGGCATCATCATCACGCTGCCGAACTTTGGCGAAGAGCGCGGGCTGGCGGATGCATTGCGGCTGGCGAATTTGCAGGTGCCGGTACTGATCCAGGCGACGCCGGACCACGCAGGTAAGATGACGATTGCAGACCGCCGCGACAGCTTCTGCGGCAAGATGTCTATCTGTAACAACCTGAAGCAGTATGGGATTCCGTATTCACTGACCAAGCTGCATACGGAAGCGCCGGATTCGGATGAGTTCAAGCAGGATCTGCAGGAGTTCGCGGCGGTATGCCGGGTTGTGCGCGGGCTGAAGAATGTCCGCATTGGCGCGATCGGCGCGCGGCCTACGGCGTTCAACACCGTTCGCTACAGCGAGAAGCTGCTGGAGCGCTCGGGCATCACGGTGGAGACGCTGGATCTGTCTGAGGTGATCGGGCGCATTGGACGTATGCAGGACAATGACGATGCGGCGCAGCAGAAGCTGGCGGCGATCCAGAAGTATGTATCGACCAATGATGTTCCGCTGCCGGCACTGGTGAAGATGGCGAAGCTGGGTGCGGTGATCGACCAGTGGATGACGGCGAGCCACCTGAATATCTCGGCGGTGCAGTGCTGGACGTCAATCGAAGAGTTCCTGGGCATTGTGCCGTGTACGGTGATGAGCATGATGAGCGAGAACCTGCTGCCTTCGGCTTGCGAAGTGGATGTGCTCGGTACGGTGAGCATGTATGCCATGGCACTGGCGTCGGAGACTCCGAGCGCGCTGCTGGACTGGAACAACAACTACGGCACCAATCCGGATAAGGCGGTGTGCTTCCACTGCTCTAACCTGCCGAAGCACTTCTTCAACGAAGTGAAGATGGACTTCCAGCAGATCATTGCCGGTACGGTGGGCAAAGCGAATACGTTTGGCACACTGGATGGCAAGGTGAAGGCGGGGGCGATGAGTTTTGCGCGCTTCTCCACAGACGATTTTGAGGGACGCATCAAGGGCTACACCGGCGAGGGCCGCTTTACGGACGATCCGCTGCAGACATTTGGCGGTGCGGGCGTGGTGGAGATTCCGGAGATGCAGAAGCTGCTGCGCTATATCTGCGAGAATGGTTTCGAGCACCATGTGGCGGCAAACTTCTCTACCGTCGCGAGCAGTGTGCAGGAAGCCGCAGAGAAGTACCTGGGCTGGAAGATGTATCGCCATTCCTAGCCATTTGCCCGGAGTTTTGGGCCGTAGATAAAATGCCTTCGCGGGCGGATTGAGGACCATACCGATGATTATGCATAGCTTGATATTGGCAGCCATGATGGTGCCTGC
>DASWOP010000153.1:0-5934 GCA_036404255.1 Acidobacteriaceae bacterium | reverse complement strand
TGAAAGCCGAGCTCCGGAGTATCGCTGGAGTGGGCGTGACCGATATACTTTTTACACTGCCTTCTACATCCGCAGAGAAATATCGAGCGAAACCATGAGTGAAAACAGTATCAGCGTAACCCTGGATGATGTGCGGCGCGTGGCCGAACTGGCCAACCTGGACCTCACCGCCGCCGAAGAGCCGCGCATGCAGCGCGATCTGAACGCCATTCTCGGCCACATCGCTACATTGAGCGAATTGAACACTGCAGACGTGCCGCCGCTGGCGCAGGTGGCAGAGATCCTGGGCGACCAGGTGAAGGCAAGCGCAGAGGCTCTGCGCGCGGATGAGGTGCGTCCTTCGCTGGACCGCGCCGTGGTGATGGCAGAGGCGCCGGAGACGGATACCATCTTCTTCAAGGTTCCCAAAGTGATCGAAAGGTAGTGGCTGTGCCAATGAATCTCGAAACTCTCACGATAGACGGCGTGCGCAGTGCAATCGCCGAGAAGACCAGCACCGCCACGCAGATCGCGCAGGCGCACTACGACCGCATCGCCGCCGAAGACGGGAAGATCAATTCCTACCTCGCGCTGAGCAACGAGCGCGCACTGGCGCAGGCGGCGAAGATTGACGCGCTCGCCGCCAAGGGCGATCCGCTGCCGCCGCTCGCCGGTGTGCCTATCGCCATCAAGGACGTGCTGACGATGAAGGGCTCGCCTGCAACGGCGGGGTCGAAGATTCTGGAAGGCTATCATCCGCCGTATGACTGCACTGCTGTTGCGCGGCTGGAAGAGGCTGGTGCCGTTCTGCTGGGCAAACTGAACTGCGACGAGTTCGCCATGGGCTCATCGAATGAGAATTCGGCGTATGGCCCGGTGCACAATCCACGGGCGCTGGACCGCGTTCCTGGCGGCTCCAGTGGCGGTTCTGCCGCGGCAGTTGCTGCGGGTTTTGCGGTGGGCACGCTGGGTACGGATACGGGCGGGTCTATCCGCCAGCCAGCGGCGTTTTGCGGCGTGGTGGGGATGTTGCCCACGTATAGCCGCGTCTCGCGCTATGGGCTGATAGCGTTCGCCTCTTCGCTGGACCGCATCGGCCCCTTCACCCGCACAGTGCAGGATACTGCAACTATGTTGCAGGTCACCGCGGGCTACGATCCGCTGGATGCGACGAGTTCACGCCATGCTGTGCCGGACTATGTTGCCGCGACGAAGAAGCCGGTGGCGGGGCTGAAGATTGGGGTGCCGGAGGAGTATTTTGGGGAGGGGCTGGCGCCGGAGATTCGCGCGGCGGTGGAGAAGACGATTGAGCAGTTGAAGGAGCAGGGGTGCACGATCAAGCGCATCGGCCTGCCGCACACGCGCTATGCCGTGCCAACCTACTATGTTGTTGCAACGGCAGAGGCTAGCGCGAATCTGGCGAGGTTTGACGGTGTTCGGTACGGTCTGCGGGCGGACGACAGCACGCTCTCCAACATGTATCGGAAGACGCGTGACAAGGGTTTTGGGCCGGAGGTAAAGAGGCGTATTCTGTTGGGCACTTACGTGCTAAGTGCTGGATATTATGACGCTTACTATCGCAAGGCGCAGCAGGTTCGCATGCTGCTGGCGCGGGATTTTCTGACTGCGTTCAACGATGTGGATGCGATTGTGACGCCGATGACGCCGACGCCTCCGTTCAAGATCGGCGAGAAGAGCGACGATCCGGTGGCAATGTATCTTGCTGATATCTATACGGTTGCGGCCAGTCTGGCGGGCATCTGCGGCATCTCGGTGCCGTGCGGACAGACCAGCGATAAGCTGCCCATCGGCGTGCAGATTCTTGGCAAGCACTTTGGCGAAGAGACGATTTTGCAGGTTGCGCAGGCCGTGGAAGAGGCGCAGAAGTAGAGCATTCCGCGTCGGTTTTGAGGACTTTTCCCCACGGTCAAGCACGGTGAATTCGTGGATGGCTGCACGGTGTTTCCTGGACAATTTGCGATTTCGGGTTTTCCACGGGGAAGATGGGTTTAAAGTAGGGCTTTCTGCGGTTATCTTCTCGGTAGTTTGGATTTTGGGCTGGCATTGCGCTTTTGGATGACGGAAGAGAGGAGTGATGGTATTCCGTCCCCCTTGTAATATCTCCAGGTGTCCCCATCATCGAGCCAAAGTTATGGACAGTGGTAAGGTCTTGGCGGTTAGGAGAGGATTGATTCCAAGAAGTTTAAACACTTCTGCCGTCAACTGTTCCTCATATCCTGTCCCAAGTGCTGAGTTTGTGATCCCTTCTTCCAATTTTTTCTCAATATTTGCAAGCCAAGTGAGATACTCGCTGACAGCTACCCCAGCTATCTTGGCATCATTAGTGATGACAAAGGTACTACGTCCTGCCAATAGAGCTCGGACAATTGCTTCGGCAACGTTCATATCGAGGCTCACCTGAAAGAGCGGCTCTCTGCCATCTCCTCTTAGTGTCAGCTCAGCTGTGTGCATGAAGGGATGAAGCTCTATCTTTCTTATGGCTTCGCGTGGTGCAGTAATAGAGACCGCATCATGTCCTATACCAAGTGCTCCGAAGTCCTCTGGGAAGCGTCTGGATTCAAGCAGCCGAGCGATGGTTTCAGCGATACTCTTGGCGACACTGGCAATACTTTCATTTTTGTGTTTCTTCGTCGTTCTTGTTTTATCGCTTGCTACCAGAATTCGCTCGGCGCAAACAGAGCCGAGATCCCTATATAGCGTTTCTAGGGTGATAGGATTGCCGGCTCTGGCGAGTAACCATTTGTCGAGTGTACGCAGATGTTTACCAGCCTTTGGAGCATCGGTCCAGTTCAAGGGCGTTTCATTGTCCCAGACTTCCTGTGCCAGATGCTTCAATGTCGTGTGCTCAGTGGCGCTTAGTTGCCTCACATCGAAAACAGGAAACGATCTCAGCCGCGTTGTTCCGGCCTCCAAGGCCCCTGCTCCCATGCTTGCGGAACCATTTATTTCGAGCGAATACGCAAACAGCGTGGAAGTCACGACAGCAGCGACCGAATCTTGATGGACGCCGTCCACCGGGGAGAGAGAATTGCATCGTTGATCAACTAATACGGCCTTCTTGAAGATGAACGGCGCAAACACGCCATCGAATGCTTTTCTTAGCCATAGGCGCTGATGGTGCGCAGTGGCCTTTGGCGCATACCATAGCTGACCTCCCTGAAGCTCTAGAGCTTCCCGTATCGTCTGGACGGGCCCTGATTGCTTGCGCTGTGTGGCGGCATGCTCAGACATTGTCTGAATATAGCGATATGCTCCGGTTCCTCTTAAATCACGCTCTTCCTCCTGACAATGAAAGAGCCACAGGCGTGGGACAGGAGCCTGTATGTATTTGGCGGAATCCAGATCTCGAAGCATGAAGATCGGCTTAAGATACTGTTTCTCTATGCCGTAGGTTTCAATCGTGTCCTTACCCACATAGAAAAAGTTGTTCTGTAGAGATTTGTACCCCAGCGCCGCGTGAGCCAATTCTGATAATGACACGAACATATTAGCTAACGTCTCCGAAAAGCGTGTAATAGCTGAGGGGTGCACGCAAATACTTTGACCAGTTTCGAGTGACCTTTGGCTCTGACGCTAATGCGTCTCGCTCCTGGGAAAGAGGTACGATTTTGATGCGGAGGTCCATATCCTCATAAGATTCTTCCGGATCATAGATTCGGTCTGTGAGCTGGACGACTCTCTTCCAATAATCGCCTGTTCCCTTGAGTATGTTAGCAATTGGCGATTTGAGGGTGACGAAGCGTAAGGCTGTTTGATCCTGTAGCTGGGCCTCGGGCGCGACTCGTTCGGCAATCAAAAGCGCCGCATTGATATCGACCTGCGGAAATAGTGATTCCACACTTGATGCGACAAGGGCGACGAGCCGGAGATCGCTGGTGAGAAGCCGCTGTAGCGTTGTGGCATAGTCGGCGGTAAGCCAACTCGAAGGCGTGACGAAGCCAAGCCTCGAACCCGGCTTCATGAAACGCATCGCGTGATAAATGAAAAAAGCAAACAAATCCGTCTTGGGTGGGGCCTTCACTCCTGCGGCCCCTGCTGCAGAAAACAATTGCGCCCGGTACATAGGGTCAAGATCATCCTGATTTTGTGAACGTAGGTAGGGAGGATTTCCGATGATGCAGTCGAATATGGGTATAGGTATAGGGATTTTGCTCATCCCGTGACTCGTGACGCGCGGCGGTGGGAACTCTACGGTTTGCCCCAAGCTCCGATCAAAGAAGTTGCCTGTCACAATGCGGGGGAAGTTCTCAAAATGCGAGAGGTTCTGACGAAAAAGGTTAATGGCAGCCAGTTCGGCGGCAAACGGGCTGATGTCAAATCCCCAGATGGTCGCGAGCAACTCCTGATGCCTCATCTGCGTTCGGCTGCCTATGAAGTCATAAGCGCTCATGAGAAACGTGCCGCTGCCGCAGCCGGGATCGAGCACAAGAGGCCTCTCGCCCTCGATGGTGAGTGCCGCAAGAAGATCAGCGACAGGCCTAGGTGTATAAAACTGCCCGAGGAGAACTTGCTCCTCGCGAGGAATCAGGCGTTCAAACACGGAGCCTAGAACGTCATCGGTAAGCGAAGCCCAGTCATAGGCCGCAAGCTGCTCGATAAGGGTGCGGATGAGCAATTGACCCGTTTGGGGAATCTGCACCAGACTGTCGAGGGGATGGGGTTTGAACAGCGCGTCGTAGTCGTAGCGGCGAACGTCCTCCCAATAAGGATGCAGTGCCGCCGGTATTTGCTCTCCGGGGGAAAGAGACAGGGGTCGAAGCGCCGCCTGTTTTCTGCGAAGCGCAAAATAAAAGAGTATCTGGCCTATTAGTCGATACCCCATCTGTCCGGCAACGGCGAAATCGACATCTTCGACGAACCCTAGGAATCCCTGTTCGACGGCGATCTTTTTGATAGCGTTGCGCAGGGGACGGCTCTTTTGCGCGGCTATGGTAATTTCTCGATGCAAGAGGCCGCGGAGGCCATGAATGGTGGTAGATAGACGCGTGACGAATATCTCCGCATCGATTGCCACTCCGACGCTGCCTTTATGGATGGACAAATTCCATGCTTTATCCAGGATTTCGTCGGCTTGGTGCTTAAGGTGAGCGCCGACCTCGGGCTTGAGCCAATCCTCTAAACTGTCACACCCGGTTGTGGGGGGCCAGTGATACAGTCTGTCACTCGGCGTCACCGTCGATCCTACGAGCGGGGTCGGATAAAGCTCCGCCTCTTGCATATTCCAAATTGCGAAATAGGGCGAGCCCCATTGTTGGGCTTTTTCAATAGCATCTGCAAGAAAAACAGCGTCAGAAATCGGCGTATCTGGGGTCTTCAGCTCAAACGAAAGGAAGGCGATGAGGCTGACGCGCGAATGCCAGACGACGAGATCATTACGCTTTCCTGAACTGCTTCTGGGTTTTTCCTGCGTTGCCCTATCGAGGCCCATACCACTATGGTTCGATATGTTCTCGTTGAGCCAAGTAACCACTTGACCCTGGAACTCCATCTCGTTTGTAGAACGCCGCTTTGATTTCATTCGCTTTCAAGTCCAACCGGGAGGATGTCCCACCCATACGAGCAATACGGGAACATGATGACAGCATACATACTATCTACTCAGCCTGTATCGCAATGTCCGCGGCATCTGCTGCTTTTACTACGCCCTCGCGGTCGAAGATGAGGGTGCGGTCGGCTTCCAGGGCGAGGCAGGTGGCGCCGGCGCGGTGCATGGTTTCGATGGTGGCGACGCCGATTACGGGGACATCGAAACGCATGTCCTGTTTGGGCTTGGCGACTTTTACGACGGTGAGGCGGCGGGCCAGGGTGGAGGCTTCGCCTTCGAGGGTGGCGAAGAGTTTGCCGGCGCGCTCGATGGTGGCGTCGGTGCCTTCCATTGCTTCTACGGCGACGCAGGCCTGGCTGGCGATCACTACGGTCTGGCCGAGGTCGAAG
>DASWOP010000152.1:0-7254 GCA_036404255.1 Acidobacteriaceae bacterium | reverse complement strand
GCTGTCAGTGAGAAGTGGGACTGCGGCATTGTGAACCATTCGCGCTTCTCCGTCTTCCCGCCCTCGCCCAAGCCCACGTGGGACAATCCCAACCCCGAGAGCGGCTTCAACGTGCCGATCGCAGCGCTGGGCATCGCCGGCTACGCCGTCATGCTTCTGCTCATCGCTTTTGGCCGCGACCGCCTCTTTCTTGCCGTGACGATAGCGGGCTGCCTCTTTGCCGGATACCTGTCGTACGTCGAAGACGCCATCCTGCAGAAGTGGTGCATCTACTGCGTATGGTCGCAGTCCGTCATAGCGGTCATGGTGCTGCTCGGAATCCTCAACGTGGTACTCCAGTCCCGCCGCAGCGCCGCAGCCATAGCGTAAACTTCATCTATGGGAATCACAGACATCGTCGAGCTTTTCAGGAAGCACGGCCCGAATCTGCTTCGTCTCCTGCGCATGCTCGAAAACGGAGTCACCGGCACCAACTTCTCCGCCAATCTTCTGCCAGCACCTCCAGCGGTAGACGTCAGCGGCCTGCGTGAAGACCTCACAGGCGTCAGCCGTGCCCACGCCAGCATCCTCCGCCAGATGCAGGACCAGACCCTCCAGATCGCCGGCGTGGAAGAGGAAGTGAAGCGCCTGCGCATGGCCCTGGAGCACAGCGAGCGTCGCGTAGAAGCCGTCGAGCGCGAGCTTGAATCCATCAGCCTCTGGGTCAAAGCCTTGGGCATCGCCACGGTAGTTCTACTCGTAGCCTTGATGGTTCTGGTCTTCATCCTGCACACCCGCGCCTAAAGCAATGCAGTTGGCCCCAAGAACGGTAGCTGGAGGCAAGCAACAGAGTTTCGTAATCACTGTTAGCCGTAAGCGAAGCAGTTAGTGACAAGCAGCAACGCAGTTGGCTGCAAGCAACACAGAGTTAGTCACGAGCAACTCAGTTGGACACAGAAGCAATCCTTCCAGGATCGAGATTGCACGAGTCGGTATCCAGTTCGTTCGGGATTAAGCCCCCGGCTTTTAGCCGGGGGGAGTGGGGCTTTAGCCCCACGGAAGTAGCCACAGAAAAAGGGAAGGGGCTTTAGCCCCGGGGGGTCCTGTCTCCACCCCCAACAAGAAAGCCACGCATGACACTCACCCCGCCGCCGGTCAACACCACATCGCTCTTCTCGCTGATCGACTACTCCGGCGTCGTCGTGGGCGCATTGGCTGGAGCGCTCGCCGCCCGCCGCGATACCCGTTTCAACTTCGATTACGTTGGCATCATCGGCCTTGGCATGATCTCCGGCGTCGGCGGCGGCCTTGCGCGAGACACCCTCCTCCAGCGCGGACTTCCCCTCGCCCTTGCCAATCCCCGCTATCTCTATCTCGCTCTGCTTGGCTCAGTCCTCGCGCTGCTCTTCGGCTCCAGCGTAGGCCCCCGGATGTCGCGCGCCATCCTCGTCATCGACGCCCTGGCCCTGGGCTTCTTCGCCATTGCCGGAACCATCCGCGCGCAGGCCGCCGGCCTTGAGCTGTTTCCATGTCTTCTGCTCGGCGTCATGACGGCCGTGGGCGGCGGCTCCCTGCGCGACGTCTTCAGCGGCCGCACGCCCAGTGTCTTCGAGCGCGGCGAACCCTATGCTACTGCCGCAGCCACCAGCGCCCTGTTGTTTCTTTTGTTGACCTACGCAGGCATGCCAGCCAGCGCCGCCAGCCCCATCGGCATCCTCGCCGGATTCCTCATGCGCCTATTGAGCGTCCGCTTCGGCTGGCGAACCAAAGCCGTCCGCACCTACGGCGACACCGAGTAGCCGCACACCGCGCCACAAATGTGGGTGCCCCAGAGCCTGTCCTGAGCTTGTCGAATGGATCTCGCTTCTGAGACCTGGGAATCGTCGCAAAGCGACGACGCGCGACGCGCAGAAGTGTAAAGGATCTCCCGGGACAATGTGCAAAGGATGTCATGAGACTGAACACTCGCTTCTGAGACCTGGGATGCAGGTGCTCATACCATCCCAGCTCTCATCGGAGACCACAAATCCGGGTGCCCCAGGTCTCGCTTCTGAGACCTGGGAATCGTCGCAAAGCGACGACCGCCTTTGCATCTAACCCTCTTTTGCTTTTAAATCCATAAAATCCGTTGCATCCGTCCAATCCGTGCTGAAGTTTTGTTCTCCTCAGTCACGGTCTCGGCGGGTCTAACCCCGAACCCCTAACTTCTTCCGCATCCCCCTGCACCCCACCGGCATCGGCGCATCGATGCTCGCGCTCACCGTCGGTTGACTGCATCGCTGCGCCAGCTTGGCACGGTCAGCCCGCATCCTCCAGTCATTGTGCATACCGGCCAGCGTATCGCGCAGCACGAGTGCCGCCCCGCGATGCCGTGGAGTCGCGATGCGGTAATGTACCCACTTGCCGTCGCGTCGCGCCTCGACCACGCCCGCGCGCCGCAGAAACGCCAGTTGTTGCGAGATCCTCGCCTGCCCATGCCCCAGTACTTCAGCCAGGTAGATCACGTTGACCTCTTTTTCGTCCATCAGGTTCAGCAGACGCAGGCGCGTGGAGTCGCCCAGCGCCTGAAAGAAGCGCTCCATATTGAATTGCAGTGATGTCGTAGCCATACATCTCGTATACGCCCCTGAAAATTAAATTTCAGAGGCCTATAATTTTTAAGGTAAGCGCATTCCTCCCGCGCTCACCTCCTCACTTCCACCGCAAATAGCCCATCTTAGCCGCTTAATTCCACAAGTGTGGGTGCCCCAGGTCTCGCTTCTGAGACCTGGGAATCGTTGCGAAGCAACGACGCGCGACGCGCAAGAATCGCCACCAAAGCGGAGGGGAGTGCCTGTCCAGAGCCTGAAACCCGCCACAGAACCGGGCTTCAGCCCCAGAGATACGCTTTTTCCAATCTGCATATACCTCAGCACTCACCACTCCGCTCGCGTCCGTGCTAACCTCATCCCACGCACATGTCCGATTGGAAGAATCAGCTCTACTACGGCGATAATCTCGATGTTCTTCGCCGCTACATCCGCGACGAGTCCGTCGACCTCGTCTATCTTGACCGCCCTTCAACTCCCGCCAGGACTACAACGTCCTCTTCGCCGAGAAGGACGGAGCCGAATCCAGCTCGTAGAGAGTGTGACACGCAATGACCAAACCGAAGCTTGCGTTTTCACCTTTGATCGTTGAGGAATTCTGTAAGCTCTGCGATTGGACGCATGAAGTATGGCTCCACCATCGCGAGCTATTTGATAACAATCCGCGCGCGGAAGAGCTTAACAAGGCATCGTTTACGGGGGCTGAGTTTAGACGCCTTGCGATCATCAGCCAGGAATACTCGATACTTCAAATCGCTAAACTGCATGACCCCGCTGTTTCGTTTGGCAATATCACGCTAACCATTGACTACATGGTCACATATGGCGGCTGGTCTAAAACTGTATTGGATCGCCTCAGGGGCCTACAAGAAAAGCTAGATACTTTTGCAAAACCGCTGCGGGAAGCTCGCCATAAGATACTGTCCCACAATGATCTCGCCGCAATCGTGGCAGGAAATACGCTTGGGGCGTTCCCTAATGGTGAGGATGTCAAGTACTTCGAGACGCTCAAAGAATTTGTAAATGTGGTTCACGATGAAGTTCTGGAAGGTACTTGCCTTCTGTTTGATACACTCGTGAAAAATGATGTAGTAGCGTTCTTGGCTGCGATCAAAACGTCGACTTCAAACTGAAATGTGGCCGCTGCCGTCTTGGCTCCCGGCGAAATCTACCTGGTCGCCGGTCATCATCGAAAACTCGGTAACGGTGGCCCGACTGCGGAATGGTCTTTACCGCTGCGCTACGCTCTACTCCGCCCTCGCCGGGCCTTCAGCTTTGAAGAGACCATCCACGATCTCTGACAAGGCGGGCAGAGAATTTATTTGAAAAATCGGGATACAGGCTTTTAACGCGAGGTCCAATGGAAGGTCAAACTCGCGCTGCTTTTGATTGCCCGGTTTACCAGCCAAGATTGAAGAACTTAGCTTGTGTTCAAACCTGCTTATTAGTTCAGGTATATCTATCCGGGTATCACTTGACCGACAGTACGACATCGCTCTGTTGGCAAAGAATCTGTCTGGAAGATCAAACGTTGTGTACTGCGCAATGAAGCGGTCGGATATGAGGGTTGAGGTTATCAAATCCGCATCGCGGGGTTTGTCCGAATTCTCTAAGCTCTCCCTGCTTTCGTCTTCTTCTTCATCTTCCAAGTCATTTGCATCAGCCAGCCGATAATCCTTCATTGACCAAAAGTGCGCGTACGCTGCGGTTTCGAACGCTATAGCGTCGTATGACGGTTGAGGGCTTGGAGCGCCAGATTTCTTGCTGAAATCGGCCGCCATCTTCAGCAGCCCCGTACTAAAGTTGTGCGCCATCCTGAGAACAGTCATTGAGACGGCGCCTGGAACCTTGAGGGTGGGGTCGGAAGCAGTCTCGTACATCCGTGCCGCATCGTCCCATGTGATCTTTTGAAGCGCCGCTTCGAGCGGAGAGACTTTAGCGGACGAACCGAAAATGCTCTTTAAAAAAACCACTTACCGCTCCCCATGGGGCAGTTTGCCGATCTCACATGATGTTGAACTTCGTCCCATGCTGGAAATTTTATCAGACCTTCTTTCTTCGCAACCCGAGGCTGTGGTTTTGTGGGACGCGGCACGCGTTCCAAGGCCACGCGCTTGATTGTGGCGTCGGTGCATTTGTCCGAACGCTTTGTCTCCTCTACGTTGTACCCAAATGCATGGCGTATCGGGTAGGAGTTTTCCTGCTTCGAAAATACACTCCTCAATCACCGCAGCTTTCGTCTTCAGAGAACACTTGTAAACCTCGGCGAAGCCAACCAACGCCTGAGCTGCGGAGTTCATCAGACAGCCTGTAGGGACTTTCAATAAAGATTCGTGTTGGCTGGTGCGAATCCTCCAGAACCGTGATGCCATCGGGCGGGTGGCCCATATATCCCCCATCGCCGCTCATTTTTAACTCACCACTACTCTGGATGTCCCATACATCGCGTAGTGATAACCGCCTTTGCCTCTAACCCGTCTTCGTCTTTAAATCCTTAAAAATCCATCCAATCCGCTCCATCCGTGCTGAAGCTTTTGCTGTATCCCCAGATCACCGTCATCACCGTTAAGCCTCTCCCGGTACCTTCGCAACCACCCCCGCTATCCACCCGCCCGGCAAGCCCGTAAAATAACCCACAACCGTGCCCCGAGCCAGATCAACCCGCATCCTCATCGCCGCGCACACTCCCGGCCTTGCAGAGACGCTTGCCCGCACCATCGCCGGCGCCGCCTCAAGCATCGCTCTGCTGCATGAGCCATCCGCCGGCGAACTCACCCTCTCGCTCCCCAGCCGCGTCGCCAAAGAGAAACCCGCGCTCGTCCTCCTCGAACTCAAGCAGAATGCAGACGCGCTCGCCCAGCTTCGCTTCCACGACCGCAACACGCCCGTCGTCGTCATGCTCACCGCCGCCCGGCCCGAGGTCGCCTTCCTAGCCTCCCGCCTTGGCGCGGACGAGATGCTCCTCATGTCGAACACCGACGAAGAGGTCGCCGCCGCCATCACCTCCACGCTCTCCCACGACCGCACTCCCAGCCCGCAGGATCAGCCAGCCGAGCCCAGCCCCTCAGCTTCATCCAACGAACCCATCTTCACCATCGGCAAGCGCGCCTCGCTCCAGGCAGAAGCCGTTGCCATCCGCCGCACGCTACAAGAGACCAACTGGAACCGCAAAGAGGCCGCCCGCCGTCTCCAGATGAGCTACAAATCCCTCCTGAACCGTCTCAAGGCGTTCGAGGGAACTGGCCAGATCATCTAAACGTGTTCCGCCCTGTAGCTCCGGCAATATGGCTAAAGATCTGTCCTGCGGTTGATGCGCTCCGTAATGCGATCAAACAAAGACCGTGTGTCCAGCGCCTCTTCCAGTCGATCAAGCAGTGCCACCACATTCCCGCTTTCCTCGTTGAGTTCGGCAGCAGTATCGTTGAAAGCCTCCCAGAGTGGCATGAGCTCGACGATCAGCACTTTGCCGCGCCGAGTGAGCGCGATGGGCCGCCGCCGTGCGTCTGACTCATCGTGGAGCGAAGTGGCCAACCCTGCTTCTTCTAATGACCGCCGCGCCTGGCTGACCGAGACATGCGTGATGCGAAGTGCAGCCGCAATTTCACCCACCGTCATCGGTCCATGGATTGCAATTTGGTTCATGATGCCGAACCAGCGCTGCTCGAATTGAAGGCCTCGCGCCGCGTAGACCCGCGTGCTGTCGCGGTCAATACGTTCGGAGAGTCGCCGCAAGCGTGCACCGAGTGCAGCGCCTCCAGAGAGACGGCTGTAGTCCGCCCTGTCCGTCATGCGATTGTCTCCGGGGCAAGTAGTCGTCGCGCGATGGCTTTCATTGCGGCCTTGCTCGCCTCGGTAGCTGAGGTGTTGGTGAAGATCGCAACGCCTGTCGTCGTCGCAGGATCGAGATACGCCGCAGTGAAGACCCCGGGATCGCCGCCCCAGTGATTGATGTGCGGCGCTCCGCCATCGGCCGATTCCATCCATCCCAACCCTTGCCCCGTGAGCCATGCAGGCAGCCCCTGTGGCTTCTTCATGCTCAGCATCTGCGCCATGGTTGCGGTTCTGAGCATTCTCGTCGACCCGGTGATCCCGCCATTGGCAGATGCGGCGACGAACGGCATAAAGCTCTCAATCGAAGCGCGGAGCATGCCCGCCGGCCAGTCGGGATAGCCGACCTGTGCAATGGGCGCAAGCTTGCTGTCAACGGTATCGTAGGGTGTCACGCGAAGTTCTGGCGGCACGTCGGCCAGCGTCCAGGAGACATTGCGCATGCCAAGGCGATCGAACAGGCGCTTACGCGTGAAGACACGGAAATCCTCGCCAGCGACACGCCCGGCAAGATATCCAAGCAGAGCGCAACCTACGTTGGAATAATCGTACGCATCTCCTGGGGATGCCTGCGAGAAACTCTTCGCAGCAGCATAGTGCGCGCCGCCCGGCACCAGGTAGCTTTTCAAGAAGTCTCGCAATGCCAGGGGAGAGTCACCACCGCTCGTTTGAAAGTCCACGTTGTAGTACGTTTCGTCCGAGATGCTCGATAGGTGCATAAGCAGGTGCCGCACGGTGATCTGTGCGTCGGGATGAGCGGGATTCACCACCTCAAAATCAAGATGTGCGTTGACGGGATCATCGAGCCGGATGCGGCCAGCTTCGACAAGCATCATCGCACCGGTCGCCGTCACCGTCT
>DASWOP010000151.1:0-58686 GCA_036404255.1 Acidobacteriaceae bacterium | reverse complement strand
AGACGGTGGGCTGAATTACAGGATGCAGGTGCGGCTGAGCGCGTTGAACGGACTCGGCAACCTGGCTGGCGGATTGGGAGCGCTCCTCGGAGGAGGCGGCAAGTCCAATTCAGGAAGCATTCCGCTGCTCATCAGAGGCACCACATCGAATCCGTCGTTCAGCCTGGATGCCGGCGAGTTGGGCAAGCCGATGGGTGCTGCGGCGGCGCCAGTGTCTGGCTCCGCCAAACAGGTGGGCAGCAGGCTGAAAGGGCTGTTTGGCAGATGAACAGCCCATGTGGCACGGGCAAGTCAACACAGAGCTAGATACGACAGATTAATTGGAAAAGCAGAGAGGACAAAACTCTCCTGTTCACCGGTAGGCCAGCGGGAGAGTTTGTGGGTATACTGGAAACATCCGTGCTGGAGAGTTGGCCGAGTGGCTGAAGGCGGCGGTTTGCTAAACCGTTATAGGACCTTAAAGTTCTATCGGGGGTTCGAATCCCCCACTCTCCGCCAGACACCTTACAGAACAGCCGCCAAGCAAGCGGTAGATGCATGAACCCCGCGTAACTGGCGGGGTTTTGCTGTTTGGCGTATTGTCTCTCTATTCCCGCTGAGTCTCCTGAGTTGCACCGTGTCTCGCTCCTGTAGGACACCAACCAGCAGCTCGAGACACCATCGAAAGGGTTCAGGAGACACCAACTATGATTTGCCGTGGTATTTCTGAACCAGCGTGAATGTTAGTCTGCGATCAAATCTGATCTGAGCAAGAGGAGGATTTGGATGCGGAAGAAGCGCTTCAGTGTGGAACAGATGATTGGGTGTTGAAGCAGGCGGAAGTGGGAGTTCCGGTGGCAGAGGTGATCCGGAGGGCTGGGATCAGCGAACAGACGTTCTACCGATGGAAGGCGAAGTGTGCCGGCCTGGAGATAGACCTGGTTCGCCAGATGGCACAATTGCAGGAAGAGAACCTGCGGCTGAAGCAACTGGTGGCGGATCTGATGCTGGATAAAGCGATGTTGCAGGATGTGCTCTCAAAAAAATGGTGAAGCCTTCACGGCGTGGACCGATGGTGGAGCGGCTGGTGGAGAGCTACCTGGTAAGCGAACGGCGAGCCTGCCGGGTTCTTCGGGTTCCTCGAGCGACCTACCGCTATCGAAGCTGCCTTGATCCACGGACTGAGCTGCGGATGAGAATCCGCCGCCGCTCGATGAAGCCATCGGGGAGATGGCTTCATCGACTGCATAGTCCAAGCGCATAGTGGGGGTAGTCTATTCAGACGTACCCTCGGCGGAGGTTTTATGGAACAAGTACTTCAGGGGCGCGCCCGAACGACAGTGGCAGTGCGTCGAGCGATA
The DNA here is from genome assembly GCA_036404255.1 of Acidobacteriaceae bacterium. GTDB lineage: Bacteria > Acidobacteriota > Terriglobia > Terriglobales > Acidobacteriaceae > JARLFX01. The sequence goes on along the minus strand of DASWOP010000151.1, from coordinate 57,346 downwards.
CATCATAGTCAAGAGAGCCTGAACCGTCCGTCCGCGGACAATACCTTGCATAAGGCGAAGCACCCATCAATGGCTAATGAACACCGGCAGGACTTTCTTTCAAAAGCAGCATAAAACCTGGTCCACAAACGCAGGTAACGCCATGACATTGCCTGCGTTCTCAATCGGGCATAAAGATCACCGTATGCAGCTCTATCGATGGATGCATCTGTCTGCTGTACTCTCTTGAAAATTCCGGCTAAACTGCCTGCGTGAAATTTATGTCTTATCTAAAACGTCTCGTTACGGTCCCAGTATCTCGTTCGCTTATCGCCTCATTTTCCCTGCTACTGTCCCTTTCCGTTGCGCGGTCCCAATCTCATCGGCCAGGTGATGTTGTAATTGATCACCGTTACGCCAACACCGATGCGCAGTCTTTGATCGGACTCCCCCTTGGTTCGCACAAGACAACCGTAGAGCGAGACGGCAGTTTGAGATGGTCGCAGTGGTCGTTGAAGCGGAAGCCGCTTGATACCCCGATCGGCTTCTCCAGCCAGATGGACGGAGCTCTCTCCATCGAACCTTTCGTCGTCTCTGCCGGTAAGGCGGAGCCACTGACGGTTCGGTCACAAACTCTTTATAAAGGGCGATATCCCTTCATTTTGTCGCAACTCGCAGGTTCGAAAGTTCGTCTGACGGAACTCGCATTCTCGGTTGATCCCGATCAGGATCCCACTAAACTTCCGGTAGCAACCTCGGGGACGCATGGCCTCGATCTGGTGCGTCTGACCTTTACGAACGATGCGACCGGTCCAGCTGAAATCTCGCTTAAATTGAGCGGGCGCGAACGCAATCTTCCCGGTCACGCCAGCGTAGGCCGCGACCAAACGGGCACGCTTATCAACCGTGCAGGCGAGGACGTGGCACTGGTTGATTCTTCTGCTGGCTTTGCTGCGACAGTGGAAGATTCCGGCCTGACTCTCACCTATCACGCAACACTCGGCGCCAACCAATCACGCACTCTCTGGTTGAGGCTGCCTTATGAGTGGTCCGCAATCCGGAATTCCGAGGTATCCAATCTGCCGGGTGAGGTTCTGCTCACCAAGGCTGTTGCACAATGGGACGATCTCTGGAGCCGCGGAACACGCATCCACTATCCAGAGCAGAAGCTGAACGACTTTTTCGATTCCTCCATCGCATACGTTCTGATCCTGACGGAGTACGACGCGCAAGGCGACCTGTGGGCGCTCGACGTTCCTCCGTATCTAGCAATCTCAGCGCAGCGGTGTACACAGAACTCACAGACGTGATGACCGAGGTGAACGGCCTTCTCACCTACGATCGCATACCCAACGTGATCGACGCGCAGCATTCTTCACAGCGGGAGTTATACAACCTCACTCACGACCCCCGCGAGTTCACCAACCTCGCCGACTTGCCCGAACACAAAGCTCGCGTCGGCAATCTCCATCAGCGAATGCTGAAGGAACTGGGTGCCAACCCGGATGAAACCGAAAAGCGCTCCCGTGACGAGTTGAGCCGCGGATATATACGGCTAGACCCGAAGCCAGACGGAACGGTGGAAGGTCTGGATGGCTGATGGAATGCCGTCGTTTCTTCAAGCAGTTGTCTTGATAGAAACTGTCTTTCAAAGAGCGGGCGATGGCACGACGGAAGAAGCATACGCCTGAGCAGGTAGTGAATCTGCTCAGGCAGATCGAAGTGGCATGGACGAAGTGGAAGACGACGTTTGTAGCGTGTAAGGAAGACCCTTTGAGCCGCGCGGGGCAGAGCCCACTAGGTTTCAGCCAATATAAAGAGGCACCACAGTAAATACTTGGCATGGGGCGATAACGTACTAACACGGGAAGAAAAAGCTGGAGAGAAGAAAAGGTTCCTCGGCATCCCGTATGGGATGTGCTTGACGACGACTGTACCTCCAAGTGGCTTCCACGAGCAAGGGCTGAGCGTTCGACCATAGCGACACGAGATCTGCCGGGGTGCGCAGTCTCCACTGTACTCAAAATGAAATCTCAACCAAGTGGAAGGCCGGATCATTATCTACGAGGTCCTTACGGCCTCGACGGCCCAGGTGAAGCGGCTCTTCCACTTGGTGCCGCTGCTTCATGGAAGCAGCGGAAGTCGGTTCCGGTCTTGATGATCCCATGAGCTATTCGCTGCTTGTCAGAAGTTCGTCTATATCGCCCGCACACAGCCGCTCCGAGGAAAATTGCCCGACAACTGGCTAGGTTACAACAAGCAATAACTTGCTCAGTGTCGGGCAACGCTAATCACTGAAAACCGGGGGCAATTGATCGCCTCTACACCCTCGGTCCATTCCGCCTCAACACAATCAGATAAAAACCGTACAACAGGAAAAGATAATTTCCATACAGAAAAAGGCTAACGACAGGTGCCGCGGGCTGAGATCCCGGCCGAACTGATCTTCGAGGTCATAGTCGAGAGAGTCCAAAGTAGTCGTCTGGACAAAAGCCCGATTAGGACACCTTCCATCTCGTTGCGAGCATGGCAAGTTTCTCGTCCATGCTAGGCGGCGCAGGCGCAATTCCAGCCTGGTTTGGCTTAGGCTTGCCCTGTGAGGGCCCCATGAGGGCCTTCATCGAGAGGGCGATGCGTCGCGTCTTGAGGTCAGCTCCTAGGACCTTTACTTTAACAATCTGGCCTGCCTTCACCGCTTCGGAAGGGTCCTTGATATATCGGTTCGACAGCTCGCTGATGTGGACCAGGCCGTCCTGGTGGACTCCTATGTCTACGAATGCTCCGAATTTGGTGACATTGGTGACAACGCCTTCGAGGGTCATCCCAACTTGGACGTCAGCGAACTCGCGGACGGACTCCGAGAAACTGGGCGCGATGAACTTGTCGCGAGGGTCGCGGCCGGGCTTGCGAAGTTCCTCAAGGATGTCCGAGACGGTAAAGCTGCCGGCAGAGAGTTGCTTCACGTCAACACTGTTAAGAATCTGCGGGCTCTGGATCAGATCAGCAATCGGAGTATTGAGGGATTGAGCAATCTGTTCAACCACCGGGTAGGACTCAGGGTGAACAGCCGTGCGATCCAGAGGGTTTTCGCCGTCGCGGATGCGAAGAAAGCCAGCTGCCTGTTCGAACGTCTTGGCGCCAATCCCTGGAACGTTGTTGAGTTGGGCGCGAGAGCGGAATCTTCCATGCGCATCGCGATAGGACACGATGTTGAGCGCGATGCGTTCGGTGACGCCCGCGACATAGCGGAGAAGCGTCCAGGATGATGTATTGAGGTCGACGCCGACACGGTTGACGCAGGTTTCGATAACGGTCTCGAGGGATTGTTGAAGCTGACGTTGATCTACATCATGTTGATACTGGCCGACGCCGATGGACTTGGGATCAACCTTCACCAACTCGGAGAGTGGATCCTGAAGTCGGCGCGCAATGGAGATTGCGCCGCGGACGGTGAGATCCAGGTCGGGAAACTCCTGTCTGGCGACGTCTGACGCAGAATAGATGCTGGCTCCTGCTTCCGAGACCGTGACGGAGAAGAGATTGTCGAGCTTATGCTCGCGAAGGAAATCGCGCACGAAAGCGTCAGTCTCGCGGGAGGCGGTACCGTTGCCGATGGCGATAGCGCGGACATTATGCTGGGCTATTAGTTTGGCAAGCGTTTCAGCGGCGCCACTGGCGGCGTTCTTCGACGTGTGAAGGTAGAGCACAGTGTGGGCGAGAAACTTGCCGGTTTCATCCACCACTGCAACTTTGCAGCCGGTGCGTAGTCCGGGATCAATGCCAAGCACGGAGATGGGGCCGGCCGGAGCAGCGAGCAGAAGGTTGTGCAGGTTGTCGCGGAAGACCTGGATGGCGTCGGTGTCGGAGCGCTTCTTTAGCTCGAGGCGGATCTCGCTTTGAAGGGAAGTATTGAGCAGACGCTTCCAGGAATCGTCAATCGCAAGTTCGAGGTGTGGGGTCCAATCGCCGGTCTGGCGCAGGATGCCGGTCCGGAGAATCGAGGTCGGCCGAACGGGGTCGAGTTCAATGAGGAAGTAGAGGATAGACTCGGTCTCACCGCGACGGATAGCGAGCATGCGGTGGGAGGGAATGGCCTTCACCGGCTCGCGGTAGTCGTAGTACATCTTGAATTTTTCTTGTTCATCGACCGCCTCGAAGCATTTCTTGCTGACGATGATCCCTTCTTCGAACATAACGCGTCGCAGGGTCTTGCGAAGATCGGCCTGCTCGCTGATGGTCTCCGCTACGATGTGGCGCGCTCCTTCCAGGGCGTCTTCTACCGTTGCGACCTCCTTCTCTGGGTCGACGAACGTGGCGGCGAAGACGAGGAGTGACTGGGATGTTGCGAACTGGGTCCAGAGATAGTCGGCGAGGGGCTGAAGGCCACGGTCACGGGCGATGGTCGCCTTGGTGCGGCGCTTGGGCCGATAGGGCAAGTAGAGGTCCTCGAGTTCAGAGCGGCTGAAGGTGGCCTCTATGCGGGATTTGAGGTCGTCAGTGAGCTTGCCTTGCTCCAGAATGGACGCGAGGATGGTTTCACGGCGGCTAACGAGATCGCGGAAATAGGCCAGCTTCTCCTCAATGTCGCGAATCTGGACTTCATCGAGATTGCCGGTGGCTTCCTTGCGATAGCGTGCAATGAAGGGCACGGTGCCGCCTTCGTTCAAGAGACCGATTACGGCGATGAGTGATTGGAGAGGAAGGTTGAGGGACTTTGCAATGAGCAGCAGGATTTCGTTTGGAAGTTCTTTTGTGTCAGCCATCTTTGTCTATCGTAGCGGTTACCACCCCTGAGCGAAACCGCCTGCCTGTGCAGAACGCTGGCCCGCTTCGCCACCTCAGAAGCAACGGAAAAAGCCAATCACGGGTAGCTGGCGGGTGAGCCGATTTCCGGCTTTTCTTCTACCTATATGGAAAGAGTGTTGGCTATGGAAAGAGTGTTGGCCAGAGACGGGATCGAACGTGAGCGCTATTCGAACCGCATCTTGTGGCAGTAGATCTGGTGCGGCATTCTTGATCCATGGGACAGTACTAAGGAAGAAGATGAGGCTCGGTGGCGTGGTCATGTATCGGAGCAGGTAGGAGGCGTCAAAGGCGTGGCAGCGTTTTGTCGTAAACGCGGTTGAGGGAGTGGAGGTTCTACGAGTGGAAGAAGCGGTTGCGTCAGTCCGGCAACATCCTTTATCGCTATCGAGGTGGAAGTTTCAGCCGCTGACACCAGCATCACTGCAATCAGTGGGGATCGAGCTTCAGGCATCGCCGGGTTGGAGCTTGATCGTGGAGCCTGGGGTTTGATGTGGGTCACCTGCGCCAGTTTCTGTCCGTACTGGAGCAGGAGTCGTGATCGGCCTTCCGGGCCTTCGCGCGTTGGATGGTGCACCGGGATCGCGGATCTGGCTCGCGGCCGAAGCGGCGGACATGCGCTTCGGGTTCGATGATGGCCAAAATTACGCACTTTTCGACCCATGCAACTATTTTGTGGCCTTTTCCGACGCATCTGATTGAATTTCGACATAAAAAGCCCTAAGATCAAATTTCGACACAGCCGGCATATTTGAGATAATTTTCGACCGACTTGAGGAGGTTTTCGACCATGAAGCTCAAATTATCCCCCATACGAGCTTTTCAGGAAAAAACGATGCCAACTGATGCGCGGCTCGCTGGCTGGGCGGCTCTCGTCCATTCGCTAGGAATACAGGCGCCTGTTCGGCGACCGTGTGCTGTTTCACAGCAGCACATCAGCGGCAGTCGAAGAGATGACGGCGTATGGATTATTTTCGACAAGAGATACTGGCCGGGGGACGATTTTGCCAGCCACCTGCAATTCGCATTGCGTCACGAAGAAGTCGATCCGCTCATCCTGAAGCGGCTATTTGAAACCGTACCCCAGGATGCTGTTGAACAATTCGTAGCCAGTGCGCCGACAGGTGTATCAAGTCGTCGTGGATGGTTCTGGTATGAGTTTTTGACCGGTCGAGTTCTGGACATCCCGGACTTGCCGTCCGTTGCGGCAATTGACCTCTTAGATGGTAAAACCTACTTCACCGGTACGCCACGGTTATCGAAGCGTCACAAGGTGCGGGATAATTTGCTTGGAACCTCGCGCTTCTGCCCCATCATCCGGCGAACCAAACCATTGGAGGAAGCCGTTGCGCGCCAACTTCGAGAAAAAGCCAACGAGATTATCGGTCGTACAGGCGCTCACGTTGTGGCACGCGCGGCCAGTTTCTTGCTCTTAGCTGATAGCCGGGCGAGCTTTGCCATTGAAGGCGAGCGTCCTCCACGCGGAAGGTTAGAGCGATGGGCGCGCGCTGTGCTTCAGGCGGGGAAAGCTCCGCTGACGCTCAATGAAATTTTTCGCCTGCACGGCGTGCTTATTGAGGACAGGCGTTTTGTCCGTGCTGGGCTCCGACCGGATGGTGTCTTCTTGGGCGAGCGCGATGACCAGGGCGATCCTCTGCCTGAATTCATCGGCGCGCGCCCACAGGATCTGCATAATCTGATGGCGGCAATGCTCGAAGCAAATGACCGGATGAAGGAAGACGCGATCGACCCCATCCTCCAGGCGGCGGCCACCGCTTTCGGCTTCGTTTACATTCACCCCTTCCAGGATGGCAATGGCAGGTTACATCGCTGTCTGATTCATCATGTTCTTGCCGAACGACGATTCACTCCCGCAGGGATGGTCTTCCCGGTTTCCTCCGTGATGCTCTCGCGAATCGAAGTGTATCGGGATACATTACGAACGCACTCTGGACCGTTGATGAATTGCATTGAGTGGCGCCCGACACCGGAGAGGAATGTTGAGGTGGAGAACGAAACCGCTGATCTATACCGCTACTTCGATTGCACAGACAACGCGGAGTTCCTATACGGCTGTGTGGAGCAGACCATCGCTTACGACCTGCCGCAGGAGATCGATTATCTTCGCCGCCACGATGAGGCGATGGGACGTATTATGGACGCCGTAGAGATGCCAGACAGGCTGGCGGAGAACCTACTGCTGTTCATTCGCAAGAACAACGGAAAGTTGGGAAAGAAGCGGCGCGAAAATGAATTTGCAGCGCTGAAAGATGAAGAGGCCGCCACTTTAGAGGCAATTGTGCAGGATGCATTCGATGGTTTTGCGGAGGACTGAATGCTGCAGGCTGAGTAGGCTTATCATCGCCACTGCTATCCAGCAGGAAACGCTGCTCACTTGAAAAACACAAGTGCAAGGTGTATTGGAAGCCAACAGCGGTTGTCCTTCGCCAATTGCTCATCATTGCGGGGCGCCCGGTAGGAGCTTTTCACAACATCGGGCGCGATCACATCACGGATCAAATAGTGAAAACCATGACCGCTGCCAGTTATGCTGTTCGGGAAAGCGACCCTTCGTGGACAGTATGGATAACGGAGCAGTTTTAATATGACTTCTCAGTCTTCCGTAGTATCTGCCGAGCAACAGTTAGGAGTGTCTTATCCAAAGCATGCTCTGGCTGAAAATCCTGAATGAGATGTGTAGATCCCGCAGGAAGCATAGCGCGAATCGAGGTCAAGTCTTCTGGCGATTGAAGTGGTGGAACAAAAGTAGTTCGAAACTGATGCTGCACACCGCTTTCTGCGATAAGCGCAATGCTTTCTTGTATTGCGCCTATATCTGCGAAGACACCCGCGAGAACTGCGTATCTCAAGAGTGATGCTTTCACATCCATTGCGATGTAATCCAGTAATTGCAAGTCAAGCAATTCACGGAGCACTCGGGGGCGGCTCCCGTTCGTATCCAGTTTTATCGTAAAGCCCATATCTTTCAGTGCGGAGAGAAAAACCTTCAGGTCCGCATGCAAAGTTGGCTCTCCGCCACTCACCACAACACCATCCAAAAAGTTGCGGCGTTCTTTAAGATCGGCAAGCACCTCGGCAATCGGCAGGCTAATCGCCGGTTGCCGAGCAATCAACCCGCCGTTATGACAAAAGGGACAGCGGTAATTGCAGCCCTGCGTAAAGACGACGGCAGCGAGCTTTCCGGGGTAGTCACAAAGGCTGAGTGGGAGGAACCCTCCAAGCAACATGGGTCAGGCTCCAATAGTCAATGGCTTGCGCAGTGCAAACTCCGCCTGCTTGCCCTCATTCCATTGACTGACCGGCCGTAGATAGCCGACGACCCGCGAGTAGATCTCTGTATGGCTGCCGCACTCGGGGCATGATGTCTGCTCTCCGAGCAGATATCCATGTTCCGGGCAGATGGAAAAGGTTGGTGTAACTGTAAAGTATGGCAACCGGTAGTTCGCACACACCTTCCTCACCAGCGATTTCACAGCTTGTGGGTCGGGAACGGCCTCACCTAGGAAGAGATGCTGCACGGTTCCACCTGTGTAACGCGATTGCAGACTGTCCTGTAGATTCAGCACGGCGAATAAATCGCTTGTGTAGTCAACCGGAAGTTGCGTGGAGTTTGTATAGAAAGGCTTGGCGTCCGGCGATCTCTGCTCGCTTGGAGAAAAGCTGGCAGGAAATTTCTCCTGGTCTAACTTTGCCAGCCGATAACTGGTGCCTTCAGCTGGAGTAGCTTCCAGGTTGTAGAAATTACCCGACTCCTCTTGATATTGGCTAAGCCGCGCACGCATGTGATCCAGAACTTCTTCTGCGAAGCGAGCGCCTTCGGTAGTACCGATATCCACTCCGAGCAGACTCTTACAGGCTTCGTTCATGCCGACCAGTCCGATGGTTGAAAAGTGGTTGATCCAATACCGGTCAAACCGGGCTTTGATCCCGCGCAGGTAGTACTTCGTATAGGGATAAAGGTTCTTATCGGTAAACCCTTCCAGTACCTTTCGCTTTGTTTCAAGGCTGGTACGCGCTACGTCCATCAGCTGATCCAGACGCGCGAAAAATTCCGTCTTATTTTGTGACAGATGTCCGATGCGTGGCATGTTCAACGTAACCACCCCAATGGATCCAGTGAGCGGGCTAGCCCCGAAGAGTCCGCCGCCACGCTTCTGCAACGTGCGTGTATCTAATCGGAGACGGCAGCACATCGACCGCGAATCGTCCGGCGAAAGATCGGAGTTCACATAATTCGCAAAATATGGCACGCCGTATTTTGCTGTCACTTCCCACAAGCGATCCAGTACGGGAGAATCCCAATAAAAGTCTGCGGTGATGTTGTAGGTGGGGATTGGAAAAGTGAACACACGCCCCCGCGCATCACCCTCTACCAGGACATCAAGAAATGCACGGTTGAGCATATCCATCTCGTGCTGAAATTCACGGTAGGTTTCGGTCTGGCGCTCTCCGGCGACGATTACCGGCTGGTCAGCCAGCGCGGAAGGTGGCTGCAGATCCAGTGTCAAATTGGTAAACGGCGTCTGAAAGCCAACGCGCGTGGCGACATTCAGGTTGAAAACAAACTCCTGTAATGCCTGCTTGACCTCAGCATAGGTCAAGCTATCCCGACGTATAAACGGTGCCAGCAGCGTGTCAAAGTTCGAGAAGGCCTGTGCGCCAGCCGCTTCTCCCTGTAGCGTGTAAAAGAAGTTGACAATTTGACCGAGCGCGGTGCGGAAATGCCGCGCAGGACGGCTTTCAGCTTTTCCAGGCGCACCGCGAAAACCGGAAAGTAAAAGATCCTGTAGATCCCAGCCAACGCAGTAAACAGCAAGTAGGCCGAGATCGTGCAGATGAAGATCGCCGCTGCTGTGTGCTTCGCGAACTTCCGGCGAATAGATTTCATTCAACCAATAGGTCTCACTCACCTGGCTGGCGATGTAGTTATTCATCCCCTGCAGGGAAAATGCCATATTGCTATTCTCCTGCACCTTCCAATCCAGCCGATCCAAGTATCTGGCAACCAGCCCAACATTGGAGTGATCCACGAGTTCGCGAATTCGCTTATGCTGCTCGCGATACAGGATGTAGGCGCGCGCCGTTTTTTTGAACGGAGAATTCAGCAGGACCTCTTCCACCGCGTCCTGAATCGCCTCAACGCTAAGCACTTCTCCCTGCGAAAGCGACAAACTCAAGGCGACAACGCGGCGAGTGAGCGGGGCTGCAAACTCTTCCCCGAATTCGCCTGTTGCTTCCCCAGCTTTGCGAACCGCAGCAGCGATCTTGGATGCTTCAAATTTCGCTATGCTGCCATCACGTTTCCGTATTTCCGTGAATGCGTGAGAATCCATACCTTCGTGCTGCGTGTTTGCAAGGGCCATGCTTGTCGCCATATCAATCTCCTGTTTATTTCATGTTCAGCCGGCAGAATCGAAGGCAACAGTGCACCGTGGCTTGATTCCACAACCGGATCGTTATTTTATGGAATGTGACTGGAGAGCAAGGGCAGGCATGGAAACATATCGTTCCATCGTCTGGCGAAAGCCGAGCAGCCTCTCCCACGAAGGCATAAGTCCATGCGCATTAAGCGCTATATGTCAGGCAGGTCTTCGGACTTGTGGGCAGGCAATCCACCGGATTGCGTCTACTATCCATCGCTTCCCAGCTCCGAGTAGAGCCAGTGCTTCAAGATGGAATTCGTTCCCACTTACCGCTGCGGGGCAGTCCCCGAATCACACGGGGTTCCCTTTTAAGACAAGGCCCAGAAGACCCTGCCACCAAACATGAACACATCCTATAGCGCCTCTTGGTGCGCGTCAACCAACATATTGTGGTGCCTGTGAATTACGTGACTTCCTGAATTTCGGAGGGCACTCCTACTTACCGCAGAGACGGTGGGAAAACACTCTACGTTGACCTGTGGGAAGGTCTCGACTATATTCAAGCTACTTCCGGTGTCTGATCTTGCGATCAGACTGAAAAGGGAATCCGGTGAAAATCCGGAACTGCCCCGCAGCGGTAAGCAGGAACGAAAGCTTCGACACAAGCACTGGTTCAGCTATGGACTGGGAAGCTGGAGCAAGTAGGTAGCCTGCAAGTCCGAAGACCTGCCAAAAGCCATGCTCCTACACGAGCATGCAATGCACACGCCTCCGAGGGGAAGGCTCGGTGACCGCAGCTCTGCATTCAACGCTGCACTCCCCAATCTTGTTTTTGGAGACCGAAAGATCACTGGTACTTGCTTCTGCGTTATTCGCATCCTGTCATGATGCCTAAGGATGTTTCCCTGACCAGACGAGTCGCTATGTCACTTCACTGAGCGGCCACGCTGCGTCGGGCGGGTCAAACTTTGTTTGCTACAGCGTGCCGCTGTGTCCACTTCACGGTGTTTCTAATCAACTGAAGGAGCTGGTAAATGAGTATGGTAAATGCAAGAAATCTCGGATTTCCCCGCATGGGCAAGCATCGAGAGTTGAAATTCGCGCTCGAGAAGTACTGGAGCGGAGAGGCCACCGATGAACGGCTTCTCGCAACCGCACAAACCCTGCGCAAAGAGCACTGGCAACTGCAAGTAGAGGCCGGTATCGGCATCCCACCATCAAACGACTTTTCTCTCTACGATCACGTGCTGGATATAGCGGTAACGCTCGGTGCTGTTCCACGCCGCTTCAACTGTCCCAGCGGCGCAGTGAACCTTCGCACCTACTTTGCGATGGCGCGCGGCTCAAACCAGGCTGCTGCGCTTGAGATGACGAAGTGGGTGGATACGAACTATCACTACGTTGTTCCTGAGTTCGAAGTTGACATGCATTATGAGCTACGGTCGAATAAAGCTGTTGGAGAGTATTTGGAAGCAAAAGCACTCGGAATCAGCACACGCCCAGTGATACTGGGCGTGTCTCATTTGTCCTGCTAGGCAAACCAACCGATGCCAGTGTATCTCGCGAGCAGGTTTTGAACGCAATCCTACCGCTATACGAAGAATTGTTAAAACAGTTAGCTACCGCCGGTGCGGAATGGGTACAAATCGATGAGCCCTGTCTATGTTTCGATCTGGATCATGAGGCGGGTCAATTCTATCGTCATGCCTACGCTAAACTCATCGATGCGCCTTCCCTGCCAAAGTTCATGTTGGCTACGTACTTTGGCGACTCGGTGAAAATCTCGATCTTGCGCTTATTCTGGGCACGGCGGGACTCCATCTTGACCTGGTACGCGCTCCAGAACAACTTGATGCGATGTTGGAAAAAGATACAAGCGGGCTCACTCTCTCGCTTGGCTTAGTGGATGGCCGTAACGTGTGGCGTACAGATATTGAAAAGGTACTGGCTTCCCTGGAAAAAGCGGTTGCTGCGCTTGGCAAAGATCGTATTGAAGTCGCACCATCCTGTTCTCTCTTGCACTCGCCGTTCGACCTTGATGCGGAAACGAAGATGGACGCAGAAGTGCGTAGCTGGATGGCCTTCGTCAAACAGAAGCTCCACGAAGTAGCGCTGCTGACCAGGGCAATGGATGGCAGAGACGGTATCCAGAGCGAATTGGCTGCGAATGCAAAATTGGTGAAATCGCGCCAGACTTCCTCCCGCATCCACACACAAGACGTGGAACAGCGACTCGCCGAACTTACTGAGGCTATGGCTTACAGAGAAAACCCATTCGTACTGCGCCAGCAGCAGCAGGCGGAAGCTCTTTCACTGCCACTGCTTCCAACCACCACAATTGGATCGTTTCCTCAAACCAGCGAAGTCCGCAAGATGCGCGCTGCATTTCGCAGCAAGAAGATTGACCAGCAAACTTACGACAAGTTTCTCGAAGAGGAGACGGAACGCTGTATCCGCTTCCAGGAGGAGGTCGGTCTCGATGTTCTGGTGCATGGTGAGTTCGAACGCAACGATATGGTCGAGTACTTTGGCGAACAGCTCGATGGCTTCGTATTCAGCGAAAACGGTTGGGTACAAAGCTACGGTTCGCGCTGCGTGAAACCTCCCATCATCTTCGGCGATGTGTCGCGGCCAAGACCCATGACCGTCCGCTGGGCAAAGTACGCGCAATCACTGAGCGACCACCCCGTTAAAGGCATGCTCACCGGTCCGGTCACTATACTGCAATGGTCCTTCGTGCGCGACGATCAGCCGCGTTCTCAAACCTGCCGGCAGATTGCACTCGCGATCCGCGATGAAGTCGTAGATCTTGAAACTGCCGGGATCAAGGTGATTCAGATCGACGAACCCGCAATCCGTGAAGGCCTGCCGCTTCGCCGCGCCGATTGGCCGGAGTTGCTCAAAAAGCATGACGGTGATCATGGATGGGTGAAACGGAATGACATCGCGTTGCACTCGTTCCGCCCTGGTTCCCGCATACCCGCCCCAAGTCGCGTCTCCCGGCACACCTGCATTGAAAAAATGGACATCCAGCGCAGGATACCGCATAAGCACAGCCTCCTCCACCAGCTTGGTATAGAAGCGCTGCGCGGTAATGCTGTCACCATAGAAAACCACGGTGTCGGCATCTTTGAGCGCAAACTGCTGCGCCATGAGTGGAAGTGCGAATGCCAGTCCGCCGAGGACAACACAGAAAATTCGTTTGAGTGACATGACGCCATCGACAATAACACGTTGCCGATGCTGTGGTGATCCAGGCTGCTGGTATTCAACCAGCCCGATGCATACCTCGCTGGACCGTTCATGCCCGTTCAGATCCGTGTACACGTCAGCGAGGAAAGAAATATGGAGCCCAAACGCTCGGAAGAACTTGGTGGACTCAAGGAGCAAGTGCAACGGGATTGAGTTTAGCATCCCAGTGTTTTACGAAGTCGAAGGAACCCTCCGGTAAGAAGAGTTGTGCGGGAGCTTTCCAGCCGAGGGAGTTTCTGGGTCTTGTGTTCATGGACCAAGCGATGTCATCCAGCTGGCTCTGGGAGAAGACACTCAGGTCGGTAGCCTTGGGCAGATACTGACGCAGCAGACCGTTGGTGTTCTCGCAGATGCCGCGCTCCCATGGGCTGTGGGGATGCGCAAAATATACCTTGAGTCCGGTTCGCTCGGTCAGGGCCAGATGCTGGGCCATCTCTGAACCCTGGTCGTAGGTCATCGAGCGGCGCATCTGCTCACCGAACGGGTTGAGGATGTTGGTGAAGGCTTCTGCAGCGGTATCCGCCCTTCCGTCCTCCAGCTTGACGAGGGCCACGAACAGGGTCGTTCGCTCAACCAGGGTGCCCACGCGAGAGCGGCTGCCTTTGCCGACGATGAGGTCGCCTTCCCAGTGGCCGGGGACGAGCCGCTCCAGCACTTCGCTGGGCCGGTCGTCGATCAGTGTCATGTTGAGGATGGGTTTCTTGCGCGTCTGTCCAGTGGAGCGGGTTCTTCGCTTCTTGTGAGCGCGGCGCAGCAGATCGAGGATGGTGGCGCGCAGATGTCCGCGCGGCATGGCATAGAGCGCGGTGTAGATGGTCTCATGTGACAGTCGCACAGAATCGGGCATAAGAGCCAGTGTGCGCGCGATCTGCTGCGGACTCAAGCGCTGATGAAGGCCTGCGATGACCCGCTGCCAGAGCGGGCTGCCGGGGCACAGCTTGCGCTCGACGCGAGCCATGACCGAGAGCCGGGCAGCGCGTTGCTGAGCAACCGGAGCGCGATAGCCACCGTTGATGCTCTGACGGCCCGCCAGGCGCGGCAGATGGGGAGCCCTCCAACCGTTACGCGCCAGCTCACGGCTGATCGTCGAGCGCGGCCGCTGCAGACCGGCGGCAATTGCCGCCGGTCTCCAACCTGACTCTAACTGTGTATGAATGAAGATCCGCTCTTCATAAGACAAATGCTTATAGCCTTTTCCCATGCAATATCATCCTTTCAGATTATGTTGCACTTGCTTTCTGAGCCCGGCCTTTCCTTTACGCGGTCGAGATCAGGAGCTCAAACCTCCTCGCACCTGCCATTTCCTGATTTCTGACTCGCCGAAATTGGCTACACGTCTGGCTCAGGTATCCCTTTTGCATTTTTTTGGTAATGCTTCCAAAAATTACTAAAGAGTTAAGCGCTTACCTGCTACGCCTGCCCGCACAAAAGAAGGAAAGGAGCATTTTATGGCCAAAATAGGGGGGATTTGCGCGTTTAAGGCCAACTTCTCCTCCGCCGGTACAGAAAAACCCTGAAAACACGAAACGGGCCTGTATGAAAGCGGATTCACAGCCACCTCTTGACACCCTTGCATTGCTGGGATTAGTTTCTATCTGCTTTTATGAATCGTTTCAAAATAATTCTGAATTCATAACATGCAAACGCCAGGAGTTCCTCAATGAAGCGTCTCAACGGTGTTCTTCCCCTGCTGTTACCCTCTTGTTCTCTGCCGCTGCTCGTTGCCGCTTGCCTTCCACTTTCAGGGCAAGTTGTGCCACACACCGTCAATATCGTTTATCCCTCGGATGCCGGGGCGCTGAATGTAAAAAGCGCGGCTTACGGGGCCGTCGGCGATGGAGTTACAGATGACACCGCAGCCATTAAGCATGCGATTGCCGACAGCGGACCTGACCTCAACGTCAACTTCTGGCAAGACAAAGTCGTGTACTTCCCTAACGGCACCTACCTTGTTTCTTCGCAATTGCTCAAGCAGTATGCCGCCAACGCGTATGCCTGCGGCCTCATTCTGATGGGCGAATCGCAATCGGGTGTCATCATCAAACTGAAAGACAATGCCACCGGTTATGGGAACGCAGCGGGCCCGCTGCCCGTTATCCTCACCACTTCAAAGACCCTCGGCCTCGTGCATAACACCACCGGCAATGGAACCGATGCATATCGCAACTCCATTGAAAATCTAACCATCAACGTGGGCGCAGGAAATCCTGGCGCCATTGCCATCAGCTACCTGGCAAACAACGTGGGTTCCATCCGCAACGTAACCCTCATTGCCCCCTCCGGCAGCGGCGCGGCGGGAATTCAGATGACGCGCGGCTTTATCGGATCCGCGCTGCTCGAGAACGTCAGCATCAATGGCTTTGCCATCGGCATGGATATCGCCAACACCGAGTATGGCGTCACCATGGAGCACATCAGCCTCGTCAATCAGACCCAGGTCGCGGTGCAGAACTCTGACAACGAACTCTCCGTTAATTATCTGAAGACCAGCGGCACCGTTCCCGCCCTGCATAACAACACTGCTAATGGGCTCGTCGTCCTCAGCAACAGCGCGCTTCAGAATGGTGCTCCCACGGGAACCGAGATCTCCAACATCGGCACCATCGTCTTCCACAAGAGCACTTCAGCCGGCTCGTCCAGCTTCACCGGCGGCAGTTCCACACTGGAAGGCACGCTGACAAACGGAGTCTATACCCCCGCCGATCCTGCCAAATCCTTCGACATCTCTACGCTGCTGGGCCTCGCCAATGACACACTCATTGACACGCCTGTGCCCAACTACGATACCTCCGGCTGGATCAGCGCCCAGACCTACACCCAGATCAACAATCCGCCTCTCACCATTGCAGACTTTACCGCTCCGGATGGCACCGTTCCCGCCGCAGACATAGGTGATGCCGCACCAGCCATCCAGACCGCGCTCGATGCCGCAACCGCTACCAACGGCACCGTCTATCTGCCGCACGGTATTTACTACATCAAAACGCATCTCACTGTTCCTGCGAATGTACGGCGCATCGTTGGCATGGATTCGACTCTCCGCATCCTATGGGAGTCGGGACCGCCTTACTCCTGGGATCCCACCAATCTTTTCCAGGGGATGTTTCGCGTGACAGCCGCTTCCACCTCTCCGCTGGTCATTGAGCGCCTCACCTTTGACAAGGCCTCTACTTCAGTACCTGTAGTACCCTACGGCGTCAGTTCTGAAGCTGCTCGTGACGTGGTCCTGCGCGATGTCTTTACCAACGGCGCCTACCTTGCCTACCGCGAAACCACTGGCGGCCGATTCTTCATCGAGGATGTCTGCTGCGGTCCCGTTCGTCTGAATGGGACGGGCCACAAAGAGACAGACCTCGTCGCTGCACGGCAGTTCGACAGCGAAACCAAGGGTTACGGCGGCATCCGCGTAATCAACAACGGTGCGCCCTTCTGGGTCCTTGGTCTCAAGACGGAAGCGCCGGTCAACGTCATCGACGGCACGAACTCCTCCGTCACTCAAATTCTTGGCGGTGTCATCTACGCCTCGCCTGGAGCTGCTTCACCCACCTTCCCCTCCACCACCACATGCTCGCTTGCGGAAGGACCGGTATACACCTCGCCGAATACTCCTCAATTCACGCCGGCGGCTTTTATCCTCACCAATTCCTGGGTAGAGGCTGCTTACGCCGAGGAGGTCATCGAAAACAACACCACTAACCCCTTCACCGTGCATCGTTATCCCTACTATCTCGCGGATAAAGACACAAATCTCTGCATCAACAACTCCGGCTATATCCCTCGCACAGGTTCCACGGAGGGCGGCTTCATTGTGCCCTCCATCATCGGCGGGCCATCCACGCTTCCACCGTTGTATCCATAACCATGATTCGCATCACTGCAGAAAAAGACAGGCCACAATAAACGCAATATTTCACATCGCATTTTGGGAGATTTCACATGTCATTGTTCTCTTTCCATCAGCGCCACAGGCTTTTTAGACTACAAATTATTACCTTGCTGCTGACTTTCGCCGTGACACTCATTTTTTCTACAGCTGCTTTCGGCCAGGCCGATCAAGGAACTATCACTGGAGTTGTTCGGGATAACGCTGGTGGTGTCATCCCGAACGCCTCCGTCGTCGCCACCAATCTCGACACCGGCCTTGTCATCAAATCCACATCCAATGCTGAAGGCATCTACGTCTTCTCTCCCCTGAAGATCGGCAGGTACAAGGTCACTGCGTCAGCACACAGCTTCGCCACCACCACGCAGACCGATCTCAATCTCAATATTCAGCAGAGACTCACCTCTAATCTCACGCTCAATGTGGGCGACGTCTCAGAAACCGTAGAGGTAAACTCCTCATCCCAGCTTCTTCAGACAGAAGACGCATCCGTCGGCCAAGTGATTACAGCTAAGGTCATTGATGAGACTCCGTTGGCTGGCCGCAACTGGATCTATGCCGCCCAACTCACCGCTGGCGTAGTTCCTTCCAATGGTTCCAAGGGCCAGCAAAAAGGCGATTTCTCAGCCAACGGCCAGCGTGAAGAGCAGAACAACTTCATCCTCGACGGTGTTGACAACAATACCAATTTTCCTGACTTCCTCAACGGTGCCAGCTATATCGTGCGTCCTCCGCCAGACGCTCTCGCCCAATACAAGGTAATGACGACCAACTATACCGCCGAGTTTGGGCACTCCGCCGGAGCCGTTGTGAACGCCAGTCTCAAGACCGGCACCAATCAACTCCACGGTGCTCTCTGGGAATACTTCCGCAACGATGTACTCAATACGCGCATCGCACTCCCTTACCAGCCCTATGTGCCCAAGTACAACGAGAATCAGTTCGGCCTTACGCTCGGCGGACCCATCATGCATGACCACTTGTTCTTCTTCGTAGATGCTGAGGGCAATCGCATTGTGCAGGGTACTCCCACAACTGTGACGGTGCCCACCAACCTTATGCGACAGGGTAACTTCTCTGAACTCCTCAACCCCAACCTTACAACGACCGGAAAGATCATCTATCTCTACCAGCCAAGCTCGGCCGGTGGACCCACCCCGTCAGCCTATGCTGCTAATCCTGCGCTCAATCCCTATGTTGTGAGCTGCACCGGCCAGGTGAATGTTTATTGCCCCGGCCAACTGAGCCAGGCCGCGCTCAACGCTCTCAACCAGTTTCCTCAACCTCTTCCCAACTCCACGCTCCAGAACAATTCCGTCACCGATATCAAACTGACCGATAACACCTCTCAGTGGGACTCTCGTCTCGATTGGAATATCAGCACGAAAGACCAGACCTTTGCCCGTTATAGCTATCTCAACGAGCATCTCAACCAACCCTCGCCCTTTGGTCCTGTACTCGATGGCAGTGGTGGCCTCACCGCGAACCTCGGCGATAACTTTGCCTTCAGTGAGACACATATCTTCACGCCAAGGCTCGTTAATGAATTTCGCATTGGCTATAACTACGGCCACCTTGAGCGGGTTCCCTTCCAGAATGGGGCCAATGTCGCCACTAATTTAGGACTAGGCGGCATCCCGCAGCCCGGGGCTTTGCCCACTTTTACCGTGGGCGGTCTGGCAAGCTTTGGCACGCCGGCCTACTACCCAAGCGTTGAGTTCGAAAATGTTTACCAGATTCTCGATAACCTGACGTACGTCGTCGGTAATCATTCGCTTAAATTCGGCTTCAACTACCAGCGAATCCGCGTTTCTGAGACCAAGCCCACCGCAGCGTACGGCAGCTATACCTTCGACGGCACCTTCTCTGGCGCACCTGGATTTGCACCGCTCGCGGGTTCCAATATCAGTAGTTCCACCGGCTACGGTATCGCCGATTTCGTCACCGACCAAATGTCCACCGCGCAACTCACTCCATTTTTCAATGATGACAATGTGCAGTCCTACCGCGCAGCCTACGCGCAAGACGATTGGAAGGTCACACCTAACCTCACCATCAACCTGGGCATTCGCTACGAGATTCCGCAGCCGTATATCGAGCGCCATGACAATCAGGCGAGTTTCTATCCCACGGGGCCGCTTAGCGTCGGCACTGGAAGCGGCACCTTCGTCCTGCCATCGTCCAAGAGAGGCATCGCACTGCCGCCGATCTTCCTTACCTACCTCGCGCAAGACAACATCACACTGACTTACAGCGGCAACCGTTCTCTCGTGAACTCGCAGTACATGAACTTTTCTCCTCGCGTTGGCTTCGCTTATTCACCAACAGAAAAATTCGTCATCCGCGGCGGGTATGGCCTCTTCTTTGGCGGTCTTGAATCCATCGGCCCGGGAGTTAACCTCGGCCAGAACGTCCCTTTTAACTTCACCTCCACCTTTCCCCATGCCGGATGCACCTTTGGTGCCTGCGCAAACAACGGCGTTACATTGGAAAGCGGCTTCACCGCGCAGATTGCCGCAGGGCTTCTTAACTCAGTCAGCACGCCGTTGATTACAGGCGCGCAACCCCAGCAACAGATTCCCTACAGCCAGCAGTTCAACCTTGCCTTCCAATATCAAGTAGCTAAAACCACGACTGCAACCATCGGCTACGTCGGCTCCGTCTCGCGGCACCTTCAGGTGGAATATAACCCCAATGGTGCCCTTGCACTCATGACCTCTGGATCCAACAGCAATCTCAATCGACCGTTCCCCCAGTTTGCTTCCATGAACTACACCGTGTCCGCCGGCTCCAGCAGTTATAACTCGTTGCAAGCCTCATTGGAGCGCCACTATTACAACGGCATCACGTTCCTGGCTGCATATACCTACGCGCACTCGCTCGACAATGCGCAGGCTGACCTGTCTGAAACCAGTGATGTCGGCTATCGTGCGCCCGGCCTCATCCCTCTCAGCGATGAGCAGTCCAATTCCGGTTTTGATGTCCGGCATCGCTTTGCCTTCAACGCCAACTACGAGCTTCCCTTCGGCGTCGGCAGAAAGCATCTCAGTCGTCCAGGACTTATGGATGCGCTTGCTGGCGGCTGGTCTTCTTCGCTCACCTTCCGTGCGCAGACGGGCGAACCCTTCTCCATTCTCCCTATCGGCGTCACCACCGCGGCTGGCCTGTCGAATGCATTCCCCGTCGCGGTACGCGATCCTTTTTCAACGGGTGGACCGCGGGCTAATACCAATACGCTCGATGGACAGTGCCCTACCAGAGTCCGCACCACCCAGCACTGGTTCAATCCCTGCGCTTTCCGCAACCCGCTCTCCGGCAATGGCTCCGCTGGCATTCCGGCTGGAGTTAAGATCACCGACGCTGCCACGGCTGCACTCTATGCCGGTGGCCGGCGCCTCAGCGTAGCAGGCCCAGGCTACGAGCGCATCGACATGTCATTCTTCAAACGCTTCCACACAGCCAAGGGCCAGTATCTGCAATTCCGTGGCGACATCTTCAACCTCTTCAACACTCCCGCCTACAATATCCCCGCTCAGAACAACAACGGACAAAGTGGCGGCCAGATTCTCAGCGTCAAACAGCCCATGGCCTACGCGCCAGATTCACGCTTCTATCAGTTCTCCCTCAAGTACGTCTACTAACCCAACCGCTCATACAAGAAGGGTCGAGGCAAACTGCCTCGACCCTTTTCTGCCACAGCAGGACGAATTCCTTTCGTTACTGGGCGCTGGCAGGCGTGAGTTGCAGCACAAATCCGTCTCCGGCATTCAGCATACTGGAGAAGATATCTTTACTCCGAAAGCTCTTCGTAGTCACCGTGACCGCGTGTGAACCATTCGTGCTTCCGGAGACCACTACCCCCCGGTATCCCCCCTTACCCAGAAAACTCAGCCGGATTTGTACCAACCGTTTTTCATCGCCGGATAGTCCAGCGACGAACCACGTGCTCCCCTTGCGGCGCGCGAAGATCGCAAGATCTCCAATGCGGGACGAAGGGAGAACGACCGTCTCATCCCATGTGCTCGGAATAGCACAAATCACGCTTACGGCAGGGCTAGCCAGCAACATGGCCGGATTGCCGGCATACGTCAGCAAAGGAGAGGTCATGATAACTGCGGATGCAATCTGATTGGCCGCCGTAGTTCCATGCAGATCGCCTCGCAACAGAACTGGAGTGAAATCTCCCGGCCCCGCCAGTAGCCGTGTGAAAGGAAGAGTTGTCTCATTAAGTGGCCACGGATCGTCTGTATGCTCCAGCCCTTCTATACCCTCGCGCGTCAGCTCATTTGGCCACGTCCGCTGCTCCCCAGTCGGCTTATCAGCGCCATGAAAATTCACCATCAGATGATGCCGTGCTGCCTCCTCCAGGATCGAGCGGTAGAGCGCAATCGTCTCCGCGGATTCATGGTCAAAAAAATCGACCTTCACCCCAACCACGCCCACGCGGTTGCACATCGCAAAAAACTTCTCGCGGCTCTCCGGCGTCGGCAGGTCTTTACGATTCTTCCAGAGCCATATACCAACCCCCTCGGCCCGTGATCTGGACACCACATCGCGGAGTTCATCTTCGCTCCAGTGCATCCATTGCCCTTCCAGCACCTGGTATTCAAAGCCAAGCTTCCCCGCCATAACGGAGAACGCCAGCGCCCCGGCAATATCCCGCTCCCCGCCATCCAGGTAGTTCCAGATCGCACGGCCGGGTTTAATCCAATCTGTCGTTATTCCCTCAGGAAACACCTTTGCATCGGGAGGCGGAGAAAGTGCGCTCACCATATCATTGTTCACCAGCTCATTCAGCGTACGGGCGACCATGATAACCTGCCACGGCGTGGTGATGGTGCCGCTCATCGCGACAGGCGCACTTAGCCTCACAGCCTCGCTCTCACCCTGAAAATATCGAAACGACCTGTCCGCAGGCACTTTATAGCCGGGTTCGATATAGAACGCGCCATGCCCGTCAGCCTTCAGCACTGAGCCGTGATACTGCCCCAGCGACGCCTCGGTAATCGCGACAAAACCGGCGCGGCCCGGCAACTCAGCCACTACCGGAGGCGCGGCCAGCGTCGCATTCTTAATCAATAGATTCACAGACCTGTGGTAAACGCCTTCATACCCGTCCAGCGTCGGATCGAAACTCCACACCGTATCTGCGCTTGCAAGCTTGAACGAGACAACCTCATTCGGCACACGTTCTGCGGAACCCGGCAGAATAAGGCGAAACGCGATGCCGTCCCGAAATGCAGCGATCTCGCAGACAAACGCCGTTGCTCCCGTCGCAGACAAAACCGGCACCGTAACTTCGTTTGCAGTAACGGTTGCATGCGCATGCACGCCATACCAGGCATACGACTGCGTGCGCGTCGAACGAACCGGCGTGCCCAGCCGGAGATTTTCCAGCGAGCCAGAGCCCGTGCGCAGCGAAAGCGCGCTCGGCTCCACCACAATCGTGGAGCCACGGCGAACCACATACGAAACGTGTGAGCCGGCCGCACGCAGCTGCATCTCCGGTCCGCCGCCGGGACCGCGTACGATGACACTCTGCTGCGAAAAAGCGCATGGAGTGCAGATTGCGGATGCCAGCAATAGCGTCACACCGCGGAGGGTACAGCAGATGGAATCAGACACGTATACCTCTTAGCGAATCTCACCTGCCCAGGAACCATAGGGTGGCAGATCGATCTTTTCCAGCGATACCGGCGTCGCCGTCGTCGCGCCGCCGCTCTGCGCCAGCGTCTTAACGGAACGGGCCTTCAGTTCACCGGCCAGCGAGAACGTGACCGGCTTTGCGCTGAAGTTACACGCCACCACAACCGATGCGCCCGTACCTGTCCGTTCATACGCAACCACGTCGCCGGAATTTCCCTGCAACATCTTGAAGCCGCCATTGCGGAGTACAGGAACAGTTTTTCGCAGAGCAATTAATTTCTTATGCCAGTTCAGCATTGAGTTTGCATTGGCTGACTCCGTCTGCACATTCGCCAGCGCCGCGCTCGATGGAACCGGCAGCCACGGAGTAGCGCCCGTGGTAAACCCGGCATTCACACCGGCATTCCACTGCATCGGCGTCCGCTCTCCATCTCTGCCCTTTTCCGTCGGCCAGTTGAGCAGCCCGTTAGGATCTTTCACATCCTCTTTGCGCGTGGGATCGGTCGTCACCATGCCCAGTTCTTCGCCGTAGTAGAGCATCGGCGTCGCCCGGGTCGTCAGCAGCACCACCGCCAGCATCCGCGCTATGGCATCGTTATGAACGCCGTCGCCATAGCGGTCCCAGCTACGCGGATTGTCGTGGTTGTCCAGCGTCAGCAGCGGCTGGTTGCCGTCAATCTCCGTCTCCGCTTCGAGAATATGTTGCCGGAAGAGTCCGGCATCCAGTTTGTTGATGAACCCGACCTGCATATCCATCGGCAACTGCAGCTCGTCGTGATGAACGCCGTACATTTTTCGCAGATCGTCCACGCTCTTCGTATAGACCTCGCCGATCAGAACACGGTTTCCGCTATAAGTGTTCGTCATGCTGCGCAGACGCCGCAAAACATCATGCACTTCAGGCATGTTTGAAACATTCGTGGAATCCAGATTCTGGTCGCCGTAGGTATTCTTGCCTGCTATAGCCCCCGAATCGCGCAGTTGGGGATCTTCAAACAGATCGAACACCGCGTCCAGCCGAAATCCCGCAACGCCCTTATCCAGCCAGAAGCGCAGCGAGTTGAACATGGCATTCTCCACCGCCGGGTTGCGCCAGTTCAGGTCAGGTTGCTGCTTATAAAACCGGTGATAATACCATTGCTGCGTCGTCGCGTCCCACTGCCATGCGGAGTGCCCGAACAAACTGATCCAGTTATTGGGCGGCACGCTATCTGCCTTCCCGTCGCGCCACACATACCAGTCCCGCTTCGAATTTGTCCGCGATGCGCGCGATTGCAGAAACCAGGGGTTCTGGTCCGATGTATGGTTCAGCACCGCGTCCATCACAATGCGGATGCCCCGCTTCTTCGCCTCCGCCACCAGTCGGTCGAAGTCCTTCATGGTGCCGTACCGCGGATCGATGGCCTCGTAATTGGAGATGTCATATCCGAAATCGACCTGCGGTGAAGGATAGATTGGCGTCAGCCAGAGCGTATTCACCCCCAGCCCCTTCAGGTAATCAAGCCGCTCAATGATGCCCTGCAGATCGCCGACTCCGTCCCCGTTGCTGTCCTGAAAGCTGCGCGGATAGATCTCGTAGATCACGGCATCTTTCCACCACGTCCGGATCGCAGCGCTCTTCCCGCTGGCCAGGGTTCCGACCGGCGCTGCTGTTCCGCGGGCCGAGTGCTGCGCGATAGCAGCCGGCATACAAATCAGGAAAACGGCGGCGGCGGCCGCCAGAAATCGCATCGGTATCGTCATCGCAGAATATTGCATAATTTTGAAACGTTTCATTGCATGGCAACTCTATCAGCGCGCAAATTCCTGTGTCAATCTTGCCACTATCTCGTACACTTACCCTCAGTGTAAACATGGCTGCTCAAAAGAATGTTCGTGGCGTCCATAAGGGCGCAATCACCGTAACCCAGATCGCCGCCCGTGCTCAGGTTTCGATTGGCACCGTCTCCCATGTGCTCAATAAATCGGCAAACGTACGCGATAAACTCCGTCTTCGCGTCGAAAAAGCTATTGCAGACCTCGGCTATCAACCCAGCCAGTTGGCGCGCGGCCTTCGCCGCAGCACCACCGACCTGATCGGGATGATCATCCCGGACATCATGAACCCCTTCTTTACCAGCATTGTGCGCGGGGCTGAGGACATCGCCTACAAACAGGGCTTCCGTCTGGTCCTCTGCAATACCGATAACGATTCGCATAAAGAGATCACCTACCTGAACGATCTCAACTCCTTCCGGCCCGCGGGTCTGCTCGTCATCCCGTCGGAGCAGAGCGAGCTCCCCGAGTATCTCAGCCAGTCCAACGCCAATGCCGTCCTCGTCGATCGCTGCCCCGACACCTGGATGGGAGATATTGTGAGGGCAGACAATGAGGGTGGCGGCTACCAGGCTGGACGCCATCTTCTCGACATGGGGCACCGTGTGATTGCTGCGATCGGCGGCCCCCATCGGCTCAGTTCCGCACGAGATCGTATGATGGGTTTTCAGCGCGCGCTCCATGAGGCTCGCCTCAAAATGCCGGCGGATCGCATCGAGGAGTGCCCCTTTACCGCTGAAAGCGGCCTGATCTGCGCCATGCGCCTTCTCCAGGCTAAGACGCGCCCTACGGCTATTTTTGCCGCCAACGATCTGCTAGCCTCCGGCGTCCTCTCTGCCATGCACCGCCTGAAGCTGCGTTGCCCCGAAGATGTATCGCTGATTGGCTTTGACGATCTCGATTTCGCGCGCATGACCAAGCCGGCACTCACCACCATCCGCCAGCCCGCATACCAGATGGGATCAACAGCCTGTCAAATTCTGCTTTCACGCGACCCCAGCCAGCAGAAAAGGCAGGTCATCACCCTGGAAGCCACGCTCAAGATGCGTGACTCCGTTCAGGTTATCGCTTCTGCCCACTCACGCCCGAAGTAGCTGCGTCCGTTATCCGGTAGCTGCTTCCCGGCTGGATCGCAAACTCCAGCGCATGCCGCACCCAGCTTGCAGTAACCGTATGACCGGCAGCGTCTTCTACATGCACCTGCTTCCAATCCTGAACGTCCACATCGATCATCGATCTGCTCACGCCATCGGGATAGCGAAACTCCATCGTGACTGCTCCGCGCGACACCGGATAGACTCGTCCTACCAGCCCATCTTTGCCCGTCTCGATCACGATGCCGTTACCCCCCACAAATAAAGGCGTCTTCTCTACCGGCAAAGGATATTGCTTGAGCATCACCGGACCCTTGTGCACCATGCCGGAGTCATATTCCATCCACTCTCCCGCCGGCAGATACACGTCGCGCGTCGTCGCCGTCGCATAATCATCTCCATACAGCGGAGCAGCCAGCAGCGCATCGCCGATCATCCACTCATACCCGCGCACCTTAGCATTCTCGCGGCCATACACCTTTGCGTCGCCGGGAAATGCAATCGGCAGCGGCGTCATCGTCCACGGATAGCCATCCTCCACAAACCGCAGCGCCTGCGCATAAATATAGGGCTGCAGCCGCGCATGCAGCTTGGTTGCAGCCAGCATGGTTGCGCCTACTTTGGCATCGGCAAAGCTCCACGGCGGTTCGCCCACGCCCATCGAGCTATGTAGCGTGGCCCACTGTGCGTTGCGTTCAAAATACGTTCCCATCCTCGCCGTATGCTCCGTTGAGAAGAGCTTCTCCCCAAACGTGCCGCCAACGATATCCGGATACACCAGCGGAAAGCCTGCATAGGCAAATGCCAGTGCGTTGACCGGTCCGCGGTCCTGGTCCTGGTTAAAATTGAAATCATTGATGCGCTGCAGATCGCCGTTTGACGCCAGATAGGCATTGCGTTCGATGAGGTACCCGCCCTGCTTCATCAGTTGTTCGTTGATGGTGCCGAGCTTGTCGTCGCGCAGCGGGTAGCGTCCGAACTCGAAGTAATCTTCCTTGAACCCATCCACGCCGAAGTCGGTCCATTTCTTCACCAGCTTCAGATACCACGCCACCGCCTCCGAATTCTGCGCATTCAGCAGATAGTACGGGGACTTCGGCCACCCCCCTGTGTACACCGTGGGCCAGCCATTTTCCTCCATGAAATAGTGCGCCTTCACGCCCTCCGCGGAATACGGCCCATCCACCAGAAAGTCGATGCGTAACCCGAGCAGCACCTTCAGCCCCTCATCATGAAAATGCGCAAACAGTTTTTCCGGAGCCGGATATTTCGCGCGGTTGAAGAGGCCGAAGCTGGTCGTCTCTGCAAAATTCTTTCCTTCCGGCCAATGTCCTGAGCCGATCACCACCCAGCTCAGCGGATAGCCCAGCGCCAGATAGTGATCCACGCTGGCGCGCACCGTCTCTTCATTGCTCTCCCAGCCGAGCGCGCCAAACGCCTCCCAACCCACGCCAAACATCGCATACTTCGGCTTCAGCACATCGTAGCCCGCGGATCGCCGCACCTTCAGAAACTCCTGGTAAATCTCGTGCGGATCGCCGAAAAAGTAGTGCATGGTCGCGCTATCTTCCGCCGCCTGCACTCCCTGCACGATCTCGCTCGCGGAACTATGCACGATCTTGCCTGTCGGATCCACCACCAGCATCGCCACCTTCTGCTGCGGATAGATGGCGAAGTTGCTCGTCAGCCGCGACGACTCCACGCCGCTCAGAAAATGATCATCCGCAACATTCGTGATGTCGGTGTCGTAATGCTTGCGCAGGAATGCCTGATCGGCCAGCCCATACCCCGGAGCAGCGCCGCCGGTAATAAACTCCACCCGAGCGCCCGGCTTTTTCATGGCAAGCCGTAGCTCTGCGTGGTGCGGAGTCAGCGTAACCGTCAGCGTCGCCTTGCCGCCCAGCTCTGTACTCACATCGAAGGTGCAGACCTCCGTGCAGGTCTTCCCGCTCTTCGCAGAAGTATCCGCGCCCGCCAGCCGCAGGCCGCTGCCGGCATGTGCTGAGAAGACCTCGCGGCCTTCATACAGAAAGCTGTACCGCAGCGGCTGCGCTTCCACATGCATCTGCAGTTCGCCAGACTTCAACTCGACAGCAGCGCCCTGTGCCAGCACCGGCACACAAACACAGAGCCACGCAACAGCCACAGCAAATCCACAAATGGTACGGGGGATTAAGCCCCCGGCTTCAGCCGGGGGAGTGCGGGCTTCGGCCCGCACGGAACGCTGTGTCCACTGAGAAAGAGGCTTTAGCCCCTGAGGCGTCTTACCCCAACGCCGGAAATGCTCCAGCCACTTCACTTCGGTTGCTCCCAGCCCGGCGGAATATCTTGCAGCATCGGCATGATCTCTCCATGTCCTCCGGGGTCGCGCGCTATTCCGCCCTCCGGCACATTCTGCGCCGTCCCGGTGGTGGTGTCTGTAATGTAATTAATGTAGTGCGCTGGCGACACCAGTACCTCTTCGACAAACGAAGCCGTCAATCGCGAATCCTGCATGAAGAACAGTGACGCCTCCGGCTTCGTGTTGGGCCGCACCATGTAAAACAGTCCGCCCAGCAACTCCGTCTGCGACCCCGCCGTGCCCGAAACCAGCGAGACAAAACCTTCCGTTTTTGCGCCCATGATCCAGAGCGGCGACCCCTGGTTATTGATGCACAGTCTGCAATTTTCCAGATTCAGTTGCCGCGCCGCCACCATATTAGGTCCGGCAATGATGTTATTCACGCAACCGCCGCAAGCCGTATTGTCGAAGTATTCGCGCCCGCCTGTCCATGCACGATTCACCATCACCGTACCGGCGAAGACGATATCGCGTAGGATCACGTCGCGCTGGCTGGAGTGCTCGACCGCCAGTTGCGTGCCAAAGTTTGAATTATCGAAGGTCAGGTTCTGGATCATCAACGGTGCATTCGTCCGCGCCGCCACACGAATCATTCCCTTGCTGCGGTCCATCCTATAGCCGCCCACCTGGAAGACGCGCAGCGTCGACTTCATCCCCACAATGCGTTTCACCGTGGCGGGAATATCCAGATTCTGGCTGATGTAGTAGATGCCGTGCGGCAGATAAACGGTAGAAGCGCCGGTGGCGAACGCCTGCTTGAACGCAGGCAATGCGTCGGTAGGCGTCTCCGCGACTGCGCCCTTGGCATCGGTCGTTGCGATGCCCACTGCGCCGAACTTCGTGATGGATACCCACTTGTCGCTGGGTTCGGCTGCGGGATTGGGAAACTCCGGAATCGGCAGCCCCCATGCGCCCTTTGTATCCTTCCAGTGCGTCTGCCCGCTCATGAATCCTTCCATCAGATCGCCCGGCAGCGCGCCGCCCGTGATCGCCTGATAGCCGTCCATCTTCGTTCCGTGGAAGACGATCACGCCCGCATTCTGGATCGCCTTGCCTGCCGGCGCGGTAATGTGGCCGCGCACCAGCATGATCAGTCCGTCCGCGCCAACATTGGCGATGCCGAGCGTGCCGCTCTTCACCTCAATGTCTTTTACGGTCACCATGTTCTTGTTGTTTTGCAGCGCCGCTTTTTTCTGGTCAAACAACCGCACCCCGTCCATGGTGATGCTGTACTGCGTATTCGCCACGTCAATGCCGACGTCGAAACCGTTCACCGTCACATGTTCCACCAGTGCCGGGCCAATCCATTTGCGCGTCATGGCAATGCCGACCGCGCCCGTGTCCGTCGTGCGCACCTCCACGTTGCGCAGCGCTCCGCCGTTGTTTGAGAGGTAGTCGATGCCGATTGCTCCGGGATTGCCCTTACCCACATCCACCGTCATGTTTTCAACGGAGTTCCAGTAGGCATCGTTGCCTTCGCCCAGCTCCGGATACTTCTTGCCGCCGCCGTACGGACCGCCCGAATCCAGCAGCCGCGACGTCATAAAGATCATCGCCTTCGGCGCATTCGCCTTGTCATAGCCCGGCGCATGGTCCGCCAGCTTCAGCGTTACCGATTCGCGCGACTCGCCCATCAGGTAGATGCCTGACGCATATCCGCCATCGGCATAGCGTTTGATCAGCGGAGCTGAAATCTTATAAATACCCTTGGGGAAGAAAACGATCTTATCCTCAAAGCCAAACCCGCGCGTATCGATGCCGGTCTCTGAGATCGCCTTCAGAATCGCGGCTGTGTCATCCGTCTGTCCATCGCCCTTCGCGCCGTAATCTTTCACGTTCAGCGCCCCGGAATCGGCGGGATATACGATCACGCGATCCGCCCAGGCCAGTGCCGCACCCGCTTCCGCCGGATGCCCGCTCTTTTGCGCGACACCTGCTGCGCAAAACATTCCCGCCACCAGCAAACACCGCACGCTCATCTTCATCATCGTCATGGTCTTACTCCGCATAGCAACTTACCTCAAAGATCGCTGCCGGCGCGCCATGCGTCTTCAGAATCTGGATTTGAACTTCTTTTGCAACCACA
This sequence comes from Acidobacteriaceae bacterium, assembly GCA_036404255.1. Lineage (GTDB taxonomy): Bacteria > Acidobacteriota > Terriglobia > Terriglobales > Acidobacteriaceae > JARLFX01. The sequence continues at coordinate 27,063 of DASWOP010000151.1, read as the reverse complement.
GGCTGCGCAAACTTCAGCACATTTCGTGTCTGGTGATTATCGCTTTCCTCATGCAACACCGTTCCGTTTGCGTCGAGAATTCGGTATGCCTGTACGCAGAATGGCACCACCGTCTCCGAATGCGTCATCAGCACGGACTCCATCGCATGATCGAAATCCGTATCGAACGAGAGCACCATCGTGCGAATTGTCTGTGGCGAAGCCCAGCGCAATGTCAGCGCCGGAGACGCATCCTTCACATCGGCGACCCACGCGTTTGTTCCCATCCACGGCCGCGCATATCCGTTCTTCACCTGCTCGGCCGCAAACGCCGCCAGCGGTGGCTGGATCGTCATCGCCAGGTTCATGCCTTTGGGCCTACGCTCCGGCAGCCAGAACTCGAACGTGTCGATGCCGATGCCTGCCGGCGGCGACTGCTTTACGCTTTTGGCTACGGCAGCGTTCATCGTTTGCGAAAGACCCACTACGCCTGTCACGTATTGATTGCTGCGGTATACTCGCAGCGCCTCGTTTTTGTGCAGCACGACGAAGTAGTACTGACTCAGATCGAGTTGCGCCGCGAAATCTATCTTTGCCTCAAGACGCTTGCCCGGCTCCAGTTTCACTGCCACGGACGCAAGCACGACTTCCGGCGTATAGTTGCCCGGCTTCTCCGCCTTCCACAGTTCAGCCTGCAGCGTCGTCGCCTCTTCCACGTCAAAGAAAAAGCTGAAGACCGGGGACGCGCCTGCGCTGAGCGGCAGCAGCATCGCCCGGCTCGCGTTCAATGGAGTTACAACATCATTCGCGGGCAGCTCCGCCAACTTCAGGCTGCTGCTCGCGCTCACCTCTGCCGTGCGCACCAGGTCCAGCTCATCGTCACGCCGGACGCCCGCCATCCATTGCCCGCTCGCGAGCAGCCGTGTCTGCAGCGCCTTCATCCGCGCAGGTTGCAGCAGATCCTTCGGACGCAGCCCGCTTTCCGCGCACATCGCCGCTGCCATTGCCACAGCCTGCGCATTGTGCCCGCAGGTCGCCATCGTCCGCGTGGACCCGAATGCAACGTGGGTCGCGCTGATGATTCGCCCTGCCAGAAACAGGTTCGGCACGTTGCGGCTATACAGCGCACGGAACGGCACCTGGTAAACACCCTTCGAATGCCACTGCACACACGGCGATTCCTCGCTGTACACGCCGTCCGAAGGATGCAGATCCACCGCCCAGCCGCCAAACGACACAGTATCTTCAAACTGGGTCTGCTTCATCAGGTCCTGCTGGCGAAGCATCAGGTCGCCTTCGAACCGCCGGCTCTCCCGCTTTCCGGGAATCGTGCCCATCCATTCCAACGTCAGGTTCTCCGCCTCGGGGAATTTTCCGGAGTTTTTAATGTAGTTCCACACCCCGTAAGCGACCCGCCAAAGCTCCCACTTGATCTCTTCCGTCTCATAGATCGTGTCCTTCCGCCCGCCATACTCCAGCCACCACAGGCGGCAACCGCTATCCGACGCCTTGAAGTCCCGATACCGCGGAATCTCTGTCATGTCCTTCAGCGCGAACGACGGCGCTACATAGCGCACCGGCCGCCCAACATCCTTGCTGTAGAAGTACAGCGAGTGTCCCAGCAGTTCGCCATACGCCTCGTCCGGCGCGAACAGTTCTCCGAACTCCTCCCGGCTCTCCGCTCCCATGCGAAACGCCGCCCCGCCCAGAAAACCGACAATGCCATCGCCGGAAGCATCGCAAAACAGTGGCGCCGCGATGCTATACCGGATCTCGTTCTGGCTGCAGAACGCACTCACCGAGCGAACGGAATCATCCTCCCCGAGTTCGACGCCATCAACAGCCGTATTGAGCAGAAGCGTGATGTTCTTCTCTTCCACCACCTTCTCCAACAGTAGCGAGTCGAATACCAGCGCATTCCCTTCAGGATTCCGCCACAGGTTTTCGACCAGGATCTCATCCATCACGCCGCCCTCGCGGGCCCAGCGGTTGTTATTCCCCATGTGCGAGGTCGCGCCCAGGATCCAGAGCCTCACTTCGCTTGACGCATTACCGCCCAGTACTGGCCTGTCCTGCACAAAAACGACCGAAATTCCCGCGCGAGCCGCCGTAATCGCCGCACATACCCCGGCAATACCGCCGCCCACAATGCATAGATCGCAAACCATCTCGCTCGTCTTGTTCTGCCTTGGCCCGTGTGTCGCGTCTACAATCATCAAAATTCTCCTAGAATATTTTTCGTTAGAACGATCTGTTTACGTAGCGCTCGTACGTGCCACATCAGTAGCAATGCCAATGGATGGAGTAGCCCATCACCCAGAAGACTGGTGTGTATCCATGCAGCGGAATCCCGTGTCACAACCACTTCTGCGGAGAGCGTTCCACCCGCTCCCGGCCGCAATCACTTCCATCGCCGTCGCCAGACGCGATGGATTAAAACGATTCAAAATTATAGCCAAAAACACGACCAATAGCCCGGCAAACACACCGGAGATCGTGTAAGCCGCCAGAAACCCGCTCACGATGTGGCCATACGGCTGGCCGCTGGTCAATAACTGCCGTTGCAGAGACGGAGCCAACAGAGCGAGACTCTGCCGGTCAACGGAGTTGATTACCGTGATGGCGGGAAGTGCGGCAATGGGATCCCAGCGCCAATCTGTCGTGCGGCCCGACGGGATGGAGAATGCGTCAATGTGTTAATCGTTTAACATTTCAGGTCATGTCTTGTCAACTGTCCCGCCTAAACCGACTCCCGTACCGTCACGCTGCATGGCAGTAAAACCTGCCGGATCGCCGCCTGAGGCTGCTCCACCTGGTCAATCAGCATCTCCGCGGCCAGCCGGCCGATTTCCATCGCCGGCACCCGGATCGTCGTCAGCTTCGGGATCATCTTTGCCCCCAGCGCCAGGTCTCCCCTCCCCAGCACAGCAACATCCTTCGGAATGCTCAGCCCCAGCGCGCCGCAGGCCTCGTAGACCTCCGGTGCCATCTGGTCATCGCAGAAGATCACCGTTGGCGGATACTTGCCTTTCATCCACTCCGTCACCGTCTGGCCGATCCTGCCGCGTTCAAACTCCGTGTATTCATGCAGCGGATACTTCCCGGGAAGCTTCTTTTCCCGGCATGCATCCGTCAGCCCCTGCAGCGCCACCTGCCCCCCGGGGCTGCGCATGGCCCCGCCCAGCATGGCGATTCTGCGATGCCCTTCTCCGATCAGGTAGTCGCCCGCCAGCCTGCCTACCTCGTATTCCTCCACCCCGACATAGGGAATATCTTCCGCTGCAGGACGCCCATTGACCATCACAAACGGGATCGACGCGTTCCTCAGGCTCTGGATCGTATCCAGCATGTCCTGTGCGGAAGAGAGCCGTGTATTCAGCACGATAACTCCGTCCGCGTAGCGGCTCTGCGCCATCTCCCCCTGGGTAATGCCGCCCCTCGACGTGCTATGCGAATAGATCATGAGATGGTATTTGCGCTCCAGCAGGCACGCCTGGATGCCCGCCAGCACTTCCACAATGAAATGATTGAAGAATATTTGGGCGCGCATAGGCACGACCAGGCCGAGGATATGCGTGTTCCCTTCGCTCAATGCCTTGGCCACCCCGCTTGGCCGGTAGCCTGTCTCCCGCGCCACCTCCAGGATCAGCTTCTTTTTTGAGGCGCTGACACGGTTTGTTCCGGCATCGTTCATTGCCAGTGAAACCGCTGCGATAGACACTCTGGCGCGGCGCGCCACATCATGGATCGTCGTCATGCCACCCATCATAAGAGTTCTGCGTGGCAGCCGCAATATGTTGACTCCGCAGGCCCTTCCGCATTGGCATTGGAAATGCTTGACAATGCCATTCCGCGCCCGCTATAACCCGATGTGCACATATTTTGAAACGTTTTACTGCGCCGAGGAAATCTCTTGTTTCTGCTCGCCTTTCGTTCCCGTTTCCCTTATTTCTGCCCAATCAGGACATCCATCTGCCTTGTAGTGGGCGCCCTTCTCTGTGCCGCCCCGCTGCCCACGCACGCGCAGGAACTGGATAAAGGCGTCATCGTCGGCACGGTCACGGACATAACCGGCGCCTCGGTTCTCGATGCCACCATCACCATCCTGAACCCGAAGACTAACGCCATCTACACCCTCCGGACCAACTCTTCCGGCTTCTACACTTCTCCCTCTCTGATCATTGGCTCTTACACCGTTACTGCCAAAAAAAAAGGCTTTGAAGTCATGACCGAGCCCAGCATCATCATCGATGTGGGCACCCGTGCGCAGATTGATTTCGTGCTCCATCCCGGTTCCGTCGAGGCTGAGGTCACCGTCCAGGCTGACTCCCCCACCCTCAACACCACCTCCGGAGTCCTCGGCTACGTCATCGATGACCGCACTCTGCAGGATCTCCCGCTCAATGGCGGCAACGCGTTGGCGCTCGCCGCGCTTCTTCCCGGCGTCACCTCCGCCTTCGGTGCAACCAGTTCAGGATTCAATGATCGCGGCACCCAGCTATCGGCCATCCGCGTCTCCGGCGGCGCCGTCGGGGCGAATGCCAATACGCTGGACGGCGCCAACAACCAACTCAACTACCTGGGCGAAGTAGGCATCAACCCGCAGGCAGATTCAATTGCGCAGTTTCGTCTCATCACCGGTGCGGCTCCCGCGCAATACGGCTTTACCTCCGGCGGCATCATTGATATCGCCACCCGCTCCGGCGGCAATAAACTGTCCGGCACGCTCTATGAGTTTTTCCGCAATGACTTTCTTGACGCGCGCAATTACTTCGCCTCGCCCTCATTGCCCAAACCGGAGCTGCGGTACAACCGCTTCGGTGCATCTCTCAGCGGCCACTTCATCCGCAACAAGCTCTTCTTCTTTGCCAATACGGAGATGTACCGACTCACCCAGACGAACCCAACCTACGGCACCGTGCCCACAACCCTGGAGCGCAATGGCGATTTCAGCCAGTCCCATGTTGCAAATACGCTGCCCTGCACAAGCTTTCCCGGCATCCCCTGTACTGATTTCACACCTGCTGGTTCCACCACACCCGGCTCTTGTCTCAACGTTCGCTTCACCTTCACGGATACTGTCACCAACATTACGTACGCCAATGTCAACCAGATCACCTCGACCGCGATCGACCCCGCTGCGAAGGCCATCCAGGATAATTTTTACCCGCTGCCCAACAATACCCAGGGACTCTTCAACCCCTGCGCCAATACCAACAACTACCTCAGCAATACCAAGCTGCAGAGTTCGCAGCGGCTGATCGTGGGCAGAATTGACTACCAGATCACCTCCCGCGACGGCATCTTTGCACGCTATGCAAATTACAACAACCAGACGAATAATGCCGGAGTATTTCCCAGCGTCGTCGCCAGCGGCCGCATCGATGACCCCATCAACCAGAACCTGACCCTGGGCTACACTCGCGTCATTTCACCCAACTCATTGAACGACCTTCGCCTCTCCATACTCCGTGCCGATTTTCCCTCCCATGCCGGCAGCTTCGGACAGAACTGGCCCGCGCGTCTGGGCATGAATATCCCCGGCGGCACCACCCTGCCGAATCTGACCAATGGGGTTGCAGCCTTCAACACCGTTACCGGCTTCCGCGCCGCCACTCAGTATGAGATCACCGATCACTTGACGCGCCAGGCCGGCACCCACGGCTTCGCCATAGGCACCGACCTTCGTTACAGCTCGGCTTACAACAGCCAGAACCTTCATCCCTCCGGCGTATTTTCGTTCATCTCCAACACCACCGCCGTCTCCGGCGACTCATTTCCAGGCAGCGGCGATCAGTACGCCAGCTTCCTCCTCGGCCAGGTCAACCAGGCCACGGACACCGTCTCCAGCGGAACCACTTTCCAGAACTACAGTGTCAGCTTTTATGTGCAGGATGCCTGGCGCGCGGCGCGCAACCTTACCCTCAATCTTGGCCTGCGCTATGACTATCAGCAGCAGCCGTATGAGATTCGCAACCGCACCAGCAACTTCGACCCGCACCGCACGGATCCAGCCAATGGCTTCCCCGGCGCCACCGTCTACTCCGGCCTGGGTGGCTATGGCCGCACCTTCAACCGGGAAAATTACTTCGACTTCTCACCGCGCTTCAGCTTCGCCTGGAACGTGGTGAAACTGCATCAGATGGTGCTTCGCGGTGGATATGCGACCTACTACTCGTCCACCGCAAACGCCAGTTTTGCCGGCTCAACCAATGGTTTCGGCTCCACCGATACGATCTACACCGCCACCACCAACAACGGCTCTGCCTTGAGGCTGCAGGACGGGTTCCTGACACCCCCCACACAGAACCTCGGCTCGAAGCTTGGCCCCGATGCCTTCCTCGGCAACGGCAGCGTGTCGTATCAGGAGGAAAATCAGCCCACTCCCATGTCCCAGGTCTTCACCTTCTCCGTCAGCAAGCAGTTTCCCGGGAAATGGGTTGTGGAGGTCTCCTATCTCGGAAACCACGGCATCCATTTCGTGCAGCCGAACTACAACATGAACTCACTGAATCCGATCTATTTCAGCCAGGGCCAGGGAGCCGTGGACATTCTGCAGCAGACCGTTCCCAACCCCTATGCCAATCTTCCCGGTGCCAAAACCACCATCACCAACTTCAATCGGCTACGGCCATATCCCTACTACACTGCCGTTGCCGGCTATCAGCCGCACACCGGTACATACTTCGGCAACTATATGTATGTCACCTCACAGCGTCGCGTCGGTCGCGGCACTCAGGTCATTGCCTCCTACACGCTGGGCAAGCTTATGTCGGATCCCATCTACGTTCCGCTCAGCACCATCGGTGGCACCTCTACCGGTCCCAGCGGCAGCTTCCAGAACCCCTACAATCGCGGCTCTGAATACACCGTCGACACCATTGACCACCATCAGCGGCTGACCGTCGCCATCATCTCGCAGGCCCCCTTCGGCCCTGGGCAGCTTTTCCTGAGAAAGCGCAGCTTCCTCTCCAGCGCACTCAGCAATATCTCGTTCAACAGCATCATCACCATGCAGGATGGCACTCCGCTCTCCATCACCGGCGCCAATAACGAGACCGTCGCCACCCGGCCGAACTTCTCCGGCATCAATCCGCTTTCCGGTCCACACCACACCATCCAGCATTGGTTCAACCCGGACGCATTTGTCAATCCGCCGAACTACACCTTTGGTAATGTCGGGCGCACCACTGCCAGCCTTCGCGGACCCGGCGCCTTCAACCTTGACGCCTCCCTGATGAAGAACATGAAGCTCAGGAAGGTCACCGCGCAACTCCGGCTGGAGACCTTCAACACCCTGAATCATGCCAGCATGAGCAACCCCAACACCGGCTTCACCGCAACCGCGAACTGCGACGTGGTCAACCCCGCGTTGACACCCTGCGCACCAAACCCCCTCCCCGGCTCCGGCGCCAACACCAACGGCAACTTCGGCGTCATCACCTCTGCCAGCGGCCCCCGCGTCATTCAACTCGGTATCAAGCTGAACTACTAGCAGCAAATTCCCCTATGGTGTAGAGCGGGCGCGTGGGCCCATCCTTTATGGCTTCATCGTAAAGGTGGGTTATTCGCGTGAAGCGCGAACGCTCCCGCCCATCGTCCCGTCGCCACTACCAACCTAAACCGCCGTCATCCTGAACGCAGTGAAGGACCCCAGTATTCCTTCACCAACCACGAACAAGGATTGAGTCGAAAGCCTTCGCACCACCCACGCGGCGGGTGCCCTTCTCGCCCTTCTTCACCCGGCGGCCCAACTAGTTCCACGCATACAGCCCCGCTACTTTTACCGCCTCGGGCTTCTGCCGCGCGATTTCGAGGATGTTGGAAAAACTGTAACTATGAAAGCGGCTCATGGCATTCAGGTATGCAGTGAGTGCGTCACTGTGCCCTGCCTCTAGTTGTGCGATAAGGGTTTTAACATTGGCGGCGATTACTTCTTTCGCCGTCTGCGGTTTTGCTTGCGGTTGGTTTTGTCCTTTGAATTGCATTGTTTTTCTCCTTCGTCTGCCCGGAGGGGCATTTTGTGTTTCTCCCCGCGCAGCGAGACACAAACGCCCCGATTGCAGGCGAAGACGAACGACAAGGGGCAGGACGCAGGACCGAGTGGCAGGCGCGGCCAGTGCCAAACACGCACCATCGTTTGGCACGCCGCCGGCGCTCGTCCGAAGGTTCGGCCCGGAGCGCAGCGCAGGGTGCGGCCTGCCTCGCAGGAGGTGGGACCAAGCCGCGTGGCAAGCGCATACAGCATTGCTGTAGAGAGAATGTACAGAACGTGAGAATGCGATTCAGGATCGAATCACGAGTCAGCGGGGATGAAAATCAAATGGCCATACCGTGTGGATGGGATATCTCCTTCCCGGCACTAAGAGGTTGGAACTGCACGAAGGACAGCCGCCAGCGGCGGCACGTGCAGAGAGATTTGCCGCTAAAGACGCCCCAGCGGGGCAGCGGCAAATCAGAACAATCTCAGTGAGGAGAGTCCGGGCCGGACAGTGGGATGACACCTCCCTACGCCAGCCTCCGCCAGCGGCTCCGGCAAAAGACAGTTCCGGGAGGTTTACGGTCAGCGCGGCTTGTTGCGCTGACCTCTTTTGGACTGATAGCGGGTCGCTGCCGCTTTCCACGCCCTGGCCTTGCTATCGCCCAGTTCCGGTTGCGGCAGTTCCCATCCCGCCATGCCCTGCAACACGCGGTCGGCGTGCTTGATCGTATTCACGTGTCCATAGTGCTGCTCGATCATCTGGACGGAAGTTCCCATCTGCTCGGCAAGAAAATACACGTCCACGCCTTCCTGCAATCTGAGCGTGGCGTAGGTATGCCGAAAGCAATAGGTCGAGCGCGGCACGTGTCCCCATTCGTAAAAAACACTACCGCGGCATAGACGCGCAAAGATCGCGACTCTATCCATGATTCACGCGCACAAATCTGCATTGATGAATAAATTTGGCGTACTTTGCCTCCCAATTCACTACAATTAAAAGTGAGAGTAAATCCCCACGGACAACCACAATCACAATAGAATCAAATATTACCCGTAAATATCCTGTTCCCAGATATTTAGCGACAATCACCTCCGCCAAACCACTGAAAATAAGATATTTAGGTTGATAGGGTGGAAGAGTGGTACCTAAAGCACCTTCACGTTATAGACGACAGTATGCATTGCCTGTCCTGAAGTGACAGTGACCGTTATCGGAACCACGGCCGGTGTAGGTGAGAACGTGCCCGAGCCGCAGCCGGCAGCGCCGAACAAGCCCGCCACCAGCGTCACCGCGAGCAGTGCCCGCACGGCGAAGCGCCGCTTGCGAAGAAGCAGCAGCAACGGCACAAAGATCACCCCCAGAAGGCCGATACCCGTAGGCGGCTTCGTCGCCGTGATCGTAAGCGTCGAGGTCATCGGCCCCGTCGCCGGCACGATGGTCGGTGGCGAGAAGGTGCACACCAGGTACGTCGGCTGGTTTGCGCAACCCAGTTCCACTGTTCCCGGCAACAGACCGGCAGCCGAGGTGATGGTCACCGTCGTCGTTACGGTCCCCCCCGCGCTCACGGTATCGCTGGTGGAGGACAGCGCAATGGTGAAGTCGTTCTGCACGCTGAACACCAGCGGCGAAGATGTTCCATTCAGGTAGCTGCCGTCTCCGGCATAAACCGCCGTCACGTTGTATGTTGCAGCCGTCAATGCTGACGTGGAGAACGTCGCGGTCCCCGTCGCATCCAGAATCCCCGTACCCAGTGTCGTCGCACCATTCATGAACAAAACCTGCCCTGTCGCAATTGTGCTGGCCGAGGTCGAGGAACTTACCTTCGCAGTGAATGTGACCGCGGTGCCCGGCGTCGTATAGGCCGCGGGAGAACCGGTAAGCGCGATCACAGGCGGCAGCTTGCCGCCGATGCCCGTCACGGCAATGGTCTGCGTCGTGCCTGTCGCGCTGTTGTCCGTGAATGTCAGGCTGCCGGTATACGAGCCTAAAGCCACCGGCGCAAACGTGATCGTGACCAGGCAGGTAGACCCCGCGCTACGCGTCCCCGTGCTGCTGCATCCGCGGCTCGCGGCAGGGGCTTCTGAGAAGCTGCCCGTGGTCGTGATGGCGCTAAGTACCAGCGGCTGCCCACCCATGTTCGACAGCGCCACCGTAGCCGTCACGGACGATCCAAAGGGCACCGTGCCCAGGTTGACGGCTCCTGCGTTGGCGATAATCTCCCGCAGCACGTCGTTGGTCGAGTCGGCAATAAAGATATCGCCAAGCGCATCCACCCCCACCCCCGTCGGGCCCGTCACCAACGCCGCAGTAGCCCCCCCTCCATCCCCTGCATACCCGGCCACATTCGACCCCGCAACCGTTGAAATATAGCCGGTAGCATCGACCTTGCGCAGCACATTATTTTTCACATCGGAGATAAAAAGATCTCCGGCAGCATCCACCGCAAGCGCGTTTGGCCCATTCAATTGGGCCGCCGTCGCCAGTCCACCATCCCCGGTATACGCCCCGCCCGCTTTGCCCGCAGCCGTCGTAATCGTGCCCGCCGTACTGATCTTGCGCACGCGATTGTTGTTCGTGTCGGCGATGTAGAGGTTGCCGGCAGAGTCGATTGCCAGCCCACTCGGCGCAGAGAGTTGCGCCGAGGACGCCGGACCGGTATCGCCGGAAAACCCTGCCGTGCCCGTGCCTGCGATTGTCGTAATAGTTCCGGTGGTGTCGATCTTGCGCACGCGCTGGTTATTTGTATCCGCGATATAGACATTGCCCGCTGCATCCACCGCAACGCCCGTGGGGAAGTTGAGTTGTGCCGCGGTCGAGGGCCCGCCATCGCCGCCGAAACCGGAGCCCGAACCCGATGTCCCCGTACCTGCCAGTGTCGTAATGATGCCGGAGGTATCCACCTTGCGAATGCGGCTGTTGTAGTAGTCCGCGATATAGAGATTGCCCGCAGCGTCCACCGCGACCTGCCGTGGCAGGCTGAGGCGCGCGCTGGTTGCCAGACCACCGTCGCCGGTCGAACCGGCGCTGCTTGATCCCGCTACGGTGGTGATAATCCCCGATGGAGTAATTTTGCGGATGCAATTGTTTGAGGTATCGGGAAAATAGAGGTTGCCCGAACCGTCTACGACCATTCCACCGATAGGCCCATGGATTACAGCGGCTATAGCCCGCCCACCGTCGCCGCTGTAGCCAGATGAACCCGTGCCGGCAATCGTGGAGATAAGCCCCGGCGTAAGCGTCGCAATGGGACCGGCGGTAACTGAGATCAACAGTGGCGTGGAAACCGAGGGGTCGTAGCTCGCATCCCCACTGTAAGATGCCACGACGGCTTGTGGGCCGGACAACAGAAAAGACACAGAAGCTGAAGCGATACCGCCTGCCCCCACCGTCGCAGTTGCCACAATAACAGAACCGGACAGAAAGTTAACTGTTCCTGTCGGTGATATGGCACCCGGCGCAGAGATCGTTGCCGTCAGCAGATCGCTCTGCCCCTGCGCTACGCTGCCGACTGCGGCGCTCAACATCGTAGCGCTGGAGATGCCATTCACCATAAGCGCCACTGCCGATGAGGAGCCAGGATTGAAGTTCGTATCGCCGCTGTACGTCGCCACAACCGAATAGCTGCCCCGCAAAAGCGCATTTGTCGTAAAGATTGCCGCGCCACTCACTACCGGTGCCGTGCCCAGTACAGTGGTGCCATTCATAAATGAGACCGTGCCCGAAGGCTGCGCTCCAGGGCCAGGCGGAGTCGTGATCGCCACTGCCGCTGTAAACGTAACGAAATCGCCTTTTGTGACGACAGATGGAGTAATCGTCAGGCTGGTTGTAGTAGGAACAAGCGTACCAAAGCCCGTGAGTTGAATTACCTGCTGCGATCCGCTTACGCCGCCCGAGTTATCCGTTATTGTCACCTGGCCGCCCAGAGTACCCAGCGTTACCGGGCTGAACACGATGCCTATCTGACATGATGCTCCGGGAAGTAGCACAGTCGTCGCAGTGCAATCCGTGCCGCCGCTGGCAGCAAGCGCGAATGTTGCCCCAGTGAGGGCAATATTGTTTAACGTAAGCGGCTGGCCGCCTGCATTCGTCACCGTCGCAGAGTGTACCGTGCTTGTGGTGTGCAGCAACTGGGCCGCAAAGGTCAGTGAACCAGTGCTCACAGTGATCTTGCGAATCACGTTAGCCGAAAGGTCTGCCAGATAAAGATTGGCGTTCGCATCGAGCGTTACGCCATAGAGTTGATTGAAGGTTCCGGCATTGGCAGCACCACCGTCTCCTGTATTGCCTGAGACGTGCGAACCCGCCAGCGTTGTGATGACGCCGTTCGTGTCCACCTTGCGGACAACGAAGTTCCCCGTGTCCGCAATGTAGATATTACCGCCTGCATCCGTCGCCACATGACGCGGACCAGACAACGCAGCGGCAGTCGCCAGGCCGCCATCTCCGGTATAGCCGGAGCCTGTGCCCGCGACCTGAGTGATGATGCCGGTAGTATCGACCTTGCGCACAGTATTATCACCAAGGCTCGCAATGTAGAGCCTGCCGACTGCGTCAAGATTGATGCCATACGGACCATTGAGTTTTGCTGAAGTCGCCGCGCCACCGTTTCCGCTGGAGCCGGACGCCCCGGTACCCACGTACGTCGAGATTATGCCTGCTGTCGTCACCTTGCGCACCACATTGCCGGCGTATTCGGCGATGTAGAGATTCCCTTGTGCGTCTACCGCTATGGCGCGCGGCTGGTTTAGAGTCGCAGATATTGCCTGCTTTCCGTCACCGCTACTGGGAGACGCCGTCGTGCTGGGAACTCCGGCATATGTCGTAATGATCCCTGTAGTATCAACCTTGCGCACGGTGTTGTACGTCGAATCGAGGATAAAAACATTCCCCGCAGCATCAACCGCAACATCGCGCGGGGCATTCAGTGAAGCGCTGGTGGCAAGACCACCATCGCCGGAATTTCCAGGTTTTGATTGAATACCGGCAAACGTGGAGATCACACCAACCGTCGTCATCTTCCGCACCACGTTATTACCGGAGTCCGCAATGTAGAGATTACCGGCTGCATCGAAGGCAGTTCGCGCGGGAGCATTCAGCTTAGCGGCTGTAGCAGCACCACCATCGCCTGCAAAGCCTGTCGTACCGATACCCGCAATCGTGCTCAGAATGCCAGGTGAGATCGCTCCCATCGGAACTGTACCGACTGTGATACTTACCGATGATGAAAAGCCAGGGGTAAAACTCGCGTCGCCGGAGTACTGCGCCGTGATCGCGTGTGTGCCAGGGACCAGTGAGCTCACACTCAAAACAGCTTGACCTGCCACCAGATTCTGCATCCCAAGGCTCGTCGTACCGTCGAGGAATGTGACCGTCCCTGTCGGCAGCGTGCTGCCAGACAGTTGCACCACATTCGCTGTCAGCATAATAGGCTGGCCGGGCGTCGTGATCGCGGGAACAGCCGTCAGGCTGATCGTATCCGCGGCCTGTGGCGAAACCATGAGGCTCACCGCTGGACTTGAACTTTCTGCAAGGAAATTACTGTCTCCCGAGTAGGAAGCTGTGATGCTGTAGCTTCCGGGTAATAGCGTTGCGCTGCTGAAGGTCGCGGTTCCGGTGCCATCCACTGTTCCCTGGCCCAGTAACGTGGTCCCATTCAGGAATTGCACGGTACCGGTAGGCTTGATGCTGCCGGCCCCGGTAACCTTCGCCGTGAACACGACCGTCTGCCCTGAACCCGCGGACGTGGGGCTTACGGTCAAAGCAACTGTCGGCGTAGCCAGCGTGCCTGTACCCGTCAATGAAATTGTCTGCTGCGTTCCGCTCACACCGCCGGAGTTATCCGTCACGGTAACCGAACCGGTGGCCACGCCCAGCGCCGAGGGCGTGAACTGAATCGCAATCTGGCAGCTTGCGCCGGATGCCAGCAAGGTCGTAGCGATGCAGTCCGTACCTCCACTCGCGGCACTGGCAAACCCCGTACCGCTCACGGTCAATGCACCGAATTGAAGACTGCCAGCGCCAGTATTTACAAGCGTTACGCTCTGGATCGTACTTGTTGTAATACCTTGGCTTCCAAACGCAATGAGAGAGGATGTGACGGAGATTTTCCGGATCAGATTATTGTTATAGTCCGCGATATAAATATTGGATGCGGCATCCGGCACAGCCTGCATCGGCAGATTCAACGTTGCCTGTGTTGCAGCGCAGCCATCGCCAAAGCTATCGGTTGCGCCCGTGCAGGCAGTTCCCCCACCGGTAACGGTAGAAATAATCTTTGACGTATCCACTTTACGGATGCGGTTGTTCGTGCCATCCGCAATATACATGTTCCCCGCAGCATCGAAATTTACAGCGCGTGGGAAATATAGCTTTGCGGCTGTAGCCAATCCACCATCACCACTAAACCCTGGCGATGAGGTTCCAGCAACCGTTGTGATCACGCCATTGGTATCAATGCGGCGAATCTTGTGTCCGTTATAGTCCGCGAAGTAGAGATTCCCCAGAGCATCCAGTGCCAATCCGCGCGGCTGATTCACGGTAGCGCTTGCAGCTTGCCCGTTGTCGCCCGTCGAGCCTCCTGTCCCATTACCTGCCAGCGTAGAGATCACACCATCTGTTCCAATTTTGCGGATCCTGTTGCCTGTCGTCTCCCCGATATAGATATTGCCTGTTGCATCGATCACTACTCCACTGGGAGCATTCAGTGTAGCGGCTGTAGCCAGACCACCATCTCCCGTTGAACTCGCTGCTCCGGTTCCAGCTACCAGCGAAATGATGCCATTGGTCCCAATCACACGGACATCATTACCGTTCATATCCGTTACATACAATCGCCCTGCGGCATCGAAAGCAAGTGACGACGGCCCATTGAGCGTCGCTGCCGTAGCCAGTCCTCCATTGCCGCCTATTCCTGCGGTCCCCGTGCCAGCAAAAGTCGTAATGATGCCAGCAGGTGTTACCTTGCGAATCCGGTTCGTCGACGATTCGGCTATGTAGAGATTACCTGCGGTGTCGAGCGCGGCATCCCTTGGAAGCTTCACCGAAGCTGAAGTCGCCTGTCCATTGTCGCCATTGCCAGAGGTCGGCGTCCCGCCGCCGGCAACGATTGAGATGATCCCGGGGGTCAGCGAGGCCCTGCCTGCCTGCGCAAGGCTCTGCCGCGATAGGGTGGCACACACAGCAAAAGTGAACACAACTCCAAAAGAACGCGAAAACCTGAACATCTACATTGCTCCTTAACACAGACTCAACCAGATAGCGGATCGGCCAGTCATTCCCGTAAAGCGGCGAGTCTTAAACAAAAAAGCGGCCTGAAGGAACCTTCCTTCAGGCCGTGAGGGGATGTCTATGGGGCTTTTCCTATCTTGTTCAGCAGGATCGCCCGGGAGAGTGGCTGCACTGCAGGGGTCGCGGCCCCTACGATCTCGGTCAGCACGGGAGCTGTGGTTGACGTAGAGCCGTTGGAATTTGCAACCCACACATTGCCAGAGCCATCGATTGCAATTGCCCGTGGCGTCGCAAATGTATGCTTGAAGCCGGTGCCTGGCGACAAAGCCATGGTTGTGCTGCCGCTGGCGATCTCGCTCACAGAGTTGCTGGTGGTGTTATTGTTTGTCACCCAGAGATTGCTTGAGCCATCCATGGCAACGAATAGGGGGTTAGTCAGCCCACCCAGCGATGCAGCGCTGGACGTGCCTCCAGCAATTGGAGTTGCTGGATCCAACCTGGTTATCTCACCAGCAGCACTATTCGTGACCCACGGCACCTGGTTTTGATCGAGGGCAATGCCGAAATCACTTGCCAGGCTTGTATAACTCACCTTGTTGCCAATGGCATATGTGCAGGGAGTCGATGTGCATGTCGCCCCAGCTTTTGTCACGGTACCGCTCGTGCTATTTGCTATCCAGATGTTGTAGTTCGTATCGATCGCTAGTTGTTCCGCCCCCGTGCCAATGCCGGCAACATTAGTCACAGTCCCTGCGCCCGCGCCTCCAACCAGTTCCTCCAATTCACCACTCGCCGAGGACGTCACAAAGATATTATTGCTGGCATCGACAGCAATGCCGTACAACACCGTTGATCCGGTTGAATTGTAGTTGTAGGTCGAACCGCCCGCATACTCTACCAGCGCGTTGGTGGTTGAAGCATTTGCAGCTACCCACACATTGTCATTTGTATCCAGCGCGATGCCGCGTGGCGAACCAAGCGTGGAGCCGTTCAGAATGCTGGTCACCGGCATACCATCCGGACCAAGCACCGCAACGCTATTGCCGGTCGTCGAGCCGGGGCTGTTGATCACATAAATATTGCCTGTACTGCTGATAGCTACCCCGTATCCATTCGACATGAATTTATATGCTGGTGTGGTGAAGCTGGTCGGGCTACTGTAACTCAAGCCAAGCGTCCAGTCGTTCGGCGGCGTTGATCCCAGATTCGGAGAAAATGGAGGTTGAGCAGAAACAAGATTGAAAGGCGCACTCGTTGTGCTGCCCACGTTCGTAGGATTGATTGCGAGATCCAGCGCGGCCTGTAGTGTATCTACCGCCGGACTCACTTGACTTGCCGGTTGTACAGCATTGAAAAGAGTGCTGCAGTTGGTGGAGAGAGCGCCACCAGACTGATCGGCGGAGTTCACGCAATAGGCAAGAATGTTGGCCAATTGTGCAATCTTCATATTCTCTGAGGTCGTCACCACCGAGACTGCAACAGAGTTTACCGTCGCCGTGTTTGTAGTCGATACCGGAATTGCTCCGCTCTGGAAGTTCACCAGATTATTGGCGGCGGCAAAAGCATTCTGCAGTCCTGTAATGTTTGTGCTAGGTGCCCCGATGCTGAAGCTGCCAGCCGTGCCAAAGGTCGCTGAGGCAAACTGCTGCAGCGCAAAAACACCAGCAATAGTCGTCGCTTCATTCACATTGATAAACATGGTATCGGTAAGATTGGCACACGCGCCCAATGCCGTCATGAGCCGGATGGCGCTATTCGTACCGCCGCCAGAGTTGCCGCCGGTGATCGTGATATACACGTAGCTATTGCTGGGGCAGCTGTAATCACCAGTGATATCGAAGCTGCCGGAACCGTCCGTACTGGTTGTGACTGTGCTCGAGATAAGCGACGTCTGTCCACTGCCGTAGGACCCGCCCGTACTTGGCAGGCCCACGGTCCAAAGCTGGACCACTCCCCCGCCGATTGCTTGTTGGCCGCCAAAAGCCTTGCCCTGTAGAGACGGAATAGCGATATCGTGTATGTCGGAGACTCCATTGTGCAATGCACCGCTACCGCAGCCTGTGACGGCGAGCGCACAAGCAGCGAGCAGCGCAAGACTGCAGAGTCGCGGGCTCAGCGTGTTAGATTGATGATTCATGAAAACCTCCCCAATAAATTCTGGTGGCGTGGGTGCGAATTCGCTACGAATAAAGTTGTTGGCTGAAACCGGGGACGAGTATACATTGTCAATTTGAATCCTTTCAATATTTACTTTTTGCCTTCATCAAATCTTCACGATAGCGCGCATTACGGCGCTCCCTGCAGCAGTGGAACCACCCGGCCGTCCCCGCCCCTGCTCCTCGGCCGATACCCTGTCCGGCCGGTCACAACTGCCTTCTTTCCCTTTCGCTCCTGGGAAAGGTAGATCTCGTAATTCCGTCCCGGAGCAAAGGCTTCCTCATTGAATGAGGCTGTCATGGCAGCATCCTTCAGCTTGAACATTGGCGCGCTGGGCACCGGGTTTGGAATAACCATGTAAATAAGGCCGCCCAGTATCTCCGTGCGGCCGCCAGAAACCGTCTCCGCAACAAGATTCTGACGCTCCGTCTTGATGCCCAGTATCCAGAGCGGCGCACCGTCGTTATGAATGCGTACCCCATCGCCCTCCGTGTCATACTGCCGTGCAACCACAGGCGCCTGGCCGGCAATGCGCAGTCCGCCACAGCAGGTGTTGTCCAGAAATACCCTGCCGCCTTTACGTTGCCGCAGCAACAGGTACTGGCCGGTTGTGGGAATATCGCGCAGTACGATGTCACGCGGCCCATTACTTTCCACGCCAAAAGCATCATGACCAGCGCGAAGGGCAAGCCGCTCAATCAGGAGAGGCTTCGTGCCTGCTCCAGCGCGCAGCATTCCAGTATCGGTAATCGTCATCCCCGGGCCAGGGCTTAACTTCAAAGTTGAATTCATTCCCACCACATGCTGCACACTTGCCGGCACGTCAATGGGCTGCCGGATCGCATAGTCTCCGTGCGGAATATAGATCGTCGCAGCACCAGAGGCGAATGCCTTCTCGAAGGCCTCGCTGGAATCGTGATCGTCCCCATTCACTGCCCCAAATTGCGCAATACTGACTGAACGACCCGCCACACTATCAGCCACGTCTGGAGCCGTCAGGACCGGCAGAGTCCAGGCGCTTTCCGCCGCCGTCCACTTCTTCCTGCCGTCCAGTACGCCATCGAGCTTGCGGTCCGCGATGCCTCCAGCGGTAGCCGCGAAACCTTCCACCTGGGTACCATGCATCACTATGGACCCTTCATTGCGAATCAGTGACCCAGGGCCATGCAGTGCTCCACCAACCAGAACGATCAGGCCGTCCGGAGCATCATTCACAACCGCCGGTGCCCCCTCCTCCACAACGCTTAGAGCCTCCACCGCAAGTGAATTTTGATGATTTCGCAGACCGGCTACCCGCTGATGTTCGAGATGAATATTGTTCAACGTCATGCAGTAGGTGTAGTTCTCCACGTCGATGCCCACGTCGAATCCCGTAATGGATACATGCTCCACAATTGCCGGACCGGGCCATTTACGAAGCATGGAAATGCCAGTGAGCGCTCCACCTTTTTCTGCGACGATGTTGAGGTTCCGCAGCGCGCCCAGGTTGCTGGCCAGATAATCGATGGCAATGGCGCCGGCGTTCCCTTGCCCCGTCTCAATCGTCATGTTTTCTACAAAATTCTCATAGGCGTCGTTACCCTCACCAAGCTTCGGGTAATCCTTGTTGCCGCCATACGGCCCACCCCTGTCCAGTAGTTGCGAACTGGTGTAGATCATCGCCCTCGGCTGCTTGGGATTGGCATATCCTTGCGCGTGATCGGCCAGCTTGAGCACCGTATGTGCACGCGATTCTCCCAGCAGTACCACGCCCGATGCGAAGCTTCCATTCGCATACCTCTTCAGAAGAGGTGCGGAGATAAGATACGTTCCGTCCGGCAGATACACGATCTTGTCGTGAAACCACGAATACCCTGTGCTCTGTCCGCTGGCAGCCAACGCCTTCAGAATGGCCTCGGTATCGTCAGTCTTGCCATCGCCCTTAGCTCCAAAGTCGTGTACGTTCAGAACGCCGCTGCCGGCAGGGAAAATCAGTGGCGTCTGCGGCTCGGCAGCAATCGCAATGCCCGGTGACGCCAACAATGCGGTGACGAGCAGTACTATCCAACGTTGCGGCCATCTTTCGCTAGTGGCCATTTGCCTGCACCTTCAATTCAAAGTGATGGATCACTGGCTGGGCGTGTTTATACTCCAGATCCACCATCGCGGCGTCCAGCGCGTCCAGCGTTTTAACTGCACTCTCTCGTCCTACAAGAGCCGGCGTCTGTGCCATCAGGTTCAGACGGATCGCGCTCAACTTTGCGCGACGTTCGCCGCCATCCCAATCTACACTTCTGGCCTGCTGCTCCATCGGAGTATCCAGAAGTGCAAGGTTCACGCCTGCCGCGAGTTGCTGCTGTGTATATGGCGCAATATTCTTTCCATCGATCATCAGCAGGTATGTTCCCGCATTCAACCCACTTACCTGCAACGTTTGTTGATCAAGCTGCGCTATATCGGAAGACTCAATCAGAATCTGTGTGAGGACGTCCCCGATGTCGAGTGGCAACGGCAACGCCGTATCGAACTGCGACCACGTTAATCCCGTTGGTGTACGTGTCAGTTCGGTTACGCCGGTCTTCTGCGCGGAACTGACTTTAGCATTCGCCGCGTCAAGCAATACCGAACTTACCAGCGGATCAAAGCCCCAGGTCCGCGCCATCTCGGCAGCCAATCCCCAGTGCCCCCAGACAGACGGATGCAGATGGTCGGGATACAGTTCCTGCGCCGCGGTTGGATTTTCCTTTGTCTCCGCCGTGAGCAGCGTGGTCATCGCATGATTGAAATCCGCGAACCCATAGCGATTTTCGCCGGCAAGCTGCTTGACGAAGCTGCCGTAACGGATCAGTAGGTTGTTGTACCCGGTAACCGGGGCTCCCGTCCGCGAGATCTCGTCGTACGCCACCGGCGACGCGAGCGTGATCCGCACTCCGGAGTCCGAGTTCTGCTTCAGCAGGTCGAGCAGCGTACGGTATCCCTTTTGATAGGAGAGAAATGTCGCGTCTGCACCCTCCAGCGTGTAATGCCCGTCATTGGCGCCGAGGGCGACCGTGATGACCGAGGGCCGGAATGGCGCAACATCACGTAGAACCCTCTCTTTGGCGTCGCCAGAGTGCCCGCCGTAGACGGTATCTCCACTGACGCCCGCGCTATAGAAATTCACCCTCATGGCCGGATAGCGCGTAACCACCATAATCTCTACCAGCCGCGTATAAAGTCGCTGCGCGGTGATGCTGTCTCCGTAGAAAACCACCCGGTCTCCGCTTTTCAGCGCAAATTCCTGCGGCACTGCGACCTGTGCCTGAGCCGCGTTGAGCAGCATCAATAGACTGACCGCCGCGACCGCATAGCGGCCTGCCCACCAGCGTGTGAACATCTTCAGCGCATCCATCAGCAACATCTCCTTGAATCGTCTCTAGTGAATTGCGGTCTGCAGCCACGGTACGATACGGCCATAGCTGCCCGTATCCCGTGTTGGAAAACTGCTCTCCGGCGTGAGCGTGCTCACGCCGTTTTGCGTGT
The DNA here is from genome assembly GCA_036404255.1 of Acidobacteriaceae bacterium. Classification (GTDB taxonomy): domain Bacteria; phylum Acidobacteriota; class Terriglobia; order Terriglobales; family Acidobacteriaceae; genus JARLFX01. Next base: position 6,217 of record DASWOP010000151.1, on the reverse strand, counting down.
CGTTCAGTAAGTACGTGTAATGGGTCGTCGAGTAGAATGCCTCTTCAACAAACGAAGCTGTCAGCACGGCATTCGTCGCGCTAAAGGCCGGCATAGAGGGCGACGTATTCGTGCTGACCATGTAGATCAGGCCGCCCAGCACCTGTGTACGTCCACCTGTAGCCGCTACCACCGTCTCAATACCTTCGGTCTTCAATCCCAGAATATTGAAGTCAGCGCCCTGGTTGTAGAAGCACGTCTGGCAGTGCTCGACATCTACCTGTACACCAGTCACTGCTGCCGTCCCCGCGATGACGTTACCCACGCAGCCGGCACACGATATGTCAGTTAGAAATACCTTGCCGCCGGTCGCCGCGCGATTCATAATTAGCGCGCCTGCAAATACCATATCCTGCACAATCAGGGGCCGCGTCGAAGCCTGCTCCAGTGCGAGTTGCGTCCCGTAATTCGAGTTATCAAAGGCAAGCTTTTCAATCTGCAGGGGCGCCATACCCGTGGAGTCGAGCACACGAAACATCCCCTGCGCACGATTCATCTTGTATCCGCCTGTCTGATACACGCGGATGGTCGAGTCCATACCGACAATACGCTGCACCGTCGATGGTATCTGCAGATTGTTGCTGAGGTAATACAGGCCATGCGGCAGATAGATTGTAGAGGCGCCCGTCGCAAAGGCCGCTTGAAATGCGGCCAGCGAGTCCGTAGGCGTTTCCAGGGGCGCGCCCTGCGAATTTGTGAAGGAGACCGGAACAGCCCCATAAGTTCCTACGCTGACCCAGCTTGACGATGCTTCCTGCACGACGCTCGGCGGATCTTCTACCGGAATGAATTGCGCGGAGGTCTTCGCCGTCCATGCAGCCGGCCCGGTCAACGCCCCGTCGATCACGTCGCCCAGGATCGAGCCCCCGGTGAATTTTTGATAATTCGATACCCGGCTGGCGCGGAAGAGGATGGTACCAAGCGTGTTCTGCACGGTCGTAGCGGATGACGACGAGAGCTGAGCCTGCGCAAGGACGATCAAACCGTCCAGCGCTGTACTTATAATCGCCGAGCCAACGCTGTTCACTTCCAGATCGTTGGCCGAGATCGAATTCTGATTGTTCCGCAACCCGGCCGTGAATTGGCCGTTCAATGCAACGTGATTCAGGGTGACGCCGTATTCCGTGTTTGCAACATCGATGCCCACGTTAAACCCATGGACCGTCACATGCTCTAGCAGTGCCGGTCCAATCCACTTTCGCAGCATTGAGATACCCGTGGTGCCGCTACCTGCAGGCGCCGTGACCGTAACCTGCCGAATCGCCCCAAGATTGTTCGCAAGGTAGTCAATGCCGACCGCACCTGGATTCCCACTCCCCACGTTCAGAGTCATGTTTTCGATTGAGTTCTTGTAGGCGTCATTTCCCTCGCCCAATCCCGGATAGTCCTTGCCGCCACCGTACGGTCCGTCTGCGTCAATCAACTTGGATGTCATAAAGACCATCGCCTGCGGCGCTGTCGGGGTCTGATAGCCGGCGGCATAGTCCTTCAGCTTCAGGATCGTATTCGCCTGCGATTGCCCCACCAGCACCATACCGGAAGCATAGCCGGTCGAGTATTGCTTGATGATTTGGGCAGAGATCATATAAACGCCGTCAGGAAAATAAACGATACGATCCTGCCACCAGAATGCGCCCGTATCCGCGCCGCTGGCCGCGACTGCAGCCAGGATCGCGGCAGTATCGTCCGTTTTGCCGTCTCCAAGCGCGCCAAAATCGCGCACATTGAGCATTCCGCTATCTGCCGGAAAGCCTGCGGCAGCCGCGGTTACCGCGGCATTTGGGCTCACCCCAGCGCCACAACCCCCTGCGGCCACACTCAACAGTGCGCCTGTAGCCAGGGCAAGCGTGCGAATTATGCCCGCGGAAGCGTCAACCGGCAGATGTAGTATTTTGAAACGTTTCATTATCACCCGAAACATTACTCAGTCCCGCTTGCCTTTGTCAATTGGAATTCCTTACTTTCTTCGTCCGGACCTTCCCTGAAAAGAGCCACCGCCCTTTTCGCGATTACAATTCACATTGACAGAACTGCCCATCGTTGGGTATCCCTAAAGAGCGAGAATGAAACCTTTCAAAAAAATACTCTTTTCCTGAATGGAAGTCCCTCTTGACCTATTACCCCAGCACGTATCCGGCCCAGTTCGCATTTATGCTCCTCAGCATGTTCTGCTGGGGATCCTGGGCCAACACCATGAAACTCACACCTGGCTGGCCTTTTCAGCTATTTTATTGGGACTACGTTGCCGGCATTCTGCTGGGTAGCTTTGCCTGGGGTTTTGCCCTGGGGGGTGGACCACACCCCTTTCTGGCCGCCCTGCTGCAGGGCGATACCCATCATCTCCTGCTTGCCATCCTTTCTGGCGCAGTCTTCAATATTGCGAATTTATTGCTGGTCGCCGCGATTGATATTGCCGGCATGGCCGTCGCCTTTCCCGTCGGAATTGGCCTCGCGCTGGTTCTCGGCAGCGTCCTCAACTACATCCTTGCCCCTGCAGGCAATCCTCTCTATCTCTTCGGCGGAGTAGCGTTGGTGGCAATTGCCATCGTGGTCGATGCCATGGCCTACCGCCGCCGCGAGCTTGCCCAGCGTGCCGTAACCACTCGCGGCATTGTTCTCAGCCTGGTCAGCGGCTTGCTCATGGGCCTCTTCTATCCGATTCTGACGCGTGCCATGCACGGTACCGGCGGCTATGGTCCGTATGCCGTTGCGCCTTACTTCGCGCTCGGCGTCCTGCTCTGCGCCATCCCCACAAATCTTTGGCTGATGCGCAGCCCGCTTTCCGGCGCCCGCGTTGCTCCACGTGACTATTTCACCGGGAGGAGCCTGTGGCATGTCATGGGGATACTCGGCGGAGCCATCTGGTGTTCCGGCGCCATTGCCAACTTCGTCTCTTCCGGAGGCAAGTTCGTTGGCCCAGCTGTCTCCTACGCCATCGGCCAAGGTGCCACGATGGTCTCCGCCGTATGGGGTATCTTCATCTGGCACGAGTTTGCCAGTGCGCCAGCTTCCGCGAAGCGCCTGATTCCACTGATGTTTGTGCTGTTCCTTGCTGGACTGACGGCAATTGCCTTTGCCCCCACGATGTAACACGAGAGAATTAATCGAATGAAGCGATCCATTGTTGTAGTTGGCAGTATCAATGTGGACCTGGTGGTTCGCACGAACCGGAATCCTCAGGTCGGCGAAACCCTCCAGGGGTCGGACTTCGCCATCTTTACCGGCGGCAAAGGTGCAAACCAGGCTGCAGCAGCAGCCCGCCTGGGCCACGATGTCCATTTAATCGGCAAGGTTGGCTCCGATGTCTTCGCCGCGAAACCTCTCAACGAATTGCGCGAGACCGGCGTCCATGCCGAAGCCGTTGGCGTAGCTGAAGGCCCCACCGGCATGGCATCTATCCTGACCACTGCCGCCGGCGACAACACCATCATCGTAGTACCCGGCGCGAATGCCCATGTCCTGCCTGCGGATTTAGTTGGACATCGCTCGCTTATTGAGGGCGCTGGTATCGTGCTGACCCAGCTCGAAACACCCATGGAAACGCTTACTGCGCTCGCCGTTATGTGTGAGCAAAGCAACACCCCGTTAATTCTTGATCCGGCTCCTGCGCAGGAATTGCCTGCACATCTGCTCTCCAGGATCACTTGGTTTACCCCCAATGAAACTGAGGCCGCGCTTCTCTCCGGGCGGGCGATCGATAGTAGCTCTGGGCATGATCTGCGTGCTGCTGCTGAGTTCTTTTTGAGTGCCGGCGTCCGCAATGTCGTTCTGAAACTGGGCGCGCGCGGAGTTTATCTGGCAACCGAAGATGGCACGCGTGAGCACATTGACCCCTTCCAGGTTGTAGCGGAAGACTCCACTGCCGCCGGAGATGCCTTCAATGGCGGATTCGCCGTCGCGCTAATGCGGGGAGATACTCCCGTGGAGGCAGCCCGGTTTGCCTCCGCCGTGGCAGCCATTTCCGTCACTCGCCGTGGTGCGCTACCGTCCATGCCACGGCTCAACGAGGTGAATGAGTTCCTCGCGGGTGCGGCTGTCAACGCGTTTCCGCTATAGTCAACCGTCGGGAGATCGTGATGAATATCCGTTATATCCGTGCTCTGCAAACCGCTGTCGCGTTGGCTAGCTGCGCGCTTCCGCTCGTCGCGCAAACCCCATTGCCATCTCCACAGAAACTGGTGATCTTCGATACTGACATAGGCGACGACGTCGACGATGCCTTTGCACTCGGCCTCCTGCTCTCCAGTCCCGACGTCAAATTGGCAGGCATCACAACCGGCTGGGGAGACACCACGCTGCGCGCTGCGCTCACGCAGCGTTTTCTCTGCGAAACCGGACGTGAAGAGATTCCCGTATTTGCCGGCCGCAAAACTACGCCACGCCCTGATGCTCCATTCACGCAGCGCCTCTGGGCCTCAAACTTTGGCGGGCCACAGCAAAGCTGGCCTGATGCCATCAGCTTCGCTCTCGACACCATCCGCAAAAATCCCAGCGCAGTCACGCTTATTTCTGTTTCGCCTCTCAGCAACATCGGCGCGATGATCGATAAAGATCCCGAGACGTTTCGCAGGTTGAAGAGCGTCGTCATTATGGGCGGCTCCATTCGCGCGGGTTACGGAGACCTCGGCTATGCCCCCGCGCATGGCATCGACTCGGAATACAACATCCGCCTTGATCCTGTCTCTGCGCAAAAACTCTTTGCTTCGGGCGTTCCGCTGTACGTGATGCCGCTGGATTCAACGCAATTGAAATTCGACGAGGTGAAACGCAACGCCTTCTTCAATCAGGACACTCCGCTAATAAACACCATGATGGAGCTATACCACCAGTGGACCGCTTCCACGCGCGATCCTACACCTACCTTTTACGACGTTGTCGCTATCGCGCAAGCCATTGACCCTGCCGTGTGCCCGACGCAACCCATACACATCGAGGTTGACAAGGATGGCTACACCCGCGAAACACCCGGCGCGCCCAACGCCAACGTCTGCATGAAAGTGGATAGCGAGCGTTTCTTCTCCATGTACTTTGACCAGCTTCTTTCGCCGCAGGCAAAGGCGCTGCACCCGGGACGCACCTGCCGCAGCAGCACTGCAGGCGCCACCATAGGCAGCACACACTAAGATCATCATGAAAACGCGCCGGCTCGTTCTCGTTCTAACGCTTCTGCTCAGCGAGGCTTCCTCTCTGATTTCAGCCCAGGAGATGCCCACGCAGTATCATCTTGCTGCGCACGCCTGGTCTCCTCTCAACATCTCAAAGCAGCGTTATCTTGACGCACTCGAAGGTGTCTGTAGATTTGCAGTGAAGCACCAGGATGCAGATGGCGCCCTCATCGATCCCTCGCTACACCACGAAGTGCAATATGCCACGCCGCACTTCGCCTATGCAGTTGGGACATTTGTGCGGGCGGGCAGGGACGCCTATCTGTTGCCGAACGGCATTGCCACCATGGAGCACAGCACGCGCCAATTCAGTCTGGGACGATCTTCCATTCCCGATGGACACGGAGAATTTTTCATTCCAGCACTTGCCGAATCGCTTGGCATCTACCGTTCACTCGTGCCGCAAAGCACGATCGATATCTGGCAGCAACGGCTTAGGGGGTGTCATCAAACTGGCTATATGCGAGAGGGGGAGGAATTTTTAGGCTGAGAGGATGACCGTAAGGCGCTATGGATTGCGGGACGATCAGTGGGAGCGGATCAAGGATCTGTTGCCGGGTCGGATTGGGTGTGTGGGCCGACCAGCGATGGACAACCGTTTATTTGTAGAAGCCATGCTATACCGCTATCGGGCCGGGGTTCCGTGGCGCGATCTGCCGGAGCGTTTCGGCGACTTCCGGGTGGTGCATACGCGGTTCAGCCGATGGGCCGTGCGCGGAGTCTGGAAGGCTGTTTTCGAGCATCTGGCCAGGGACGCGGACAACGAATACGCCATGATCGACTCCACCATCGTGCGCGCTCACCAGCATAGCGCTGGAGCGCGCAAAAAAGGGGCTCGTCGCAAGCCATCGGACGCAGCAAGGGCGGGCTAAGTGTTTAGTCCCGGAGATAGATGGTGCATACTTTTCTGAACGTCAGAAGGAGGCACTATGGGACAGATTCTTCACGGGAGCGCCCGAACGACAGAGGCAGTGCGTCGAGCGATACAGCATAGTCAAGAGAGCTTGAGGGCC
>DASWOP010000150.1:0-4321 GCA_036404255.1 Acidobacteriaceae bacterium | reverse complement strand
TTTATTCGACGTCTTTCGGACGTGGGGTTATGGCGCTGTTGGCCGTTGAAGTATTTGCCGCAAGTACGAAAAGCAGATTCTTCGCTGCGCTCAGAATGATAAAGAAACTTAGAGGCCGGGTATGTTGAGGCCGCCGAGCATGCCCTGCACGTTGGATTGCATGGCTTCGTCGGCTTTGCGGGCGGCGGCGTTCACTGCGGCGGTGATGAGGTCTTCGAGCATTTCGAGCTCGGATGGGCCGCTGCCGGTGACGGCGGCGGGGTCGATGGTGAGCTTCTGGATCATCTTCTGGCCGTTCATGCGGACGGTTACCATACCGCCGCCGGAGGTGGCTTCGACCTGGGTTTCGGCCATGGAGCGGTCCATCTGCTCCTTCATCTTGGCCGCCTGAGCCATTGCTTCTTTCATCTTGAGAAGGTCCATTGGGATGCTCCTGAATCGTTTGGATGCGTTGCGGGGGCCAGATGACGCTTATAGCTCTGGACGGAGCTAATCCTTCGGCCGAAGATCCATCACGTTGCGAATCTCGGCGTGGAAGAGCTTCTGCGCCTGCTGCACCAGGGGATGCTCCATCGCCTTGGCTTGGACGCTGCCGGTGCGTGGGGCACGCGCCTTTTTTGCTACAGCCTTAGCGGCGGGGTCGGCCTGCAGCAGAGTGAGTTTGAGCGCTCCCAGACCGGCTTCGCGCAGGGCGGCTTTGATGATGCGCTCGGCTTCGGCGTTAAACATCATGTTGAAGAGCGTCTTGCCCTGGTTGGTCTGGATGCGGAGTTCGCTGCCGGTTACTGTCCACGCGGATTCTTCGAGCTCATGGGAGGCGCTGGTGTGCTTCTGCGCCTCCAGCGCTGCGCCGACGGCGTGCTGGGCGGCTTCGAGATTGGAAGGGGCCTGCACTGGTTCGGAGGCGCTCAAGGCTGGCTCTGGCGTGGGTGCGGCAGGCGTTGTGGGGGGAGCTACCGCGGCCTTTGGGGCTTCAGTGATGACTGGGGCGGGCGCTTCCTGCATGGCGACTGGGACGGCGATGGGGCGGGGCGGCTCTGGCGCGAGGGCCAGGGCCCCGACGGTGGTGTCACTGTGCGAGGTGGCGGAGACCACGGGTTCGCTGGACATTTTGCGGCTGCGGTCGGCTTCAAAAGGGGAAAAGGATGGTTTGGCGGGCGGAGCGGGGGATGCCTGATGAACACGGGTCTCAGAGGCGTGGCTCGGGGCAGCCGTTTCGCTGGCGCGGTGGGTTGGCGGCAATGCCGCGGCTGCGCGCGGTGCTGTGACGGGCGCGGGACGGGCACTGCCGCCGCCGCTGGGGAGGCCGCTGAGGATCTCTTCGACGGGAATGAGGCGCTGGAGGTGAACGAGCTTGATGAGGCCGAGCTCGAAGTGGAAGCGCTGCTCCTGGCGGTAGCCGAGCTCGTCGAAGGTGCGGAGCATGACCTGGAGGAAGCGAGCTAGATCCTCTTCGGTGAAGAGCATGGCGGAGCGGGCGGCCCGGCGGCGCTCGTCGGGGGAGAGTTGGAGGAGTTCGGTGGCGTCGTTGTCGGGCGTGATGCCGGCGATCTTGGCGACGAGGGTGTTGCGCAGGTAGCGGACGAACTGGCGGGCTAGCTGCGCGGGGGAGTTGCCGGCGTCGAGCAGGCGGTTGGAGGTGATGACGACCTGGGCGCTCTGGTTGGCGCTGACGGCCTCGAGGATCTCCTCGAAGACGGCGTTGGGGACGGTGCCCATGAGTTCGCGGATCTGTCCTGCTTCGAGCACGGCGCGGCCGTCTTTGACGGGAGCGGAGGCGATGGCCTGATCCATGATGGAGAGCGCGTCGCGGACGGAGCCGTCGCCTGCTTCGGCGAGGAGGTTGAGGGCAGCGTCGTCGGCGACGAGGTCTTCTTTCTCGACGATCATGCGGAGCTGCTTCAGGATGTCGTCAAGCTTGACGGCGTGGAAGCTGAAGTGCTGGCAGCGGGAGCGGACGGTCTGGGGAATGTCTTCCGGCTGGGTGGTGGCGAACATGAAGATGGCCCACTCAGGCGGCTCTTCGAGGGTCTTCAGGAGGGCGTTCCAGGCGGCGTCGGTGATCTGGTGGGCTTCGTCGAGGATGAGGATCTTGTACTTCGACTTGATGGGGCGGCCCTGAATCTTGCTGGTCAGGAGCTTGGCGTCGTCGATGCCGCGGCGGGTGGCGGCGTCGATCTCCTCCACGTCAAAGGAGTGCGATTCGGCGAAGGCATCAACCTCGGTGCGCGAGGCGGCGGAGATTTCGCGGCAGTTGACGCACAGGCCGCAGGGCTCCGGCGTGGGGCGGGCTGGATTCGGTTGCTCAGGGCTGCTGACCGACTCTTCGCAGTTGAGCGCCATGGCGAGGATGCGGGCGATGGTGGTTTTGCCGATGCCGCGGTGGCCGCTGAAGATGTAGCCGTGGGCGACGCGGCCCTGGGTGAGGGCGTTGAGCAGCGTGCGCGTGACGTGATCCTGACCGATGACGTCAGAGAAACGCTGCGGGCGGTATTTGCGGGCTAAGACCTGGTATGCCATTCCTGAGGTTTGATTGTACTGCGAGGGTGGGGTGTGGATGGCGGGGGCTATCGTGGTGTTTGATTCGCTGGGCTGAGCGAAGGATTGTAGGGTTCGGTGGGTTTGCCCCATTCGAGGCTTAGGTCTTGCCATGTCGGATTGGTTTGGAGGACGAGGGTGAGCTTTTTGTGGCGAAGCCATCCTTTGAGTTGTTTTTCTCTGGCTATGGCTGCTGGCATGTTCGGAAAGTATTCGAAGTAGACCAGGTGGTCGAGCTTGTAACGGCTGGTGAATGAGTTGGGGTAAGTGCCGTTTTTGTGATGCCAAGTGCGTTGTGCGAGGTCTGAGGTAACGCCGATGTAGAGGGTGCGGAAAATGTTGCTGAAGATGTATACGCAGGGTTGACGGTCTCGCATGCCATGATCCTTTGTGCCTGCGCGAGCAAAATCCGGGGGTCCTTCGCTTCGCTCAGAATGACGACGTAAAACAAACAACGACAAAAACAACAACAACGACAAAAACAACAACAACGACAAAAACAAAAACAACAACAAAAAGCAGATTCTTCGGTTGGGTTGTGGGGTGAACTACAGGGGTCTCTCATTGCTCACAGGGTGACGGCTCTGGGCAACTTGAGAACCGCTGTAGCGGCTGATGCGAACGATTTAGAGGAAGGCGACGGTTTGCAGGCCGGCGATCTCAAAACGCTTGCGGCAACGGATATTTTTGCAGGCGAGCATGTCGTCGCGGCGGACCATGTAATCTGCCGCCTTGGCGAAGCGGGCGCGGTCGCGCTCGTCGGCGTTGCGCGGGAGTTGGGATTTCTTGCGGCGAACGAGCCAGCCTACCTGGTATTCGTCTGCTTTGCCGCAGTGGGGGCAGGTAAGCGTGTGTGTGCGCTGCTCCTGTCGTTCATCAAAAAAATCACGCTCTTCCATAAATGGGCCCTCAATAAAACCTTTTGCACCGAGAAAAGTATTGCATAATCTCGGCAGGCGTGACGTGGGTGGGATCACATGGCGGGAAAGAAAAAGGTATTTTCGGTGACAAAAGCGGTGAAGGCGAACGCCCGGGAACGGGTGGGGCAGCCGAAGCCTTCGCGTGTGCTGCCGGACCCGAAACAGAAGGCTACGGTGCATCCGAAGCACAAGCCGACACTGGGGCAGATTCTGGCCTCGGGTGACGATCCGGATGCGTAGCGAGGGACGTGTCCTGATTCCCACAGACAGGTGCGGGGTTAAGATAGCTGCACACCACGCAATCGCTGATCGGGGGCTACACGTTTCATGACTCCAACGCATCCTGTACCAATGCCGGGCCGTATCGAGGTCATTACCGGACCAATGTTCTCAGGCAAATCAGAGGAATTGATCCGGAGGCTGAAGCGCGCGCGCATTGCGCGGCAGCGGGTCGCATGCTTCAAGCCGGACATTGACCTGCGCTATCACCGGACGGCCATCGCGTCGCACAGTTCGCAGACGCATGAGGCGGTGACGGTGGCAAATGTGGAACGGCTGCGCGAGGAGATCTTTCCGCAGTTGGATGTGATCGACGTGGTCGGCATCGACGAGGCGCAGTTCTTCGATGAGACGCTGCTGAAGATGGTGATGGAGCTGGTGCATCTGGGCAAGCGCGTGGTGATGGCTGGGCTGGACACGACATTTACCGGCGAGCCGTTTGGCGCGATGCCGAACTTTCTGGCGATTGCGGACGAGGTTCTGAAGCTCTCTGCCGTGTGCATGGTGTGCGGGCAGCCGGCGATCCACACGCAGCGGCTGGGAAGCAGCCAGGAACTGGTGGTGGTGGGCGCGGCGGGCGTGTA
>DASWOP010000149.1:0-1918 GCA_036404255.1 Acidobacteriaceae bacterium | reverse complement strand
CACGACTAAAGGAGTCCTACTAATGTCTTCGAAACAGAGTCTTCAGCTTCTATCCCGATTCCGCGCGGCTGCGATCGCACTTTCGCTCGCGGCAGGCATCGCTGCAATTCCGGCGGTTGCCCAGCAGGCGCAGACGACAGCGGTTCCGGCAGCTTCGAGCTACCTAGCCAGCCCGAATTTGCAGCTATTTTCCAGCTCTTCCGCGACCAGTTCGCAGAACGAGGCTGTGGCCGGTGAGAGTGCGAGCCTGAGTGCTTCGCATATTGGACCGAATGCCGATGCGAACGCGCAGGGAGGCTACGGCGGAGCTCCGCCGCGGCGCCGCCCGTATGGCCGCCCGACCTATCGTGACCGCTACACCAACGCGGATGGCTCCAGCAAGCTGGCGTGGGAGGCAGGCGCAGGCTTTACCGTGCCGACGCAGGAGTCTGGCCAGTACCTGAAGCCGAGCTATAAGTTCACGTTCGGCGCGGGCCGTGCGTTCAGCAAGAATTTTGCGATCCTGGCGGAGTATAACTATGACCATTTCGGGATTCCGGATGATCAGCTGCGCGTGGCGCTGAATACCTACAATGCCGCCGTCATTGACTACAACTCGACCGCCAGCAGTGCGAACCAAGCCTCTACGCTTACTTCGTTGAATGGCAACGCGCACACGTGGTCGCTGACATTGGAGCCGGTGCTGAGTTTTTATAGCTCGGGTAAGGCTGGAGCGTATGTGATTGGCGGTGGCGGCTTCTACCGCAAGCTCACCAACTTTACGACGCCGGTTGATGGCTATTGCTATGATTACGGATACTATGAGTGCTCCAGCGACCAGACCGTCATGCATTTCTCCAATAATGCTGGTGGTCTGAATATCGGAGCCGGTCTCACGTATAAGGTGTCCTCGTACAGCAATCTGAAACTGTTTGCCGAGGCGCGCTATGTCTGGATCGATAACTCGTCGAGTCCGAATAATGCTACTACCGGAGCTCCGCAGTATGGTTATCCGGCGGCGAACTTTGAGACGAAGTACATTCCGGTTACGTTTGGCGTGCGCTTCTAAAACAGCTTTATCGACCGCATTGAGCAGGCCCGGAAGAATTCTTCCGGGCCTGTGCTGTTTAAGAGACAAAGGGTTGTTGGCGATATGGGAGAGATGGCGCAGATGTGGCTGGAAGCTGCGTGCGGTATGGGTGACGTGGGGAGCGTCTGGATTCTTCGGCTACGCTCAGAATGACTCGATTAGCAGGGTGGTGAACTCGGAGATGGGCGGGAGCGGTCGCGCTACACGCGCGATGCCCACCTTAGATCACCCCAGCGAACAAATGCGTTCGTTGGGGACCCCGATTAGCCACGATGAAGCCGTGGCGAAGATGGGGCACCCAAATTTGTGGCGAATTGGCTTTTGAGATTCGGTTGAAGTGTTCGCATGAGAGAAGATTGGGTCAGAGGCTGAGATGCAGGTGGAAGAACCGCACCAGGATGCAGCCAAGCAGAGCACCGGCAAAGGCGCAGATTCCCACTGCGATTTCGTAGGCCAGCGTGGTCTTGCCGATGGCCTGAGACGCGACATAGACGATGACGGCGAAGATGATGCAGGCGAAGAAAATGCCGATGACCAGAGTATGTCCCAGCACAAGATAGGCGATGAGCGCGCCACCGATGGCGGCAGAGAGCGTCCAGATGAGGGCATTGAGGAACAGGAAGCGAGGATGGGGTTCGCCATTGCGGGCCATCCAGCGTGGGGCAGTGGCATAGGTGAAAAAGACGAGCGCAAACGCGATGCCGACGGTGATGCCATAGGCCACGAGTAGAACGAACACGTCCAGAAGTAAGCTGACCATAACCTCCCAATCCTAGTACGGGATGAAGGTAGCTTGGAAAATTCTGCGCGGGTACAGCTAGATTCCCACGGGGTAGGGCTTCTCATGCA
>DASWOP010000148.1:0-3148 GCA_036404255.1 Acidobacteriaceae bacterium | reverse complement strand
ACGGATGATCAGCCGCAGGTGTTCAACGGCGAGTGCGGTGCGGAGTCCGGCACGATACCGGTTTCGGCAGTGGCTCCGGCCATGCTGGTCTCTGAGATGGAGACGCAGAAGCAGCAGCAGGGAACAGCGCGGCCACCGATTCTGTCGCCACCTTCGGCTGATGCGCCAACGGCAGCACCGGCAACGAAGGAGGTGCGGTAATGAATCAGCGAGTCAGCAGAAGAGTGGCGGCGGTTGTGATAGTTGCAGCGATGGTTGCGTTGGTGCCACAGATGCGCGCGCAGGCGCAGAGGGATCCAGTGCTGAAGGCGATGCAGGCGGAGCTGGAGCGCGCGAAGACGCTGCATTTGCAAGACATGCAGGCGCCGTACTTTGTCGAGTATCGCGTGGAGGATGTGGATGAGTTTGAGGCGAGCGCTGACTATGGTGCGTTGACCCGGCGGAACAGTTCACATCAGCGCATTCTGCGGGTGACGGTGCGCATCGGCGACTACAAAACGGACAACTCTACCGCGCAGGGCAATGGCACGGCACAGTTGGCTGCGGTGGACGATGATGTGACCGCGCTGCGGTACGCACTGTGGACTGCGACGGATGAGGCGTACAAGAATGCGCTGCGCGGCTATTCGGCCAAGCAGGCGCAGTTGAAGGGGTTCCAGACGCCGCCAACGGCCGATGATTTCTCTCCGGCGAAGCCGGTAGTGCAGATCGATCCGCTGGTGAAGCTCACTATCGATCAACCTCTGTGGGAGAAGCGGCTGGCGGAGGCGAGCGGATGGTACGCGAGCGATCCGGCGGTGAATGCGTTTGCGCCGGAGATTCAGTATTCAGCGGCGGGTGTGCAGGCGGTGGCGGTGAATCGTTACCTGGTGAATAGTGAAGGCACCGTAGTGCGCGGCGGCCATGCGTACTATGCGTGCTCCCTGGGTGCTGGAGCGCAGGCGCAGGACGGCATGCGGCTGGATAGGAACGTGTCCAGCACCGCAGCCAGCGCGGACCAGCTCGCCACGTGGGAGGCGTTCCACACCAGGGCAATCGCGATGCTGGGCACTCTGCGCGATCTGCGCAATGCGCCGGTGGTGGAGGAGGAGTATCACGGGCCGGTGCTTTTCTCCGGCGATGCCGCGGCGGATGTGTTCAACGGCCTGTTTGTGTCGGATGTGGAGGCGGACAAGCCCAAGCCAGGGACCACGGCGCGCACTACGGGGGGGTACAAGTCGAGCTACAAATCGCGCGTGCTGCCTGAGTTTATGAACGTTACGGACGATCCGCTGCTGAGCACATACGCGGGGAAGAGTCTGGTGGGTTCGTACAGTGTGGATGATGAGGGCGTTCCGGCACAGGCGGTGCAGGTGGTGTCCAAGGGCATTCTGATGAACTATCTGATTGGGCGCGAGCCGGTGAAGGATTTTCCTGTGTCGAATGGGCACGGACGCGCTCCGCTGGCGCAGCCGGCGCACTCACGTTCTGGGGTGATGATGTTCCGCTCGAGCGAGCCAATGCCGCGTAAAGATATGGAAACAAAGCTCTTAACAATGGCGCGGGATGAGGGTCTGGATGCGGTTTATTCCGTGGATACGCTGGGACCGGAGCTTTCACCACGGCTTCTGTATCGCGTGAAGCCGGATGGGAGCAAGACGCTGGTGCGGGGCGCGGTGTTTGACGAGCTGGATCAACGCAGTTTGCGCACGGATATTCTGGCGGCTGGCGATGATCCGTTTGTAGCCAATAACATCAATGGCGCGCCGCAGACGACGATTGCGCCTTCGCTGCTTTTCGGGCAAATTGGGGTGAAACGAGCGTCGCAGGAGCAGCAAAAACTGCCGTATTATCCGCCACCACCCGTTGTAAAGTAGACGGGCTATAACGGTGTACTGGACGGGCTACACGGGCGTGATACGGGCATTTCTGCATATGGCCGTATTTCGGAGGTCGCGGACAGGGTTATTTGCCGTCCAGGGCAAAGTTGCTCCGGACATGGTGGACGCCGAGAGGTTTGATCCGGGCCTGCATCAGCTTGCCGTCTGCGTCAGTGTAGATGTCGGATGAGCCGGCGTTGAAGGTGAGAACGTAGTGCTTCAGCGGGATGGGCTTTCCGTCGAGGGTTCCGGTGCTTTCGCTATGCGGGCTGAGGCGGAAGGGTTCGATGCGGTCAGATACCTTGGCGGTGGCAGGCACGAGGAGTCTGTAGATGTGATCGTCGTGCGGGTGGGCAGAGATTGTGTCCATCAGCACCTGCCAGGCGCTGGGGTCATCCTGAAAGGCAATGATGTATTCAGGCGTGGGCAGGGCAATCTTTCGCTCGCCGGTTGGGGTTGTGCCCTTCATGGTGCGAATGGTGAGCGCGTCGTTTGTTTTGCTGGGGGAGTAGAAGGTCAGAATGTGGTCTTCGATGTTCTGCACCGTTGCAGAATCGAGCAGGCCGTCCGTGCCGATTGCGTAGTCAACGGTATGGTTCGCGCCCGAAGCCTTGGATTCATAGATGGTCTTGCTGTGTACCTTGATGCCCTTTTTCGAGCTATCGACGGTATAGGAGGCGGAAGCGAGCTTGATTCCTTTCAAATTGAACAGGTCGAAGGCGTGGGTGTCGCCGGCGAGCGCGGACACACTGGACGATAGAAGTGCGAGGCAAAGAAGGACAGGACGGAACTGCATGGGCGTGGCTCCCGTTGGAAGAATTAAGTATGGGCGGAATGATACCCCCGTGCATACAGGGGTCGCAATGGGTTTAGGTGAAGTGGTGGGAGTTCAGTCCAATACGGAAATTCGGGCCAGAATGAACTCTCTTGCGGGATGTGCGGGGCAACCGGCAACGTCATTTTCATCTGACACGCTAAATACTCCTTCCTCGGATGAGCTTGTTCCCACCAGATTTTGGCCCAATCCCACTTTGCTGGCTCCTTCAGGGGATGGCCTTTAGTCGAGGCGGACGAGGTAGGCTTCGGCGGTGGGCTCTTTGGGGCGGATGGCTTCGGCAATCTGTGTGGCGCGGGTCTTGTCGCCCTGTGGCGTTTTGACGCGGACCCAATGGCCGGTGGGGCCGGTGAATTCGATGACCTGCGCCGTGGTGTAGCGGCGTGAGAGATCATCCTTCAACTTGACCGCGTTGCCGGGGTTGCTGAAGGCGCCGACCTGCACGCACCACTTG
>DASWOP010000147.1:0-7473 GCA_036404255.1 Acidobacteriaceae bacterium | reverse complement strand
AGGAAACCGGTGACATCGCCTACGATGCCTCCGCCAAAGGCGATGAGCAGGGAGTCGCGGTCGGCACCGGCGGCGGCGAGCTCTTCGCAGAGGCGCTCCATGGTGCGCAGGCGCTTGTGCGTTTCGCCCGCGGGGATGAAGAGCACGGTTGGCTTTTCTTTGAACGAGGCTGTGAGCTGCTTGCCCCACAGGCCCCAGATGGCGGGCGAGGTCACGACGAAGACACGGGGGAGTTTTTTGCCGGTGAAAGCGGCGCAGCGCGTGGCGAAATTTTTCAGCAGGCCCCGGCCAATCATCACGGGATAGTTCGCAGTCGGGGTTTTTACGGTAATCGTGGGCACGTGTTCAATCGTATCGTAAGGGCGGTTTTTAGTTGCTAGTTGTCAGTTTTCAGCTGTTGTCTGTCCACCCGGAGCGTGGCAGCGGAACCATCCGGGGCTAAAGCCCCTCTTCCAATCTATGCAGCTTGCCGTGCAGGCTAAAGCCTGCACTCCCCCCGGCTGAAGCCGGGGGCTTAATCCCGAAAAGCAAAAGCCCAGAGCTTAATCTAAAAAGCAAAACAGGCTACTCCCCGCTTCTTGCGGATCTGTTTTTCTCCAACTTGCTGACTTGCTGTCTGCTGGCGTGCTGTCTGCTGACTTGCTGGCGTGCGGACTTGTTTTCGCTAACTTGCTGTCTGCTGTCTTGCTGACGTGCGGATTTGTTTTTCGCCGACTTGCTGACTCGCTATCTTGTGGACTAGCTGTCTCTTGTTAGTGTGCTGACTTGTGGCCCGACTGACTTGCTGACTCCCTGCACTGTTCGGCGGTGGTAGCCTTAAGCCTATGTCTACCGCAGTATCGCAAGCCGCTTCAGACTCCACTGACTACATCGTGATTGGCGCCGGGATCGCTGGTCTTCGTGCCGCCATCGCACTCGCTGCAAAGGGCCGCGTTCTCGTGGTAACCAAGGAAGAGCTCGCCGAATCCAACACGGCGTATGCCCAGGGGGGCATCGCGGTGGCGCTGGGCGGCGAGGAAGATATCGCGCTTCACCTGAAAGATACGCAGGATGCAGGCGATGGGCTGGTGAACGCTGCCGCCGCCGCGGTACTGGTGGAGCAGGGGCCGCTGCGGGTGCGGGAGCTGCTGGAGTGGGGCACGAACTTTGACCGCGAGGGCGGCGAGCTGATGCGCACACGCGAAGGAGCGCACTCGCTGCCACGCATTCTGCATGCGCATGGAGACGCTACCGGGCGCGAGATCGCTGAGTCGCTGCTGCGGCACGCGCACCAGCAACCCAACATCACACTGGCGGAGTGGATGACGTGCATCGACCTGATCGTGCAGAACGGGCGCGTGGTTGGGGTTACGCTGCTGGAGCGCGATGGCACGGTGAGGAATGTGTATGCGCGGGCGACGCTGCTGGCTTCTGGTGGTGCGGGACAGGTCTACTCTGACACCACCAATCCCGAAGTGGCCACGGGGGATGGCATCGCGATGGCGTACCGTGCGGGTGCAGCCGTGGCGGATATGGAGTTCTACCAGTTCCATCCAACAGCGTTTGCGTTTCCCGGTGCGCCGCGCTTTTTGATGTCGGAGGCGCTGAGGGGCGAGGGCGCTTATCTGCTCAATTCTCAGCATCAGAGGTTTATGCAGAGGTATCATCCGCTGCTGGAGTTGGCTCCGCGTGATGTGGTGGCACGCGCTATTACACGCGAAGGCATCCCCGCTACGGGCAAGCAACAACTGCCGGTCTATCTCGATATGCGCCACGTCACCGGCATCGATCTGGCGCAGCGCTTCCCCGGCATCTCGGCGTTTCTGGCGAAGTACGATCTGGCGCTGGCGAAGGACCTTATCCCCATCCGTCCGGCGGCGCATTACCTGATGGGTGGCGTGCTGACCGATGTGCATGGGCGCACATCGCTCGCTGGGCTCTACGCCGCGGGAGAGGCGGCCTGCACGGGCGTCCACGGGGCGAACCGGCTGGCGAGCAATTCCCTGCTGGAGGGGCTGGTCTTTGGCGCGGCCGCTGCGGATTCCATGCTGCAGGATGATCCCGGGGCGGATGATGCGATGCACACCGAGCCGCTGCCTTCACCTGCAACCACGCATACGCCGGAGCAGACGGAGAAGTGGATTGCCAACCTGCGCGCGCTGATGTGGAAGCATGCCGGGCTGCTGCGCGGCTTTCAAGGGCTGGAACGCGCCCAGCTTGCGCTGGAAGAGATGGCGTTCGATATTCCACGGGGACACTCGCGCCGAGCGATTGAGGCACGCAATCTGCACCAGGCCGCGATGCTGATGGTGGAGTCTGCCCTGGCCCGCCAGGAGAGCCGAGGAGCGCATTACAGAAATGACTATCCCAAGCGGGATGATACGAACTTCCGCAAGCACTCGGTGATGGAGCGAGGAGCGCTGAGGTTTGAAGAGCAGGGGTTAGGGGCCAGGGGTTAGGGACCAGAAAAACGGGATGCTGCTGCGATGTATGGGACACCCGCCTCGGCTTGTGACACGGAGAGCATGGGTAGCGCAGCAGATTCTTCTGCTGCGCTCAGAATGACAGAAGTTGTGCGGTGGACTCAGACTCGGGACTGAGCTAGCGGTGGAAGAGTTCGCGCAGGTTTTGCTGGGCGGCTAGTTCGTGGGCTATCAGGACGGCGCGGAGGCTCTCTGGCGGGACGGGGCGCGAGAAGAGATAACCCTGCACGTCGTCGCAGCCCGCTTCAACAAGCATGTTGACCTGGTCGATCGTCTCCACGCCTTCGGCGATGACCTTGATACCGAGGCCGTGCGCCAGCGAGATGATGCTGATCGTGACGACTGCGCTGTGGGCGCTGACCGTGCTATCGGAGATGAAGGTGCGGTCAATCTTGAGGCGGTCGATGTTGTGGCGCAGGATGTAGCTCATGCTGGAGAAGCCTGTACCGAAGTCGTCGATGGCAAGGGTGACGCCGAGGGAACGGAGGCGGGCGAGGGTTTCCATGGTGCTGGGAAGCTCATCCATCAAGGCATTTTCGGTGATTTCGATCTCGAGCAATTTTCCCGGGAAATTGTAGCGTTTCAAGGCGTTCTCCAGAACTTCGGGGAGGTCTTCGCGACGAAGTTGGGAGGGCGAGATATTGATGGCGAATGGAACCGGATGGTCGAGGTCAGCGTTGAAGGTGGAGGCGAAGCGACAGGCCTCTGCAATGACCCAATCGGTCAGGGGGGTGATGAGATTGGTCTCCTCCGCGAGGGGGATGAAGTCGGTCGGGGGAACGGGGCCGAAGTCGCGGGAGTTCCAGCGCATGAGGGCTTCCATGCCGCTGACAGAGCCGTTGATCAGGGAGACCTGCGGCTGATAGTGCAGAGCGATCTCGCCGCGTTCGATGGCGTGGCGTAGAGCGCGCTCCATGCCAACACGGCGGTCGGCAAGGGCTGCCATTTCCGAGGTGAAGAAGGCGACGTGGCCGGCACCGCCGTGCTTGGCGTGGTACATGGCGGTTTCGGCGTTGCGCAGAAGGGTGAAGGCGTCGTCGCCACCGTCTGGATAGACGGTGATACCGATGCTGGCAGTGACGGCGAGTTCGTGGTCGTCTACGCGGATGATGCCAGCGAGCGAGTGCTGCAGAGAGCGGGAAAAGTCCAGGGCGCGCTCGCTGGTGAGGGCGCCACGGACGTAGATGGCAAATTCGTCGGCGCCGATGCGGGCGATGAAGTCTGACTTGCGCAGGCACTGGCGCAGGCGGCGGGCGGCCTGCGCAATGAGCTGATCGCCCGCATGGTGGCCGAGGGTCTTGTTGACGCGCTTGAACTGGTCGAGATCCACCACGAGGACGGTGAAGTGGTTTTGCGGATTGCGGCGGATATCGCGAGTGAGGCGGCGCTGGATGGCGCGGAGCGGCGGGAGTTCGGTGACGGGATCGAGCAGGTCGGAGTCAGCGTAATACTCCGCCATGGGCGCGCGTGCCATGCCGTGCGCGGTGAAGACCCAGGTGATGGCGATGGCCATGCAGATGGAGGTGACGGCGCCGAGCACACGCAGCTCCAGCGTGAGCCACGCGGGAGCGGGAGAGAAGAGGCCACCGCGAATGAGGCGGGCGAATTCACCGGTAGCGATGAGGGCGAAGAAGCCGACGAGCATCCAGCGGGTGCGGCCATCGAGCCGCGAATGCCGGACGACCGCGGTGAGGATGACGGCGATGACGACGTAGGCGAGCCAGATGGCGGCATCGGCCAAGATGCCGGGCGTGGCGGAGGGAGAGACCAACGCCGTGAGCCGGAGGAAGAGGGGGTACTGGCTGGCGATGATCCGGGGCCAGAGGAAGACCGCGAGAACGGAGATGAGACCTACGAGGCCAGAGACCAGCGGAGGCGGTGGGCGCCGGAGAATCGCTATTCGGCCCTGCGGGTGACTCATCAGCAAACCTTTCATGCGGAGTGGCCATTGCGATAGATGCGAGCGAAGTGCAGGTCATCTTCTTTTTTCGAAGGGCTTCCATTATTCGCCGCTATTCGCGCTCAATGCAGACGCAGTCGAAGACAAGCCGGGAAACAACCAAAACCGACACAAACCCTAAAACGGACAGAGTAGCAAGCATTCATATTCTCCTCGAAGAGGAGACCCGGGGGAGTGGCGTGGGGGAAAAAGGGAACAAAAGTCATTACTATCGTAACCCGCAGTAACTGATGGTAACTATCTCATTATTCAAGAAAGTAATGAACAAGAATGTTGCAGGGTTATCGTACAAAGCAACCCGGGCTGCTATCGTGGGACAGAAAAATGCCATTTAGGGACAGGTTGGGGGAAATTGGCGCAAGTAGATGAATTTGAATGATTTACTGAGATTTTCACGGGGGTCGGTTTGCATCTGGGGCGCAGAGGCGATACTATACGCCGACTAATGAAAGCGCACACGGTACATGTAGCCCCGCAGTTTCTTCGTTCCCGCATGGGAAAACTATGCGTCGCCATTGGCGGTTCCACGCCCAATGAAATGGTCGAACAGGCCATGCTGGCAGTCAAGGAAACACCGTTTTTAGAGTTCCGACTGGACTACCTGCAGACCCCCCTGACGGCAATGCCTCGACTGAAGCAGTTCCTGGCAGAACACAGTGAAGCGACCGCTGTCGCAACTTGTCGACGCGCAAGCAATGGCGGCAAGTTCAAAGGCAACGTAGCCGCCGAAATGGAAGTGCTACAGAAGGCGGCGGAGTCCGGCTTCCAACTGGTCGACATCGAAATGCAGACGGCGCTGACGCTGAAGCATGACGAGATGGATGCCATCCGAGGGGCAGGCGCCGCCATTATCGTGAGCTATCACGATTTTGAAGCGACCCGCGACCTGGACGGCACGTTCGAAAAGATCCTGCCGCTGGGCGCAGAGTTTGTGAAGATCGTGCCGACGGCAAAGTGCCTGGCGGACAACATCACGCTGATGCGGTTCCTGGAACGCACGGTGGACAACGCCAACGTGATCGGCATCTGCATGGGCGACTATGGCGTGATCAGCCGGGTGCTAGGCGTGCGCGCAGGCAGCATCTTTACGTTTGCCGCAGCAGCGCCGGGCGCAGAGACCGGGCCGGGACAGATTGCGGCACGGACGCTGCGCGAGACCTACCGCATTGAGCAGGTGGATGCCGCGACCAAGGTGTATGGAGTGGCCGGCAATCCGGTGAAGCACTCGCTCTCTCCCGTGATGATGAATACGGCCTTTCGCCGCGAGACGGAGAACAGGGTTTACCTGGGACTGCAGACCTCGAAGCTGACGGACCTGCTGAAGCTGGTGAACGAGATTCCGCTGCAGGGCCTGAGCATCACCATGCCGTTCAAGGAAGAGATCCTGAAGCACCTGGCGAAGACGGACCCCCTGAGCGCGAAGATTGGCGCATGCAACACGGTGGTACGCGCGCAGGACGGCAACCTGTACGGCTTCAACACGGACGTGGCTGGCATTGTGGGGCCGCTGGAGAAGCGGCTGCAACTGCGCGGCGCGAAGGTGCTGGTGTTGGGCGCAGGTGGAGCGGCGCGGGCCGCAGTGTTCGGGCTGAAGGACAAGGGCGCGGACGTTTACATTCTGAACCGCACAGCTCCGACGGCGCAGAAGCTGGCACGGCAGGCGGGCGCAAAGACGATCAAGCGCGAGGCGCTGGTGAAGACGCAGTTTGACGTGATCCTGAATGCAACGCCGATTGGGATGGCGGGCTTCAAGACACAGACGCTGCTGGAGCCGAAGGAGCTGAACGCACGGGTGGTGTTTGACCTGGTGTACAACCCGGTGGAGACTCCGCTGATCCACATGGCACGGCAGAAAGGCATCCCGATCATTACGGGGATCGAAATGTTTGTGCATCAGGGCGCACGGCAGTTCGAGATCTGGACGGGCAAGCCTGCTCCTGAGCAGGAGATGCTGCGAGTGGTGATCCACGCGCTGCAACAGCAGCATGGCGCGGCACAGCCGGTGGCTGTGGCTGCTCCTGCGCGGCTGGCAGAACCGGTGGCGGAGGATGTGGCCGAGGACGCTCCGGTGGTGGTGAAGGCTGCAGTGGCGAAGAAGGCTGCTCCGGTGAAGGCTGCTTCTGTAAAAGCTGCTGCTCCAGTGAAGGCGGCAGCGAAGAAGGCTGCGGTTGCTCCGGTGAAGAAAGCGGCTCCGGCCAAGAAGAAAAAGTAGGTGTTGGGTGGAAAGAGGCCACAGCGGATGCTGTGGCCTTCTTTTTTTGTCATCGCATTCGACGATGGTGCGCGGCTCGAGTGATGACAACGCAGGCAAAGCAAATCACATCCGATAGAAGATGATCGCTCATGTTCTTCGCGTGCGTTTCAGAATTTTCTTTTCGGGAATTCAACGTGCGATTTCGGGTCGCGTGGTGCTTTCCTCCGGCTGAATAGCTCAAAAGTTGCAGAGCAATCGAGGCCTGGTTTCCATAGCATTCTTATCAAGGCCATATACCGCCCACGCTAGAGGCGGGCGGCACGAGTCCATTATCTTATGCATGCTCTCCTGGTCCAAGACGAAGATGCGCGGCTGAAAGCACTGCAACTGTATGAAGTGCTGGATACACCGCCGGACGCGACCCTGGATGACATTACGCGGTTGACCGCGCAGATATGCGGCACTCCCATGGCGGCGATTTCGCTGGTGGAGATCGACCGGGTGTGGTTTAAATCGCGCATCGGGATCGAGGTGCCACAGATTCCCCGAGCGTTCGCTCCATGTGAACAGACCATTGAAGGCGACACCATCTACGAGATTCCGGATGCGACCAAGGTGATGGAGTATGCACCGCAGGGCATCCCGATTGATGGCAAGTTTGCGCGCTACTACGCGGGTGCTCCGCTGGTGACGCCGGATGGCGTGACCGTGGGCGCGCTGTGCGTAATGGACACGAAGGAGCGCACGCTGGATGCCGGACAGCTCGCGGCGCTGCAAACACTGGCGCGACAGGTGGTCACACGCATGGAGTTCTACGCCAAGGTGCGGGCGCTGGAACGGCAGGCGCGGCAACGGGC
>DASWOP010000146.1:0-7386 GCA_036404255.1 Acidobacteriaceae bacterium | reverse complement strand
CATTGTTGCCATTGCGAAGTCGGTGGAAGATGCTACTCCAATACGCTTCGTACACGTGGGTGGGGCAAGTCGCGAAGAAGAGATCGCCCTTCCCGGTGCCGTCCTCCGCTCCTCTGCCATTCAGTTGATGGGCAGCGGCGTAAAGAGCGTTCCGTTTCCGAAGCTGCTTGGGTCCATCAAAAGTGTCTTTGAAGCTATCGTACCCGCCAGGCTCCAGATCGCGACCCAGACCATGGACCTCTCCGAAATCGACAAGGCATGGCAAGCGCCTGGCAAGCCACGCATTGTCATGACCATCCGGTAGTGTTTCGCAACTGCGAACTACAACCGATGTGAGCCTGCCGGGAGTCGGATGGTACGACGATCACTGCCTGCTGAGAAAATCCATGCCGACTCGCCGAATTTTCCACTCCTGTCATTCCGAAGCGCAGCGCGCGGAATCTGCTTTTCGCTTGTTGCTTTTATCCTTCGGATCTTCTCGCTTGTTGCTTTGTCCTTCGGGTCTTCTCGCTTATTGCTTTTGTCCTTCGGATTAAGCCCCCGGCTTCAGCCGGGGGAGTGCGGGTTTCAACCCGCACGGCAAGCACCTCAAATTATTGGGACTACCACCACCCTCGAACGCCGTCATCCTGACCCTGAGCGTAGCCGAACGGGGGATGGATCTCAGTAGCCGCTTTGATCGCTGCACGACAACCAACCCTCGCAAGGCCGTTGTCTTTGCTCTTATCCTTCGGATCAAAAAGTTAAGCGCCAATTCCAGCATTCTCGAATGACAGGCAAACTGAAACAACGGTATCCCTCCAAGCGCTAGCAAGCCGAGAAGACTAACCTCGCCTCCAGCCCAGGCTCAATGAGCGCGTTGGCCTGTTCGCGCCAGTGGAGATTGGCAAACCTAAGGCAGCACCGGCCACACCCTCAACCCTTGCGGGAAGGATGCGACCGCGTACCGCATGCTAGAAGTCAGTCGATACCGACACAGACGTCCACTGCTGCGTCTCTGCCGTATCGCGTGCAATGCGATCATGCATTCTCTGTACCGCGTCGCTGCCCATCAGCAGATGCACCGGCTGCTTTTCCGCCGACACCAACTGCAATAACGCTTCCGCCAGCTTCTTGGGGTCACCCTCCTGCGTCTGGTGCTTCCCATCCAGCCATTCGCGCAACTGCTTCACGCCGCCTTCATACTCCGGCAACTTCGCGTCGACATACTGCGCCGAGCCGCTACCCAGAAACTCCGTGCGAAACATACCCGGTTCCACGCATGTCACCTGAATGCCCAGCGGTTCCAGTTCCATCGACATCGACTCCGACCATCCAGCCAGCGCAAACTTGCTGCTGCAGTACAGCGAACTCAGACCGAATCCCTGCAGGCCCGCAATGGACGAGATGTTGAAGATACGCCCACTCTTCTTCCTGCGCATCTCCGGCAACACCGCACGAGTGACATGCATGGCGCCGAACAGGTTCACATCAAATTGCTTCGCCACATCCTCGGCGCTCGCCTCTTCAAACGGGCCGAAGTGCCCATAGCCCGCATTGTTCACCAGAACATCCACCGTTCCAAATTTGGATATCGCGGCCTTCACGGCTGCTTCCGCATCGGCTGGCTTCGTCACGTCCAGATCCAGCGCCAGAAGATTTTCCTGCTCGCCCAACGCCTTCTTCACTGCGCCAGCGTCGCGTGCGGTTGCGACTACCTTCTGCCCTGCGGCCAATGCGGCCTTTGCGATCTCGAGACCCAACCCGCGGCTGCTTCCTGTAACAAACCATACCTTGCTCATTTCTATCTGCTCCTTGAACGTCTTACAAGAAGGTAAGCCGCCAAACCGAGCAACCGGTAGAACGATCCGGGCGACACATTGCCTGATCCGCTCAAAGTTTCTGAGTCGACCTCGCTCTCAAAGTACTCTCAAAGAGACGAATGCAGGAACTTGCAGCCATCCTCGCGCGCCATGCGACCGACGACGTGACACCCTCGTCGGTCCCTGGCCTTACGCTCTACCGCTTCAGCCGCCGCCAATCCGCTGGCATGCCGATCATTTACACCCCGATGGTCTGTGTCATGGCCCAGGGAGAAAAGCACGTCGCACTCGGCAACCGCATCTTCCGCTATGCAGCGAATGACTATCTCATCTCTTCGCTCGACCTGCCGGTGACCGGCACCATCGTGCGTTCGTCTGAAGAGCATCCGTACCTTTCTTTCAGCCTGGCGATTGAACCTGTTGCACTTTCAGAGATGGTGCTCAACCTGCCACCCGCGCCGCAGCCCGTTGACCCTGCGTGCGCTCTCGCCATCGGCCGGGTCGATTCACCACTTCACGATGCCTGCCTTCGTCTCGTCCGCCTCCTCGACGAACCAGCGATGATCGCCACACTCGCGCCCCTGATCACGCGCGAAATCTTCTACCGGTTACTGCGCGGACAGCACGGCTCCATGCTTCGCCAGTCTTTTGCGGACAGCGGCCGCACCGCGCAGATCGCCGATGCCATCCGCTGGATTCGCAGCCACTTCGACGAACCGTTCTCATCGGAGACGCTTGCAGAGACTGTGCACATGAGCGTTCCTTCGCTCAACCGCCACTTCCGCGCCGTCACAGCTATGAGCCCGTTGCAGTACCAGAAGCACGTCCGCCTACAGGAAGCACGCCGGCTCCTCATCGCGGAGGGCCAGGATGCGGCCACAGCCGCTTTCAACGTCGGGTACGCGTCGCCCTCCCAGTTCAGCCGCGAATATGTGCGTGCCTTCGGGGCACCACCCCGCGCCGACGCAGAACGCCTCCGCCACGCCCCAGTCTTCGCAGTCGTCTGAAGATGCCCACGGACGGGACCCGACGAGTAATAAATCGCCAATGCGCTCACCGGCAACGGATCGATAATGCTAAATCAGCTTGGAACCAAAGAAATTCACGCCCACATACCACCCATCTACTCATCCATCTCACATAATCCCGCTATAGTTATTCATTCGCTCACGCCGCTGCTTCATCGAGTACATCAAATCGCTAATCCCGCTTATCGCGTATCGCGTCCCTACACCATCTTGATAAAGAGCACCACGGCAATCGTAAATCCCACGGCAATCACAAAGCGCCGCACCACCACCTTGCCAATTCTGCGTGCCAGTCCTGCGGCGGAGTAGCCACCCACGATAGCCGCCGCCATCATCGCAAAAACATAAGGCCACACCACCATGTGCGAAAACGCAAAGAGCAGCGATGCCACCCCATTCGTGCAAAAACTCAGCAAGCTGGTCAGCGCGCTCATCTGCAGAATGTCTTCCATCCCCATGAAGGCCAGCGCGGTCAGCATCATAATGCTCATCCCCGCCCCGAAGTAGCCGCCATACACGCCCACGGCAAACTGCGCCAGCAGCGCACACGCCATCCACTTCCAGCCACGCGCCCTCCCCGTGTGAGGAGCCGCCTTCAATCTCCGCTGAATCGGTGCCTGCACCGTGAACAGCAGCGTCGCAAACAGAATCAGAAACGGCACCAGCCGTTCAAACACCGCCGATGACGTGCTCCGCAGCAGCAGCGCTCCCAGCAGCCCGCCCAGCACCGAAGGAACCGCAAGCCAGCGCATCGCCGGCGGAATCGTGCGAATCTCCCGGCGAAATCCCCACATGCTGCCCAGCGAGCCCGGCCATATCGCCACCGTGCTTGTCGTATTGGCCGCAATGGCAGGCAGTCCCAGCCCAAATAAGGTGGGAAAAGTAATCAGCGTCCCGCCCCCAGCCACGGAATTGACGCCACCCGCCAGAAAGGCGGCAGCCACAGCCAGCAGCATGTGCAAAGGCGAAATGGTCATACTGATTTCAATCTACAGCACCCCCTCAGGGGCGAAAAATGAAAGGACACGAATTCCTCCCACCTGCGCCAGCAAGCTCCCGCCGTACGACCGTACACGGTCAAATTGCCATCCATGAATCACCGTGGAATTCACCGTGGTTTATCTTCACCCGGTCTGGAGGCATCCGTGTCCTCACACCTGGGCCCATCGTATTCAATCAACTTTGGCGTGTTTTTATTCAAATTCACCGCAATTAACCCCGAAAGTAAATACGCGGACACGTCCTAAACCATTACGAATGAATATCTCCTAAAGTGGTAAATATTTACCACTTTATGGTATTTTTTTACCACTTTGGTCGGAAATCCTGGCCCCCTGGACTCCACGGCTCCCTGCAGCGTGCTGAATAACCCGTCATATTGCCGCTAAGAACCCGTGCAATGCCCGTGCACCACCGTGCGCTTATCCAGACGTTTCCCCTCAATAACCAGGTTTCTCGACCGGATTTGGCGTAGTAACGCTCTCAAATCTCTATAATTAAGTAAGAGTCAAGTGCAGAGCGACGCACGCCGCCCCACACAACTCCAATGATTTCAAATATTTACCCGTAAATATCCTGTTTTCAAATATTTGCAGCCGCCTTGGAGGCTAAGGGTAACTATCCCGTCAGAGCAAGTGAATAGCTTGCCGCTGAGGATGGGGGAAATAAAATCTCCCTGCGAGGTTCAGTCTTCATTGTCCTTGTCGAAGACTTCCAAGAGGATCATCCGTCCCAAAACTCCAAAGATTACGACGAGGGAAGACGCACAGCGTGCTTCGTCGGACATTGTGCTGGAGTCGAAGTTGGAGAACTCTCTTGGTTCCGCATATTTGAACGAAACTTGCGAACTGGAGATGCGAAACGTAAAGGTCGATCCAGAATCGCCGACCGTAAGCGTTTTGTCGGACACATCCAGCACTCTCCCCTTGGTGAGAATGTATTCGGCGCAATCGGAAAACGAGGCTGTGATGAGAGCATTAGAGCGTTTGTCTCGCCAGCCGCGCAGGAGAAGAAGAGCGTTTTCTTTGGTCACGATTCCTCCGAAGTATGCACCTTGGATTTCGTTTCTAAAGTCACTCCCAGTTGGAGAGGTGGATTGAATGAAAAATATAGCAGAAGCGGGTAATTATCCGTCAGATCAAGTGAATCTTGATGCAATGGGCTACCTTGCCAAAGAGACAGACCTATACTCCCGCTCCCTTAGAGATTTAGCGAGATATATTACGCGGCTTGAGAGGCGGATAGAAAGGCTAGAGGCTAAGGTTCCAAGTCGGAAACGCGCTGCTCCAGAGCGGCGAGGGCGATGGAACGGAATTGATACATGGGAAAAAGCTATTGCGGCTGGGCTAGTGACGCGGGAGATGGTGGAAGCTTTGGAAGCTCCAGACCCACTGCTTGAGCAAATGCGCGATATTGAACGTCAGTTCGCTGGTAGGCAGAGAAGTTCTTCGGATCGTGGATAACGGCATCATAGAAAGCAGAAACGTCATCGCCTTTAGTGATTCCTTCCCTGTCGAGCATATCGAGCAGCATTTGAATGTAAAGGTTTTGGCGAGTAAACATCATCATTATTAGCGCGTGTTCTTTGTCTGTCATTGCGAATCCTCCCTGATTCGTAATCTAGTGCCACAACTTCATTACAACGAACACAAGCACAAGCAAGATCAACGGCCAAAGATACGCGGCAATATAGGCAACTATATATGCTGGAATCCATCCCAGCGCGAAGCCTAGAAAGCCGTAATCCACGGAGCATCCGATCCATACGACCAGAAACGTGATCCACCATGTGATCCAAGCGCCAACCTCGTAGACATCTCCGATGTCCATACGCTATTGCATAGCCACAATCGTGTACTCGGACTCGCGGTTTCCAACCTTGATGTATACATTGCCATCTTTGTTGACCATCTGGATTGGAGTTCCGGGGAGCAATCCATAAAGAACACTGTTTTTTCCAACACCACCACCGAAAGCATATTTGTAGGCTCCAAAAACGCCAATGGGCTTCGGAATGGGCAAAAGAACGTAGGTGTGTTCGCCTACGATGACGGTGTAGAAGGCAAATGCACTAGGTCCACAGGACGTAGTGGATGATGTATTCGCATTGACCGTGCCGTTGGTGCTGCCGTCGTCGTAAGTATGGGCGTTGACTGTCCCACTTGTGTTTCCGTTTGTCGAGCAATGCGTACCCTGCTGCTCCATGCGAAAGCCCTTCAGAACACCATCCTGATAGATGGGTTTCGGCTTTTTTGCCGCCCAAGCTGTGCTGCAACTAGAGTCGAGTAGCGCCATGATGAGAGCGAGAATAATAGACAGAGGAGATGATCTTCGAAGCAGCGACGTACAAGACAATGGCTAACCTCCATCTGATGCTCTATGGGGCATCAGATGGACCCTAGATTATCCGCATCCTTGAAGGATGGCAACAAGAAAAAATGCGGAAGACATTTCTGTCTCGTCGATTTGCATTCAGGTAGGTCGAAGAATAGCGGAGTTTCGGCAAGCAAAGGGATGGTCACAGAGGATGCTGGCTGACCACGCCCAGATTGAACAGGCGCATCTAGCAAGGCTTGAACTTGGACAGAAAGAGGCTGGGCTGTTGATGTTGGAAAAGATAGCCGATGCGCTAGAGGTAAGCCTGTCAGATTTGCTGAAAGGACTTTGACGATGACCGAACCCGAGGGAAAACTGTTTATAGATCTTCTTTTTGCCCATCGCCATCTATGGATGACGTTTCAGGAGTACCGCTATTTGCAGGAGCATCCAGAGGTAGACTGGGAAGCGGCCCACGAGATTTTCTCGGAAATATCCCAAGATATCTATACTCGTCTAGCCGACGCCGTGCGCGAAGAGCAGCCAATTCAAGACAAGCTTCAAACAGTTCTATTACAGTCCCGTCTGACTGAGGTTGAGGTTCGGAATCAGATGAAGAAGGGGCGTTAGACTTTGGCATATTTTCTCCTATGGCAGAAACAACTCTCAAGCGCATTGAAAATAAGACTTTTGGACCAAACGAGACCGTAATCCTAGACGGATGTGTCTTTATCAACTGCGCCTTTGATGGGTGCGATATGGTCTACGACGGGAAGTACGATACGGCCCAAGAGGGTTGCACCTGTCCGAGGAATCCAAACGTTTTGCTCTATGGCTCCGCACAAAGGACATTTAAAGTGCTCAATTCCTTGGGCTTCAAGATCATCGCGCCGTTCGGAGAAAAGCCGCAGGATATACCTAAGTTCACAAACGAAGTGCAACAGGCTAAGGTCGTGTTGCCATGGAAGGCCACTACGGACAGTTGTCGCTGGAAGAGCGGTGCACGATTGCCCGGCTTCATGAAGCCGGGCAATCGTGTCGGGAAATTGCTGCAGCTATGGATCGCTCGGCATCGACCATCAGCCGGGAGTTGAGGCGCAACGGCGGGGCGCAGGTTGGTTATAAACCGGGCTATGCAGCCGATCAGGCCTGGGCCCGGCGGTGGCGAGGATCACGGCTGGAGCGTCAGCCGGAGTTGCGCGAGCAGGTTCTGGAACGGCTGGCGCATGGGCACTCGCCGG
>DASWOP010000145.1:0-6031 GCA_036404255.1 Acidobacteriaceae bacterium | reverse complement strand
TGCCGCCCAGCGCTGTCGTCTTCTCAATCAGTGCGACCTTCAAGCCGTACTGCGCCGCGCGAATCGCGCAGGTATATCCGGCGGGCCCGCCGCCAACGATTGCCACATCAAAAATTGTCTCTGCCAAGGGAAAGCTCCTGAGGTATTGCTGAACTAGTTAGATTCCATGCTACGGCAAACGATGCAGTGGGCGCATCTGCCAAGCGCTATTCGGCCAATTCTGCACCAGTCTCATGATCGCTTCTTTTGACCTCGTGGAGCGTCTTCCCATCTGGGGTTTTCCAATCTACCCATCCGTTTGCAGTCCTACCCATAAGAGCAACTGCTGCCGTGCTGGGAGATTTAAATATGTAGTCACGATCAAAAACTACGCGATTTCCCTCGACGCGCATTACTCCTTCAGAGATAAGCTTTTCGCGAAACCTTTCGTCGGCTGTATTAACGATTGAGGGGACATTTTCGCGGCGCCCATTTGATCCTGCCAGGACAACAAAACCTTCATCCGTATAAACGCCGCGCCCATCGGCCTCAGAGCTCTTACATACGAATATTTCTTGCTTTTCCGGCGTGTTGCTTTTCTTTAGTGCGGGTTCAAATACTGGATACCCAAGTGTCGCCAATAGTGTACGAGTCGTATCGTAAATTTCCATGCAATCAGCTTCGAGTGGAGCTGGAGTGTATGGCTTATTTCCATCGTTGCGATTTACAACGGTAAACCGGCCCGTATTTTGAGCTTCCTTAATGGAAAGCCATTCAAGAAATAGCGTATGTGTCTGGGTCAAGCTGTTAGTAAGCGAAACCACTACAAGTGCGCGATTCCAAAAGATTTTTTCTTTACCATGTTGCTTTAGTCGGTCTCGAAGGCCACCGGATTGCCCAATATAAAGTTCCTGAAAGTCTGTTTCAGAATCGCTACCTACGAGAAAGTACAAAGCCACTTGGTTTGATTCCGGCATCTGGCAAAACTGGCCCAGCATGTCGCGCGGCACCTCAATAACTTTCACGATGCGGGTGGTTATTTCGGCAATGCGAATGCCCCGCGGGTCGCCATCTGGTAAGACGATCTGAATTGTTTTAGCACCCATCTCTATCCCAGCACCTTCGCCGCCGCCTGCGCAAAGTAGGTCACGATAAACTCCGCTCCGGCCCGCCGAATCCCCAGCAGAGACTCCATCATCGCCCGCTCCGGCTCCAGCCAGCCGCGTTCGAAGGCAGCATGCAGCATGGCGTACTCGCCGGACACCTGGTACGCGCCCATCGGCAGGTCCATGCGCTCGCGGGCCGCGTGGATCACATCCAGGTACGGCATCGCCGGCTTCATCAGGATCATGTCCGCGCCCTCGGCGATGTCCTGCTCGATCTCGCGCATGGCCTCGCGCAGATTCGCGCCATCCATCTGGTAGCCCTTGCGGTCGCCGAATTGCGGCGCGGAGTCCGCCGCTTCGCGGAACGGCCCGTAGAACGCCGATGCAAACTTGGCAGCATAGCTCATGATCGGTATCTGTTGAAATCCTGTGGAATCCAGCTCCGCGCGGATGGCGGCCACGCGGCCATCCATCATGTCGCTGGGCGCCACGATGTCCGCGCCCGCCTCAGCCAGCGATGCAGCCGTCTTTGCGAGCAGCGGCAGGCTGGCGTCGTTATCCACTTCGCAATCCGCGCCAGTGCCGTGCAGCACGCCGCAGTGGCCGTGAGAGGTGTACTCGCACAGGCAGACGTCGGCGATCAGCACCAGGCCCTTCAGCGAGCTTTCTTTCTTCAGCGCGCGCAGCGCCTGCTGGGTGATGCCGTCTGCCGCATACGCACCGCTGCCCTTCTCATCCTTCTCAGCCGGAAGCCCGAAGAGCAGGAGCCCGCCGATGCCAAGTGCCGCGGCAGCTTGCGCCTCCTTCACAATCTCATCGACAGAGAGGTTGAAGACGCCGGGCATCGAAGTGACCGGGCGGCGCACACCCTCGCCCTCGCAGGTAAAGAGCGGCTGAATCAGCATGGACGGGCGCAGATGCGTCTCGCGCGTCAGGGAACGTAAAGCCTCAGTACGCCGCAGCCTTCGCAGCCGTGTCACAGGGAATTCCATGGCCTTATTTTACGCGTGCGACGCATTCCAGTGCTTGCGCAGCCGCTACTTCTCTCCGCAGACGCAGGCGGTGTAATCCACCGCGTGCATATTCGTCATCGTGCAGACATAAGCCGGCCAGAACGGTGCCAGTTGGCCCAGCGCCCCGGCAGTGAAGTTTTCCATATAGGCCTTGCTCTCCGGCGTAGCCCCGGCGCGGTCCGCGGTGAAGCCGTCAATCACCGTGCGCAGCGTGGCTGGTGTAAATCCACGCTGCCCGTAGGTCGTGGACCACGTGTACTCCTTCGTCCATTCGCTGCCCAGTGAGTCCGGAGCAGTGTAGACGGTGTAATCCGCCAGCGTTGCCGTCGCCGTATCCACCACCCCCACAGTAAACGCCGGATGATTTCCGTTCACGGGCGAGATCGAAGGCACGAACTTCACCGGGAGGGTCTTCTCCCCCGAGCCAAGCAGGCGCAACTCATCCATATGCGAATGCGCGAAGAGCGCAAGCTGGATCTCCGGTGCATTCTCCGCCATGGTATCGGCCAGCGCATCGCTGAAGAGAAACATATCCGGCTTCCTTCCGTGGCAGACGGCCGTGGGACCCTTGGAGAGCGTGCCGTACGGATTCACCCCGATCGGAATATGCCCCATGATCCACACCCGCTGATGCAGCTTGCGCGCAGCGTCCAACTGCTGCTGCAGCCACTGCACCTGCTGCTCCCCCGGCGCCTTATCCGTCTGGCCGGAACAGTGGGTGTAGGAGTTGTTGAGCAGATTATCGTTCAGCACAATGAGCCGCGTCCGCTGCATGGGCGCGGCCATAGTCACGCTGTAGGAGCCGTAGGCGGCAAAGTCCTTTGCCGCGGCAGCATTCCACGCCGAGCCCGCCGCACGCCCCACAATTCCACCCACAGCCGCCAGAAACGGCGTGCCTGTGTCCAGCTTATTGTCGTCACAATTCGAATCGTTATTGCCCAGTGCCAGATAGATCGGCGTGTGCGGCAGCGTCTGCTGCAGCCTGTCCACCTGGTACTGCCACGTCTTCTCGACGAACGCCTCGTACTCTGCCGGCGTCGCACCCGGCATGGTCTGCGCAAAGCGGCAGAAAAATTTATGCGCCAGCAGATCACCACTCACGGTCACAAAACGCACTCCCTGGGCCCGCTGCCGGATAGCCGCCAGCGCAGACTTAAGCAACGGATAGGAATCGTACGGCCCACGCTCCGCGCAGACCGCCCTCAGGGCATCCAGGTCCTGCTGTTGCGTAGGCGAATCCGGACTGGCCAGAATCGTCTCCCACTCGCTTGCAGGCGCGGCAGCCAGAGCCTTCACCTTCGCCGGATCGTGAAACGGATCAAAGTGCGTATCGCTGATGAAGAGTGCCGATGCCGTCTGCGCGCGCGCGCCCGCAGCAGCATAAGCCGCGCAACTGAGCAGCAGCAAACAGATCGTGGAGGCAACGCGCGCGCGAAGCGCGCAAAATTTTAAAATCATCGGTACCCTCGATCAGCATTCACGTTAAGTATCGCTGATATCGCCAGCACCGATACAACAGTTGGTCCGATTTCTCCGTCGTATCACTGCACTGTACTTTTTCGATAATGAGGCCTTTATGAGTCTTGCGACGATTGCTGAAACCAAGGGTGACGCCTTCGGAAAATTTGCGGCAACTGCCTCCACCTGGCTTGGATCCAAATGGGCATTTCTCGGTGCAATGACCGTCATCCTGATGTGGGCAGCGACCGGTCCAATCTTTCACTATTCCGATACGTGGCAACTGGTCATCAACACAGGCACAACGATCGTCACCTTCCTTATGGTTTTTCTCATTCAGAACACACAGAACCGGGATGCGCGCGCGATCAACCTCAAGTTGAACGAATTAATCCGTGCCATCGACGCCGCCGGCGATCAAATGATGGACATCGAAAAGCTCAGCGATGAAGAGTTGGATGCTCTGGAGGTGCGCTATCAAAAGATCCGTGCCCAATGTCTCGTGCGCAACAAAAGAATCGCTAAGGAATAGCGCACTACAAAGTCGTATCCGTTAAGTTCCAGTTCCATGCACACCTTGAAAGGTTCTGATCCCTGGAGTCCTTGCAACTGAAAGCAACTGGCGAACGAATCTCGTATTTCTGGCATTAGACAAAATTATCGACAAAATAGACGACGCTTAAAAACCATAAAGTGGCCGAATGGCCACTTTATGGTTTTTTCTTAACTCTCGCGGTCCGCGCAGGACCGCAGGAACTCAAATACGCATTGGCATGATGATGTAGCGGTACTTGAATGCATCATCCGGATCTTCAGGGCGCATCTGGCCGGCACTCTGCGCATCCTTGAACTCCAGCCGCACTTCGCTCACGCTGCCGATGGCCTTGAGAAAATCCAGCAGGTATTGTGAATTAAATCCGACCACGATTGGATCGTAGTTGTAAGGCGTCTCGATGGAATCCTCAGATTCACCAGCGTCTGTGGAAGATGAGGAAAGCTTGAGCTCATTCTGTTCCAGCCGCAACTTGATGGCGCCGGAGCGCTCATCGGCAAACTGTGCCACGCGCAGGATGCAGGCGTTCAGTTCATCCGCCTTCACGATCACAAACTTGTTGTTGTCGCGTGGCAGCACGGCCTCGTAGTTGGGGAACTGGCCGCTCAGCTTGCGCGAGGTCAGCACCCGTCCGCCCACCTTGAAGAACAGCGTCTGCTCGTCGTCCGCGAACTCCAGGAACTCTTCTTCCGTATTGGCCAGCAGGCCCTGCAATTCGCTGAGAGCCTTGCGCGGGATCAGCGTCTTCTTCTCGCCGTTGATGCCGGTCAAAGCCTCGCCGGTCTTCTCGATGTGGGCCAGGCGGTGTCCGTCGGTCGCCACCATCGCCATGGACTCAGCCTTCAGCGCCAGCAACGCGCCGTTCAGCGTATAGCGTGATTCTTCGGTGGAGATGGCGAAAATGGTCTTCGCGATCATCCCCTTCAGCGACGCAACCGGCAGCTTGATGGCGTCGTTCGCGGGGAACTCTGTCACCTGCGGGAAGTTGGCGCGCGCCATGCCCACCATCTTGGTGTTGGAGCGGCCAGCGCGGATCTGCACCCAGTGGTTCTCCATCTGCTTGATGGAGATCTCACCCTCGGGCAGCAACTTGATGTAGTCATACAGCTTACGGGCGGGCACAGTGCAGGCACCAGGCTTCTTCACCTTGGCCGCGCATGATGTCTTGAGCGACTGGTCGAGATCGGTGGCCGTGATCGTCAACCGGTCCTCGTCCGCCTCAAACAGGAAGTTGGAGAGAATTGGGATGGTGGTTTTGCGCTCCACCACGGACTGCGCAGCGGTCAACTCACGCAGCAACTGAGCGCGGCTTACGCTGATCTCCATCGTGCTGCCGGTGGAAGCAATGGATGTGGATTCTGTATTGGTCGCGGTAGTCACGGTTGCATCTCTCCGATTCTGAATGACGGCGTGCTTACCCCGATTGTAGTGAGAAAGTTAGCCGTGCGATACGAAGATTTTATGTGGGAAAAGTGTACGCTGCGTGGAACAAACGGAAGATCGGCCAGCGAAGACGAATTTTTCACGCGAGATGAGTGCTGAAGCTCCCGCTGCTGCTGGGTGCGAGTGCTGTTACTAAACCAACATATAAATACATACGTACTCAGAAGCAGTAACCGTTCGCCGAGGAAAAGTGGATTACAGGTATAAGTCTTTATAAATGATGAATATAAGAGTGGTCCATGTTTTAGAAAAGCAGTCGCAAAAACACGAACAATGCGGATGACAGGGCAGCATCTCTCACGAACATTCTATTTCTCCCACTTCCCCACAGCCGGCCTTGCGCACTGCACGCGAAGTGCTGCACCGTTACGTGGAAATAGCGTCTGCAGCCGCGTCATTACTGCCTGTGCGTGCTGTCCGCATTTCAACAGGTTTGGTGGCAGGCTGAGGAAGACAGGCAATAAATCCATTTGCGCCCT
>DASWOP010000144.1:0-6537 GCA_036404255.1 Acidobacteriaceae bacterium | reverse complement strand
AGCATTGTCGGCTCGCTCCGGAACAGGCTATCTCCGCCCGATGAACAGGAATAGTAGGCGAATAATTCCAAAATAGTCAACATAAACTTTATCGATAACTAAATATCATAAAAATACCCTTCACACCTAAAATCCTGTAATTTTGGCGAAGATGACTTCGATGACTTCTCAGCCGCCTTGAGTAGGCTACCGCCATGATATTGCGGTAAAGTCAATACATGGCAGCAATCACGATGAAAGATATCGCCCGGGACCTGGATGTCTCAGTTGTCACCGTCTCCAAGGTGCTGCGGGACCATCCCGACATCGGCAAGGCGACAAAAGAGCGGGTTCTCCAGCGGGTCAAGGAGCTCAATTACACTCCAAACCTGATGGCGCGTGGCCTGGTGACGGGTCGAACTTCATTGGTGGCATTTATCGTGCCCGATCTTGCATCCTCGTTTTTTTCCGAGGTGGCGATTCACCTGTCGAACGAATTGCGCGCGCATGGATACTTCATGCTCATCTGCTGGACCAAGGAAGACTCTGCGATTCAGGCCAAAGAGGTGCAGCACCTGCTCTCGCTTGGGATCGATGCCATGATTATTGCCACCTCGGGCGATGACATCTCCTCATTTAAACTGATTGAAAGCCGTAATGTTCCCTACGTCCTTTTTGACCGCGAAGTGCCGCAGTTGAAAGCGCCCTTCGTCGGTGTAGAAGATCTACTCGCCGGCAAGATGGCGACGCAGCATCTGATTGACATTGGCTGCAAGCGCATTGCTCATATCTGCGGCCCGGATATGAGCCCCGGACGACGCCGTCTTGAAGGTTACAAATCCGCATTGCAGCAGGCCGGCCTACCCTTGAAAGAGGATCTCATCGTCACCCCGCTCGAAGGCGGACCCCGCGGCATTCAGCACGGATTTGAAGCTACGCAACGTTTGCTTGCGGTGAAGCCGCGCCTCGACGGAATCTTTGCGTTCAATGACCCACTTGCAATAGGAGCTATGGAAGCTATCCTTTCCGCAGGCCTTCGCATCCCTCAGGATGTTGCCCTCATCGGTTGCGCGAATATTCCTCTGGGCCGGGCATTGCGCATCCCACTTTCTACGATCGACCAGGATACAAAGGAGCTGGGCGTCAGAACAGCCCGAGCAGCGTTATTGCTGCTGCAGAAAACCGGCAAAACCTCACCCGCGCGGAAACTGGTATTGAAGCCGAAGCTGATCGTGCGCCAGAGCTCTGAGAGGCAATCAAAAAAGAAGGCTGCTGCAAAATAATCTGCAGAGCTCGCTGCCATCAAAGATCGGGCTGCTCATCCTGTGTCGCCAAGTAGTCCGCCCAGTCAAAATCCGCCGATGCGGTGCTTTCTCTTCCGTTTCCCGTGCTGTACATGCCAACGTATGCCCCGGTCCACACATTCGCCACTTCGGCTGCGATTAAACGCCCCGTTCCGGTGCCAATAAGCTTCCATTCGCTCGTCGTAGTCCTGTAGTAGAAGGAATAATTTTCTGCGTCGCTCACAATCTTCAAACGCAGCGGACCATCTTTCACCACAACCGGCTCACTCTCCTGCTGAATATTCCCCGCTGACTTTCGCAGCACGATGACCGCTTGGCCGCCGCGTACGCTCTTGAATATCTCATAGTGATAGTTGGGCGCCATGTACACCACGATCCCGGCTTCTTCATTACTGCGAGCAGGGGCAAACTCCATCTCCGCTTCGAACACGATCTTGCGCTCAGTCTGCCGCCTTACGACGAACGCAGTCGCCGACGATGGCGTCAGACCATCTGCCTGCCCATGCAGTCGAAGGTAGCCGGGTCGCTCCGTAAGCGAATAACTCTGGTGCAGCGGAGGCCCCAGCAGATTCCAACTCATGCCTAGCCGTGGCTGAGCAAAGTCATCATGCGCAGACTCTGGCGGCCATGCATGCTGCGGCGGCAGGTCCGCTTTCACGGTGAGATGCTCCAGAGCAGATGCATCCACATGCGGCCACCCCTCTGCCCACTGCACCGGCGCCAGATAAGTCTCACGCCCCAGGCTGTACTGACCGGAGTTATCGTGGCGTGTCGCCAGATAGACTGCCCACCAGCGCCCATCCGGCGACTGCACTAGATCGCTATGGCCTTCACTCAGTACACGCAGGTCCCACGAAAGATGTTGCGCGATCAGCGGATTCGTTGGCGACGCCTCAAACGGTCCCCATGGTGACTGGCTGCGGCCCACCGTCTCCATATGCAGGAAGCGGCTGCCACCCTCGGCCAGTGCCAGATAGTACCAACCGTCGATCTTGTACAGGTGCGGACCCTCTGCCCCGGGCGTAAGAAAACTCGTTGCTATGGTACGCAACGGTGTAAGCAGATGTCCTGTCTTGATATCGATCTCTGCCTGAACGATTCCTTCGGCTGGGCGTGGACCACGGCGTGTGTAGTACACTTTACCGTCGTCATCGAAGAAGAGGCTGGGATCGAACATGCCTTTCTCGACATACACCGGATCGCTCCAGGGCCCGGCAGGATTGCTTGCCGTCACATAGAAATTGCCGCCGCCGCGTACATCGGTCGTGATGATGTAAAAGGTTCCTTCGTGATACCGGATGGTCGCCGCATAGAGAGACGGATGGGCACCGGCTTTATCTACCGGATACTGACTGGCGCGTGACAACGCGTAACCAATGCGCTGCCAGTGAACAAGATCCACGCTGTGATAGACCGGGCACCCGGGAAAGTATTCAAACGAGCTGGTTACCAGGTAGTAGTCCGGCCCAACACGAACGATGGAAGGGTCGGGATTCATACCGCGAATCACCGGGTTCTGATAGACCTGTGCATGCAGCGAAGTCGCGGCTGCCAGCACAATGCAGCACAGCACCCCGTCCGCCCAATCACGCATCCTGTTCATCCGCATCATCCCCTGCTATCCCTTACGTAATAAGTAGCGCAAGCTGGCCCGTCACGCTGGGTAAGTTGATAGTGACATAGCCATCAGAATACTCAAACGACGCGACCGAGCTACGCCCCTTTCCGTCCAGTACCGCGATGCTCTTTGGCCGCGTCGCCCGCCGCACCTCCACACGCGACCGCACAAAGGTAGCTGGCTCCTCGATGATGTCGATCTGAGGCGCGCGCCTCTCATAAGGAGAATAAAGAATCTGCACCAGCTGTTTCTGGCTGGATTCAGCCTCCATCAACGTCAGCCGTGCTGTTGACGGTATTCCCGGCGCGCGCAACAACGGACGCGGCAGCAGCATGGCAATCATGTCCTGCACCAACTGCTTCTGTACAAGTGCCCCATCCAGCGCATAGGAACGGAAGAATGGATTTGCACAATAGATGATGTTCCCCGACCGCGTAATCACAGGCTCATTCGTGGCGTGGGAGAACGGAGTCTGCGCATGCGAGCACCAATGCTCTGGCGAACGGTCGAAATAGGGATGACCGTAAACGGCCAGCATCTGCGTACCCTTTTCTGCAGTGACGGAGAGACCACTTTGGTAGAGATAATAAGCGTCTGGCACAACACCGGGGAATACTTGCTTCTGTGGCAGCAGATACTCGCCTTTGAATTTACTCGCTCCCTCATACTCCACGCCCAGATCGAGCGCAAATTTGTTCTTCTTATCATCCAGCAGACTCTTATAGCTGACCAGCAGCGCTCCCCCCGCTGCCACATAAGTACGCAGCTTCTCCACCAGCGACGGTACTGGTAGAATCTCATCCGGAAGAATAATCAGCTTGTAATGGCTGATGTCCGCATTCAGATCCAGTACATCGAACTGCTGATGCAGTTCCACCAGCATATTGGTGAATCCCTGGTCGGCTGGCGGTAGCCCCTGCACGGCCATGCTCGGCGCGGTGGCCAGGGTAGACACCACCCCAATGTCAGCCACGCCCTTCAGGCCGCGCACCATATCCTCCTGCCGTGCTACCGGCGCATAGGCATGGCCGATCATCTGGTAGGTGAAAGGATCCAGCACGCCCCGCGGGTGCAATTGATCGCCCACGCAGGCCTTGGCGCCGTTGGCCAGAAAGTTCATGCACTCAAAATCCAGCGCAGCCTGTGGCTTGAATCCGCCGAAGTCTCCCCACGATTTATGGAAGCGCCCCGTCATGCCCACCACTTCTTTGCCCAGTGTTCTGCAATAACGCGCGCGGTGCTCAAAGTGTGTATATCCCCAGCCGCCCGTGGGCAGAGATTCGATCTCCATATCGGTATAGTACGGCAGTTCATCGCGGATGCCGATTACCAGGCGGCTATTGAAAAACCCAATAGCGTGCGGCTGTTTTGACGTGAGCAGGCCGTAGAGCGCCTTCTCCGCCTTAAGCGCCACCAGTTTGTTGTGACGATAGATGTCTTCGGCAGAGTCGTTCAAGCCAAGCTCTTTGCGATCTGCCACACACCACTTGCAGTAACAACCTTCCGGCGGCTGAATCAAAATGTCCCACCAACCGCCGTCCACTTGCAGGCGATCCAGTATCTCCGCATTCTCTGCCAGTACCTGGTCCAGATACGGCGTATTCATGCACATCCACGGCCAGTAACCAGAAAGAATTCCGTTGCCCCGCTTATCACGCGCGCGCCACTCCGGCGTCGCAAGCGCCGAGCGATTGTCCCACACCAGCGAGTAGTAATAATTGACCGCGATACCGGCGGAACGCAGCGCGGCAATCTGCTCTCCCAGAAGATCAATCTTCAGATGCGGGTGCTTATGCGCAATCTTAGTGTCGTAATACGCCCAGCCGTGATGGCACTTGGCGAACAGGTTGATGGAATTCACATGTGCATCTTGCAGCGTCTTCAGAAATTCATCCGCGCGAAAATCGACAGCTACATCGGAAATCAACTCACTGGTGTGGAAGTCAAGATGGACCTGCCGATATGGCAACTCCCCGGCTGGACGGCCGGTGTATGCACCCTGAGGCTTGTGCGCCGTGGCACTACGTTGATCCATCGCCCACATTGTTCCTGCAACCGTTACCGCACTGGAGGCGATAAATCTGCGGCGATCCATGGCATTTCCTCCTGCACAATCTCCGCAGGCTGGCCGCCGGGCGGAAATGCCATTCTATCCTAAATATAACGATGCAGGTATCGATAACTTTATTTTCGAATCTACCCGAAAAACACCCTGGAAAGGGCTCAACCTATCACGGTTTGGGTCCGCAGCATTTATCGACTGTTGTTGAAGAGCCGCGGCCGCATCTCCAGCAGCGGCTTCTCTCCGGCACGGAGTTGAGCCGTTGCGCCATCCAGGGTGTGAGCGTATTGGAATGCGGCAGGTAGCCCCACAGCGGATTCCGCGCTATCCCACTTCGTCGTCCATGCCAGGATAGCCTTGCCTGTCGCAGGCCCATCCAGCGAACACCACCACACAGTCCCTGCGGACTGGCACGGGCCGGTGAATGTCTCCCCGTGCAACCAGCCATGCAGCGTGGCCAGTGCTCTGCCCGCCGGCGTCAGTCCCTTGGGTATCGGTGGATCGTACGGGCAGGACGACATATCTTGCGAAGTGTTCGGCAACCCAAATCCGTAGAGCGTTCCCCAACATTGATGATCGGCCTCATACCAGAGGTTCACCACCACGCCGGCATTGGCCAGCAGAATGGCCTCGCGAGCAATGTATGCCTGCCGCAGAATGCCAGTAGCAGCATCGGCATAGCCCTCGGAATCCACTCCGTGAAAGACAGTGCGGTTTGGATTCCACCCGGATTCTGTATTCCAGATCGGCATGGATGGCGCGAGGTAAGGCCGCGCTGCCCGCATGCGCCGTACAGCTGCGGGCTGATCGACGATGGCAAACTTGCAATACACATTGGGCACAGCCGCAGCTGCGCACTTCGGATCGCTACGCGAGACGTTGGTCTCCGGAAATGGCGAAGCACTCACATTTGTTCGCGAGGGATACGCATGAAAGCTGACGACGTCCGGCATGTTCGCATGGGATATCGCGTGCCAGGCATCCAGCAGTTCACCCAGCGCTACATCAAAACTTCCCGACCCCTTCGGGCCATCACCTGCGCGGCCCACTCCTCCCGCGGATGTAGAGCCGGCGATCACCTGGCAATCACCGCAGTACACGCGGACGATCCCGGCCATGTCATTGGCCATCTTTGCCAGGTGCTGCATGCTATCGTCCCAGAAATTCTCCGCGTTGAACTCGTTCCACGCCTCGAAGTTGCGAATCTGGCACGCACCTTTCAACGGATGCTGCGGCTGCACAGTAACGCCGCAGTTCTTCTGCATCAGCGCCGTCACCCATTCCTTCCAGATACAATTCCCATCCGCGCTCTTCACGCCCGCCAATGGCGCTACGCAAACCTCATCATGCGCATCAATATCGTATGGAGCAGTCTTCGCCGCACTGTTTCCCGGAGCATGTACCGCCCATGCAGGCACCGTATTGAAGGTATAGATGAGCGATGTGTGGTATTTTTGCGCCATCGCCACCCAACCCGTCTCCGGCAGAAATAAATTGCCGAACGTCGGACTGTACTCACCGCGTGCTGTCTCAATCTGGAACCAGCGTTCCCCCGCGTTGGTGCGCATGAAGAC
>DASWOP010000143.1:0-16584 GCA_036404255.1 Acidobacteriaceae bacterium | reverse complement strand
CGTTGCCAGGGCGCAGACGCCAATGGTGTTCCCGAACACGATCAGCACTATTGCCGGCGGAGGAACCACGCCAGCGAGTGGTGGGGCTTGCGCGACGGGAAGCTCTTTGACCGCTACGGATGCACTGGGTGACGGTTGTCTTGCGACGCAGGTTGGATTAAGCCTCAACCTGTATGGGGTGGCAGCGGATAACGTCGGCAACGTTTTTGTTCTCGACCAGACCAACGCGGTGATCCATAAGATCGATGGGCAGAGCGGCATTATGACACGAGCCGCAGGGGGCGCTACTACGGTGGGTTGCTCCGGGCAGGCAGACAAGTATGGGGATAACTGTCTTGCGGCCACGCAGACGGGAGCGTTCGCAAGCACCCGTGGCCTGACGACTGATCCGTACGGCAACCTGATCATCGGCGGATACAGCATGAACCTGGTGCAGATTGTCTGCAATACGGTATCTCCGCTGTGCACATCGGCTCAGGTGGGTTATATGCGGATCGTAGCCGGCTATTCCGCCAGTTCCAGTGCGACTGGAACGGCGGCGGCTGGATCGACACCGGGTTCAGCCGGAGACGGGACAACGGCTGTGGGTACCAGCGGCACCGGCGTAAACCAGCCGCGTGGTGCAGCGGCGGATATCTACGGCAATGTCTACATTGCAGATACCGCGAATACCCGTTACCGCGTGGTGGTTGGGCCGGCGAGCTACAACGGCGTGCCCAATCCGCTGGCCTCCGTCATTGCGTTGAGCAGTACCTATAGCTCGGTTACGGCAAGCACTGCCGCAGGAAAGATCTATCCGATTTTGGGGCCGACTACAGCGGTTGCAGCAGGCAGCTTCTGCAATGGGACCAGCGGGGCCAAGTCTCTCGATGCTTCCGGCGATGGTTGCCCGTTTTTCAG
Source organism: Acidobacteriaceae bacterium (assembly GCA_036404255.1). GTDB lineage: Bacteria > Acidobacteriota > Terriglobia > Terriglobales > Acidobacteriaceae > JARLFX01. The sequence continues at coordinate 15,684 of DASWOP010000143.1, read as the reverse complement.
CAATTCCATTACAAGCAGCACGAGCAGCTACTTCGGAGTTATTACGGATTCGTTCGGAAACGCCATCTTCGTCGATTCCACCACCAAGACGATCCGTGTGCTCTACATGGGCGGAGCACAGATGGCGGCTGCCATCGTCACTAATAACTCTGGAAAGGCGAACTGGGTCGATACGGCGACGAGCCTCAACGTTGGATCCATCTATGCGGTTGCAGGCGGGGGAGCCTCAGGAATCAGTACGACGGCGACGCTTGGTAGCTCGACTATCCTGAACGCTGCCACCCGCGTTGCAGTTGATGGTGCCGGGAATATCTATACCGGTGACAATACGAATTTTGTTACCTTCTTCGATATCAAGACAGGGTATGTCCGGCAACTCTTTAAGTCCGGGACTGTTTGTTCCGGGGCTACGAACTCAATCGGTGACGGTTGCCTTGCATCTCAATCCACATTTGGCGTGGGATCACCCAATACGCTTGCCCTGGCGGTTGATAACCAGGGAAATATTATTCTTGCTGATTCAATAAACAGCCGTGTTCGTAAAGTGTCTGCTTCCAGCCTGGTGCCCATGACGGTTGCCACATCGGCCACGCAGAATATTGTGGTGCATGAGCCAGCGGGAGTGACGGGAGTTACCGCTGCACTCAGCACGCCTTCGCCCGATATCACAGTGGGCAGCGCGAGTTGCGCCGCGGCCAACGCAGACAGCACGTTGGATTGCACTATTCCGCTTACGCTACTGGCGTCTGCGCCCGGAGTACGGTCTGCTGGGTTGGTGGTGACGCCGGCAGGCTCCATTACCACTCCAGCTATCTTTCCTCTAGGAGGTACCGCGGCTGGAACGGCGCTGGTCACGGACGCCATCAGCTCCAGCACCACGGGAGCAATTGCGAATGCTACTTCAACGCTGGGGACGCTGACGCCGCTCACCGTTGCAGTGGATGGAGCTAACAATGTCTATTCGGTGGATAGCGCGACGTCGAGGTTCAGCATATACACGCCCGGCGTGGGCTCTACGCTGCTGACGGCCACAGCGCCAAGCGGAGTGAGCCAGACCGCGGTAGATACACAGGGAAATATCTATGCTGTGGGTTCGGGCTCGGCCAGCATCACCAAACTTACTGTTACCGCCGGGGGCGCACCACCCACGTATAGCGCGGGAACTGTAAGCTATACGCCTTCGGTCACGCCAGCCAAGCCGCAGGGCGTTGCAGTGAATGCCAGCGGGAGCATCTATGTATCCGATGGTGCGAATGGCGCGGTCTATGAGTTGAGCCAGAGTTCCAGTGCGACTCCACCGATTACGATTGCGACGGGGTTCAGTAATCCAACGCTACTTGCTCTCGGCAATAACGGGAAGCTGTATGTGTATGACGCAGGGGCAAGCACGCTGTATCAAATAGCGGCAGACGGCACGAAGACGTCGGCGCTGACCGGCATAACGATTACCGGAATGGTGACGGACGCTGCTGGCAACAGCTATGTGCAGACGGCGACTGGTGTAATGGAGTATCCGCGAAGCGGGCCCGCAACGGTAACGGTGTACAGCGGCGGCACATCGCCGAACGGCATTGCCGTGGATGGTAATGGCAATCTGTATATCTCCGACGCCGGGAACACGGGCATCGTCAAAGTGGCGCGCAACGCATTCGGCTATGGCTTCAACACCGACACCACATCTATTATTTCCTCCACGATCACGAATGCGGGCAATCTGAATGCTGCGGGCTGGACGACGACAAGTACTCTCTTCAACTTTGCGGGAGGAACGTCCAGCGGATGCAATGTCGCCAGCACTACGGCGGCGGGAACGGCTTGCACGATCACGATGCAGTTCAACTCGGGAGCTGGGTCTGGGGTGGTTACGGATGCCATCAGCTTTACCTCCAGCGGCGCGACTACTACCGCGAATACCGGCAGTACGACTTACACCGGAACACTGGGCGGGGCTGCGATTACCACGACCACAGCTATCGGCAACCAGACGCCGGCAAACCCGATCTATGCGGCTACTGGGACAGAGGTGAGCTTCGATGTAACGGTGACGGCAAGTTCGGGCACAGCCACTGGCAACATCACGTACACGCTGGACACCAATACGCCGGTGAGCGTGGCACTCAATGGCAGCGGAGTTGCGACAGTTTCGCTCTCCGGTGTGACGGCAGGTACGCACAGTATCACGGCCAGTTTCGCTTCGCAGAACGGTATGACCGGATCGAGCACCGTTTCAGCGACCAGCTTCACCGTCACAAAGGCTGCGACGACGGTCTCATGGACTCCGACGACAACTACGCAGCCGTACAGCACCGCCATGGGTACGGCAGTGCTGAATGCGACCGCAACAGCTCCGGGAGCCTTCATCTACACGGCAACGCCCAGCGGCGGCGGCACGGCGCAGGCCGTTCACTCGGCGAGCTACTTGCCAATTGGCGCCTACTCGCTTGAAGTTACCTTCGTTCCTACTGATTCGACTAACTACACGCAGTCCACAGGCAGCGTGGTTTCTTACACGGTAACTCAGGCGAACACGACGGCTGCGGTTGGCGCAACGCAGATGCTGGTCGCCGCAGATGGCACCGGAAACTACAGCACTGTGCAGGCTGCGGTCAACAAGTTGACGTCCGGCGGGTCGGTTTATATCAAGCCCGGTACTTATAACGCATTCGTTACCGTGGTGCAGCCGAATGTGGCGCTGCGTGGGCTGGGAGGCGATCCGACCAAGGTCGTACTGACTCGCGCGGCTGGGGCCTTCGGTTCGAGCTATCCCTACGTCGGGGAGTTTACGGCGGCTAACAGTAACGGCTCGCAGTTGCCCAGCGGAAGCTCAGTGTTTACGGGAGATGAAGGGTCCGCGACTCTTGTGGTTGCCAAGGGAGTCAATACCGCGCTCAGTACGGCGACGACGATTCCCAATGGCTTCTACAGCGAGAATCTTTCGCTGGTCAATACCTACGATACGGATACGACTACAACGACTACAACCTACCACACCGTCTCCACCGACTCCTGCATTGTGAATCAGCCCATTGCGAGGACATATGCAGACCTTTACAACAGCGGGCTGCTTTGCGGCTCACAGGCGCTGGTCATCTGGATGACGTCTGACCTGGCGATGATGAACAATGTGTTCACCACCAGCCAGCAGGACACAATCTACGCGGCCAGCCAGGGCTCCGGCTCCAATGGATACGTACCATCGCGGCAGTACTGGTTTCGCGGAAAGGTCGCCGGCGACGTGGACTTTATCTTCGGTGACGCAGCTGCGGTCTTTGACTCCACCAGCATATACACCACGTGGCACGGATCCACCGCAACGGGGACGGAGACGATCCATGCTCAGAACAAGGCGACTCAGACTGGAGGCGCCAACGACTACCTGAGTGGCTATGTGATGAACAACAATGTGTTCACTTCGCAGAGCACGGGTATGACGAGTCTCTACTTCGGGCGCCCTTATGGAACATATTCGACGTGGGTAATGCTGAACGCTTCCGTGGATCAGGTGAATCCGCTTGGCTACACGACCGGGCTTGGGCCATCGCTCAGTACGACCACGTTCCTGGAGTACAACACCATGACCTACACGGATCCGGCGACGGGATCGGCTGATCTGAATGGCATTCCATATCTTGGCACCAGCGGCAATACCGGTTCCGGTGCCTCTGGCCCGCGCGAGACGAGTTCACTGAATCCGGGAACTCCGGAGGCGAATAACGTTCCGCCGACCGCGCTGACGCTGGCCCAGGCACAGGCGTTCTACCCGAACAACTTCCTTGGGCAGACGGTTCCGAGCGCGATCTCTTCAACGCAGAACTGGGTACCAACCACTGCGTTTGCTACGGCAGTCAATGCCTTTGTTCCCTCCGCCACAACGGTGACGGTAAATGCAGGTGGAAGCATCACGATCCTGATGCGGCCACAGACTCCGGGGCTGGGCGCGATTTCGAACGGAACGTACACCATTCCAACGGGCACTTACACGCTGAAGGACGGTACGACCACGCTGGCATCTGGCACATTGGATGCCTCCGGTGAAGCGTACTATACGACCAGTTCGCTGGCAGCGGGCAGCCACAGCATTACATGGACGTATGGCGGCGACTCCAATTTTGTTGGCTCTACCACAGTAACGCCGCTGACGCTTAATGTGACTGGCGGACTGTTTACCACCACAACTACGCTGGCGGTGAATAATGCCAACTCAACTTATGGTGCGGCGGTAACCGGTACGGTCACGGTGGCGCCGACTTCGGGCAGCGGCAATCCGGCGGGAACGGTGACGCTATTGCTGGATAGTGCTGCTGCTGGAAGCTGCACGCTGAATGCTGGCTCGTGCAGCTTCTCGCTCGCCGGCATTACGGCGACCAGCCATACGCTGGCAGCAAGCTACGGCGGGGATACGAATAACAGTTCAAGCACGTCTGGTAGTACTGGTCTTAGCGTGGCGAAGGCAGTGTTGACGCTCACGGCGACAAGCTCAAGCCGTACGTATGGCCAGCCAAACAGCCTGGGCTATACACTGACGGGCTTCGCCTACAGCGAAACGCAGGCGAGTGCGACTACGGGCTCACCTTCGATTACAACCACAGCGACGCAGACCTCTGCTGTGGCCACTTATCCAATTACTGCAGCAGTGGGTACGCTTGTGGCGAGCAACTACACGATTACAACGGTAAACGGAATCCTGACCGTGACGGGTGGCGCGACGCAGAGGATATTCTTCCCAGCGCTGCCTAACTTCCCAATTGGCGGACCCTACGAACTGACGGCGCGCACGAATGCCGGACAGACCATTACTTACACCGTAACGGCCGGATCGAGCCTGGCATCGGTGAGTGGGACGGTATTGACGGTAACGGGTGCGGGAAGCATCACCATTACAGCAGATGCGGCTCCGATCAACGGATTCAATGCAGCAACCACAGTGAGCAGAACCTTTACATCACACTAGAGACGACGCGGGATGGATAACATGACAAGAACTCCACAAGGGATCAAAAAAACGATCATGGCCGCGGCAGGACTGGCTCTGCTGGTGGCGGGTTGCTCCACGGGCGGCGGTCTTTACACGCCGACTACACAGCCGTTTCCTGCGGGCACAAAGATCACGGGTCGCGCCATGGGGGGCCAGAACCCTGTGGATAGTGGTGTAGTGCAACTCTATGCTGTTGGAACAGGGGCAAATAAGAGTGCGGCGATGCCTCTGATCTCTTCTGCATCCACCACGCGAGCGGGGGGAACTGGAACCTATCCGGTCGTGACAAATTCGAGTGGCTACTTCAGCATTACCGGGGACTACGACTGTCCGTCCAATGCACAGGTCTATCTCACCATTACCTATGGCAAGACGATCCCTGCAGCGAGCACGACCAATAGCTTTTTAGGGCTGATGGCGGCTCTGGGCCCGTGCTCGGCACTGTCGAGTGCAACATATATTAATGTGAATGAGGTGACCACTGTTGCCGGTGCGTATGTGCTGGCGCCATTCATGGGTGCGGATTATGCGCACGTCGCCAACCCGAACGCGACTGCGGTGGCCAACGCGATGACGATGGCGAACAATCTGGTGGACTTCAGCGCGGGGTCTGTGCCGGGGCCGTCTCTTCCAGTCAATACAACAGTATCGCCGGCGGGACTGATCGACTCGCTGGCTAACGCGATTTCAAGCTGCATCAACAGCGATCCGAATGCCAATGCAACTGCATGCAATACTCTGGCGGGAATCACACAAAACTCAAATGGGGTTGCGCCAACGGATACGATTACAGCGGCCGCGAATATTGCAAGCAACCCAGGCAACAATATTGGCACGATCTTCAACCAGATTCCGGCGGTTGGAGCTCCTTTTGGCAATCCTCAACTTACAAGCGCGCCACAGGACTGGAGTCTCTCTCTCAAATATTCGGATGCTTCGCTGGTGGCGCCCTATGGCGTTGCAATTGATGCCAGCGGCAATGCATGGGTTACGAATGAAGGCGGATTGAGCGTAACCAAGATCGCAGCAAATGGAGCGATTCTCTCTGGCAGCACTGGCTACAAAGGCGGCGGAACGCTGATTGGTCCCCAGGGTATCGCAATCGACAAAACAGGCACTGTATGGGTAGCGAATACGGCAACTAACTCCGTAGTGAAGTTGGATGGCAGCACCGGTGCACTGGCTGGGAGTTATACGTCGGCTTCCAACCTGGTAGCGCCAACAGCTATTGCCATTGATTCCGCAAACAACGCCTGGGTTGCGAATCTGAATAGCAACACCATCGTAGAGATATCCAGCGGTGGTGTGGGTACGGCACTTGCCGGCGGCCGTAGCGGCGGTTCATTTAATCAGCCGAGTAGCATTGCCGTGGACGGTAGTGGCAATATCTGGACATCGAACATCGGCTATGGCAACGTAGTGAAGTTCTCTAACGCCGGAGTGGAATTGAGCAGCACGGTAACCGGCTATACGGATAGCAATACGATTGGTCCCATGGCTGTGGCAGCGGATACAAGTGGTAATAGCGGGACGAACGGGAACATCTGGCTGGCAAGCTCGGGCACCAGTGCATTGGATGGATTTAATAATGGAGGGGTAGCACTTGCTGCTACTTCATATGCGGGCGGAGGTATTAATGTTCCAGCGGCGATGGCCATTGATGGCTCTAGCGCAGTGTGGATTACGAACGGACGTTCGGCCGGGTCGTTGTCAAAACTCGCGGTCTCATCGGGCACTTACAGTGCAGCGAACCCATCTACGGGGCTGGGCACCTTAAGCACGCCGATTGGGGTGGCGGTGGATGCGAGCGGAAATGTCTGGACAGTGAATTCGGGCGATAACAGTGTTTCGGAGTTCATTGGCGTTGCGATTCCAGTTGTGACACCGCTGGTAGCTAAAGTTGGACCATAGCTAATACGCAGGAATATGAAAATGGGACGAGCATTGCTCGTCCCATTTTTTATAGCGACCATATGGTTAGGGCTACTGTTTCGGTTTGTCTCCGAGCAGCCTGGCCAGCGTGGGTTCGATGGCCTCAGCCTCCATACGCAAGCCGATAGCCGTGGGGTGGAGTGCAAGGCGAGAAGGATCTTTTTTCTGATCCTGAAATAGATCCAGGTTGAGCGTGCCGTCCTTCGAGTAGAAGATGTTGCCGATGTCGAGTACGGTGACGAGTTTGTCTTTGGCCAGATCATGCGCAACCATGACATTGACGGTGTGATCGATCGCCAGCTTCTCAGGCGTTGTCTGCTTCGGCAGAATGCCGATGATCAGGATTTTCATCTGCGGCTGCTTCTGATGAAGTTCCTTCACGATCAGTTCAATGGCGGCTGCAGTGCGTAGAGCAGGTGTGGTGCGGCTGGCGCCGTTGTTATTTGTGCCAATCAATAACACCGCGACGGCGGGATGGATATTGTCTAATTCGCCGTTTTCAATGCGCCAGAGAACATTCGCAGTGGTGTCGCCAGAGAAGCCGAGATTCATTGCGTTGCGATCACCATAGAAATGCTTAAAGACGGAAACATAGTCGGTCTCCGGGTGTGCTCCAGTGGCTTCCCAACGCTGGGTGATGGAATCGCCGATGAAGATCAGATTAGGCCGCTGAGTTTTTTCCGCTTCCAGAATGGCCGCATGCCGTGTGGCCCATTTTTCTACATTCAGGTGATCTTTTGACTTGGATGGCCAGTCCGTGTCCATGACTTTCGGCGCAGCCGTTACTGCATTGGCTGGCGCCGCATCCTGCGCGGGGAGCGCTGGGACCATCAGTAAAAGGGCGATGATGCATAAGAGTTGAATACGACGCATGATGTTCTCCATTCAGTTAGGACAGCGATAGTTGTTGCTAATGCGTTGTGGCAAAGGCCGAGAAGGATACCTGGGTCTGGTCGCCAGCGGGATTTCCTTTATTTGGAACTGCATGATAAGCACCAAGCTTGAAGTACACACCAGTGCCAGTCCATGTACTATCCGGGGAAGAGAGCAAGGTCTGAGTGGCGGAGTTTGTCGTTACATCCTTTACGGTAGTCGTGATGGTGCTGCCGGCATACCGAATGGAGTAGGTGACCGTGTCTCCTAAATTGACTCCGGTTAGTAACGATGTCCGCGAATGCGCGCTGGTACTGGTGTTACTCGTATATATATCTACGGCAATATCTTTGTTGCCGGGCCGGTAGATGATCAGCATGAATACGTAGTTCTGTCCGTGAATCTGTCCGATCGTTGCTTCATCCGAATTCACCGAAACGGATAGAACCCTGCAGGTTGCGGTCAGGGTGCCTCCGATAGTGCTGCTCCAGTCGTTGTTGCTGTCTGCACCGGTACCGGTGTAGAGCTCGCGCAGTTCGGAGCGGGTGTGGTCAGAGCCGGAGCCGGGCGAGGTGCTGGCACCGTTGGAAGGCGCGGTGAAGATGACATTGCCGGAAGTGTCGGCGTAGAAATAGGCATCTGTGAAGCCTGCGGTAAGTTGCGCCGGATAGATTGTGTATGCCTCATACTGTGTTCCATTGGTGCCACCAGTGCCGCCATATTGATCGATTGGCAGCGTCAGTTTCCATTTAGAAAGATCGAATTGCGAATACGTTGATGGGGCGATCCAACTGCCGGTTACGTTTATCGTGACAGAAGGGATGGCGCTCAGTGCCGCACCGTTGGTGGGAGAAGCGAGGGTAATCATAAACGTATGCGAGCCATTGTAGGGCGATGCGTTGCTGAGGGGGACCGTGATGTTTTTCACTGCCGTGTCTCCGTCGGCCCAACTCAACGAACCGGAGGTTGCCGCGTATTCATTGCCTGCTGTGGCTGAACCATTCCCGGTGGCATAGGAGACTGCGACTGCGCCACTGGAGCCGCTGGACCGGCTGACCGGAACGATGATGGAGCCCACCGTCTGCGCGATTGTAGCGCTATTGGAGGAGAATCCAAGCGTTCCCGGCATGGCCGGTGAAGTGGAATTGCCGGTGATGCTGACGGCAACGCTTGCCGTACCCAGTATGGCGCCGCCAGTGGGAGCGCTCAGCGTAAAGGCAAAGGTGCGTAAGCCATAGAACGCAGGTGATGCGTTGATCGGAATGGCGACAAGACGAGGCGTCGTATCTCCATCGGGCCAGGTGAGCGAACTGCTGGTGGCGGTGTAGTCTGTGCCAGCGGTGGCTGTCCCATTGCTGGTAGCGTAGGCGACGGTGACTGCGCCATTGAAGCCGTTGGTACGATTCACTGTAATGCTGATCGATCCGCTTGCCTGGGTTGCCGTGATGGATGAAGAGAGAAGCGAGATCGTTCCAGGCTGCGAAGTGGCAGTTTGTGCGTTGCTGCTTCCGGCGCTGCAACTGACAAGAGCCAGGAGCATCAGCAGGGCGAGCGTTGACGCCAGCGTGCTCTTAAATGGCGATTCGGGCATTCTTGCGACGTTCTCAGAAAAAAAGGTGATCATATAATTCGTGAAAATGAATTACCATTTGAGGTAGCATGTGAACGCTAACATATTGAATCCAAATCTGGCTACTTTCTTTGCGGAAATAATTTTGGCCTAGTGCTATTGAAGTCATTAGCCGCTCAGAAGGGAGGGGGCTTGACGTTCACCCATCCAGCGGTGCAAAGTGAATTGCCCAAATAATTTGGTTGAGATGTGTCGTGAAGAGAATTTCAGGGTCAAATGTGTTAGCGATAACACAAAAGTTCTTTGGAATGAATGCTTGGAAGAAAAAGGTACTGGTGAAGCAAATGAAGGCTAACTGCAGGCGTAGAGGGATTGTTGCGGGAATGATGCGTGGTTCCTGTTTGGCACTTGTTGTTCTGTTTATGATGTCGGCAAAGGTGGTTCTTTCGCAGGCGCAGAATACCGGTACTGTAGCTGGCAACGTGAAAGATTCGCAGGGGGCGGTGGTGGTGGGTGCAACCATTACCCTGACCTCGACCGGCCAAAATCGCACTGTCAGCGTCCAGAGCAACGGCAAAGGTGAATATCTCTTCAACGATGTGCCAGTGGGCATCTACACCGTAAAGTTCTCCGCACCGACTTTCCAAAATGACGAGACGCGGGAGCTGCATGTGGATGCAGATCAGAATATTCGCCTGGATGCGAGGCTGATTCCTGGCTCATCGGAGGCCACCGTCACGGTAGAGGCCGAGGGCACGACCGTGGATACGCGGTCAGCAACGATCGGTGCCATGATCAACCAGAACTTTGTGGAGAATCTCCCGATCGACGGCGAGAACATTGTTTCGCTCGCGGCCCTGTTGCCCGGAGTGAGTGGTGTGAGCGCGCCGACGACCTTCACCAGTGATACTGGCGGCCCAACGTATTCCGTATCGGGCTCGCGTAGTAATCAGAATCTCTTTTTGCTGGATGGATCGATCTGGAACAATGTGTTCACCAATACGGGACTCAATTTTCCACCGCGTCTGGCGCTACAGGAAGTTAGCGTACTGCTAAATAATTACAAAGCGCAGTACGGACGCAACTCGGGCAGTGTGTTCAACGCGATTACGCGCTCCGGCTCTGACCAGATCCATGGCACGCTGTGGGAGTATCACCAGAACGGCGCGTTTAACTCTTCCGATTATTTTCTTGGTCCTATTGTGGGTGGTTCACTCCACCTTGTGTCGAACCAGTTTGGTGCGACACTCGGCGGCCCGATCCTGCACAACAAGATGTTTTACTTTGTCGCATTCCAGGATCTGCGACTTGCCGGGCAGGTAGCCGCAGCTGACGAGACACCAACTGCTCCAGAACTTGGTCTTACAGACAGCGGTGCAGCACTGCCCTGTGTATCTACGGCATTTGCGGGAAAGCAGTGCGGAAATTTTCTTGCTGATTTTCCGGAGACTGGAACGCTGCCCAACCACATGATGCGCAATCCTATTTACCGGGGAGGCGGACTTGGGCCAACCAGCATTGCGAGCAATACACTGAATCCAACGTGTCTGTCGTATCTGACCGGGGCGCTTGGCGGCGCTACTGCCGCAGCCACTTTGCAGTATCTACCGTATCCGGAGATACCGGTTGTCTGTTTCAACTCTACGACGGTTGCATTCACGAATAAGTATCTCCCCATCGCTACGCGCGCACTGAATGCCAATAATTCCAGACTGCTCTCTGCTGTGCCCAAGGCAAATCAGCCTCGTAACGATTACAACGGACTCGTGCGCATTGATTACAATTTGCGCCGGCATACACTGGATGCCCGCTTTTACGTTACCAACGTAAACGATCTGACCTCCAACAGTATCCAGAGTTCTACGAACTCAGGCATTGCGACGTACGATCAGGACTTCAACAGCGCCGGCATTTATTTTGGGAGTATTGGAGATACATTCGTTCTGCGGCCCAACATGCTAAATGTATTGCGAGTCGGGTACAAACGGTATGCCTACAACATCACGCCAATGGACCCGACAACATTGCATGATCTGGGATCGAGCCTGGTGATTCCTGGACACCCGACGCTGCCCAGGATGGAGGCAACCAACCGATTCACTGAAGGCAGTGGAAACTCAGGTTACTCCGACACGGTGACGCAAAACCTTGAAGTGACCGAAAACTTCACCTGGACGAAAGGCAACCATAACTATCAGTTCGGCGCGCAATATCTGAACCTCGGCTATCTGCATCGCTTCGATCAGGTGCCGTATCTTACATCGGAGCAGACATACACCGGGACGGCTGTAGGTGATTTTCTGACTGGCTTTCTTTTTTCGGCAGTTGTCGGAAATGCGACGAATCTGGCCGCAACGCAAAATGCCTTCTATCTCTATGCGCAGGATGATTGGCGCGCAACGTCTAAGCTGACCATCAACTATGGTTTGCGGTATGAGATTCCGATGGCATGGAAGGAGAGCGATGGACGAGGAACAACGTTCATACCGGGGTACCAATCCGTGGTCTTTCCGTCTGCTCCCTCCAGCGTAGCTTACCAGGGCGATCCGGGCATCGGCAATCCATCTCCGTCTACGAAGTATTCGTCTATCGCACCGCGTCTTGGTTTCGCGTATGACGTTTTTGGCACAGGACGCACATCAATCCGTGGTGGTATCGGGATTTTCTACGATGCAATTAACGCCAATGTGGTTGGCGTAGGTCAGCCCTACCACTACTCAAGCACGATTGCATACCCGAGTGGAGGTTACTCCAATCCGCTGTTGGGTCAGGCGGCGATTCCAGATAACTATGTCAAGGGTAACCCGCAGTTCACACGCCCGTACACCATTGTTTATGCCGATCCACACCAGACGACTCCTTCCACTCTGGCGGTAAACTTCGGCATCCAACAGAAGATCGGCAAGAGCGGCACGCTGGAGGTGAACTATGTTGGCAAGTTTGGGCGACACCAGACTGTACCACTGGATCAGAACCCATCCATCTATGACTGCAAGGGTGCGTATTACAAGATCAATCCTTCGCTCTATTGCCCGAGTGACCCTACCACAGCGGATTCCTATGCAGCACGCTCGCTGTATCCGGGCTTCAACTACGGTGGGCAGGGAATTGTAGATCTGGCCACTGTGGGTACTTCGAATTACCACGGTTTGCAGACCACCTACAGCATGAAGACCCGCAAGCGCCTGGTTGTCTATCTCTCCTATGCTTATGCGAAGTCGATGGATGTTCAAAGCAACGGTGCGACGACAACGGCACATGTGCCGCAGCCGCTCAAACTGCGCAGTGAGTATGCCCCGTCGGATTATGATGCCAAGCATATTTTGAATTTGGGATGGACACTGCGGCTTCCATCTATGAAGCATGGATCGCACATTGTCCGTGCGGTGGTCAATGACTGGAGTTTCGGCGGCATCTACAACGCTCGCACTGGCACTCCATTGAACATTGCTGTCTCTGGCGACGTGAGTTACAGGAACCAGCGCATCCAGCGGCCAAGCCTTGCGCCGGGAGCGAACCCAAATCTTCCAGGTAATCGACATCGGCTGGAGAAGGCGGGGGCGTGGTTTAGAAATGCACCCGACGATATTTGCCAGGCAGGCTCGGTAACTCCCCAATGTGTTTGGGTGGTGCCATCCGGAGGAAAATTCGGCACACTCAGCAGGAACTATATGCGTGGACCGGCGTACATCAATACGAACTTCAGTCTATCGAAAGACATTAAGCTACCGGGCAAGAAGGATAGGCTGCAACTGCGCGCAGAGGCCTTCAATGTGTTCAATACTCCGAATTTGGCAGCTCCAGGAGTTTCCATATCTTCTTCGACGAGCGCTGCCGCCACTTCAACCTTCGGAATCATTACGGGAACGGTCGGAACAAATGGTACCGCAGGATCGAATGGACGGCGTTTACAACTGGGCGCGGTTCTTCATTTTTGAGGCGCAGGTCAAAAGAAATAAGTACGAGCAATCTGCACGCAGGTGCGATGAATAAGGCGAGCAATATCAAACTCGCAAGCACGGAATAGAAGTAAGAGGGACAGATGATGAAGCACAACAGAAGTTTTTCCTGGAAGCAGATCGCCTTTGCCGGTATGGTGACGCTCGCAAGCGGTAGCGTAGCGACAACCGTGCAGGCCCAGGTGCAGCAGTTGACCATCCCGACTATTGTTGGGGGCATCACCCCGAGCTCGGGTGGAACTGTCTGCGCGGCAAGTCTTGCTGCCTTCTCCTCGGGAGGTTTATATGGCGATGGCTGTCCGGCAACGCAGGCTTCGTTTCTTACACCGTATGCAGCCACGGTGGATTCGCTGGGCAATATTTACATAGGCGACTACGGGCATTATCAAGTGCGAGTGATTTATAAGGGCGGAGCAGCGCTGGCGGCGGCAATTATCGCTGCGAATCCGACGCTGACCGGACTGACGGTGACTCCGGGAAATATCTACACGCTGGCGGGCGGACGCACCGGCGCAATGGCGACCAGCGCACCGACAGGCAGCACAACCAAGGCACTCTACTGTAATGGGGCGGGCACCGGACCGATTGCGAACTCATCCAATGGTGATAATTGCCCGGCGGGTGAGGCCTATATCAAGCCGCGTACTGTGGCTCTCGATAAAGATGGAAACGTCTACTTTTCGAGTGGCGCCGGCGCAGCAACGGTACGCGTGGTCTACGTGGGTGGGACTGTGGGGGGCAATCTTATTACACTGCTGAATGGTAATACGCCGGTCCCAGGCTACATCTATACGATCGTTACTTCCAAGGCGAATGGCTACGCCGGTGATGGTCTACTTGCAAGCAATGCTGCAGTAGAGATGTATTCCGTGCGCGATATCGCGCTGGACTCCAAGGGAAATATCTATGCGGCTGACGGCAATGTTGCAGGGACGGGCACCAATAATAATGTGCGCCGCATTGATGCGGTGACGGGCATCATCAGCACGGTTGCGGGAAGTCCGGGTTGCGTGCAGCCTATAACGTCAGGATGCTCCTATGGTTCTACCGGTGACGGTGGGCTGGCGACTGCAGCACTATTCAACTCACCTTACTCAATATTTTTTGATTCTTATGACAATCTCTATATAGGCGATTACACCAATGGCAAGCTGCGCGCGGTGTATGCGGGTGGAACGTTACCGGGTATCACCAATCCGCAGGCCGGTTATGTGTATACGGTGGCTGGAGGAGGCTCAACTCCAGTAGTGACTGCCGCAGCTGGGCTTGCCGTCTCCGGCACACAGACGGCAACTACGCTGAGCTTTTCCACAGTACAGACCGCCGGCATCGACAGCGCGAACAACCTGTATCTATGGGATGGAACCAGCAAGCTGGTGTGGAAGGTGAATGCGCAGACAGCCATTGCCACGGTGATAGCTGGCGGCAGTGCAACCAAGACTGCTGGAGCATTCTGCGCGGGTACGGCGGGACCGACAACAGTGGATACGATTGGCGATAACTGTCCTTCGCTCCAGGCAGTCGTACAGGCAGGCGGACACCTCACGTTTGATGGCTACGGCAACATGATTGAAAGCGAGAGCACCAATGCGATTGTGCGTCAGTTCTCCTTCAATACTCAGTTTGCCAATACTCAGGTAGGCGCCACCCCGTTGAAGCAGCAGCTGGCGTTCCAGATTCAAACTGCGAATACAATTCTGACGACAGAGAGCTTTGGGCTACAGGGCGGTGCGACAACGGAGTTTGCCGACGCAGGTAGCAATACCTGCGCGCTGGGTACTTCACTGGCGCTGAATACGGTATGCACATTCAATGTGCAGTTTGCCCCGGCTCGTGCAGGACGGCGCAGCGGGGCGCTGCAGCTCAAGACGGCATCCGCACCGGTTGCCACAGTTTTATTGGGAGGTACAGGCGTAGCACCAAACCTGTCCGTTGATCCGGCGGCAACCTCGACGATTGGTACGGGATTAACTCCAGGAGGTGTTGCTGTCGACGCAGCTGGAAACAGCTACCTCTCTGACGCCGCGGGAAATACGGTTGTGAAATTTTCCGCGGGCAGTATGACAGCGGCAACTATGATCACCGGCCTGAGCAAGCCTGCGCAGATTGCAGTAAATGGAGCAGGGGATATCTTTGTCGCCGATGCGGGGAATAACCGGATTGCGAAACTGCTCGCGGGCGGCACAACGGTTACATCACTTGGTACGGGCCTCTCTAATCCGCAGGGTGTTGCGGTGGATAGCTCTGGGAATGTCTTCATCGCGGATACGGGCAACAATCGTGTTGTCGAAATCACTGCTGCCGGGGGGCAGATCGCGCTGACCGGTCTAACAGGGCTTAGCGGGTTGAATGCGCCCACGGGACTGTGGGAAGAT
>DASWOP010000142.1:0-1961 GCA_036404255.1 Acidobacteriaceae bacterium | reverse complement strand
ACCGCAGCTTCAAATCCCGCACCCGCCCGTCAATGCTCGCGTCAAACAGCTCCACCACATCGCTCTCCAGCCGCATCATCAGCGTCTGTGTCTCCGGATCGCCGAAGCGCGTGTTGAACTCCAGCACCTTCGGCCCGTCCGCCGTCATCATCAGCCCGATGAACAGCACGCCCGCGAACGGCACACCCTCCTCGCGCATCCCACGAACCACCGGCAGCGCCACATGCTGCATCACCCACGCGCGCATGCCTTCGCTCATCAACTCATCCGTCGAGTAAGCCCCCATCCCGCCCGTGTTCGGCCCCGTATCCCCTTCGCCAATGCGCTTATGGTCCTGCGCACACTGCATCGCAATCGCGCTGGTTCCATCGCACAACGCGAAGAATGAAATCTCCGGCCCTTCCAGCAACTCCTCCAGCACCAGTTGCGCTCCAACCGCACCCAGCAGCTCACCGCTGAAAATCCCTTCAGCAGCCGCCATCGCCTCCGCCGGATTCGCGCACAACACCACGCCCTTACCCGCAGCCAGCCCATCCGCCTTCACCACCACCGCACCGGGAAAATTCCGCAGCGCGCCGCGCGCCTCATCCAGCGAATGGCACACCGTATACCGCGCCGTCGGAATCCCATGCCGCTGCATAAAATCCTTGGCGAACGCCTTGCTGGTCTCCAGCATCGCCGCACCCTTGGTCGGCCCAAACACCCGCAGCCCGCGCTTCTTCAGCTCATCCACAATCCCCAGGCTCAGCGGGACCTCCGGCCCCACTACGGTCAGGTCGGGCTTCTCCCCCTCGACCACGCGCAGCAGATCGCTCAGGCTGTTGCTATCCACCGCCACGCACCGCGCCCGTTGTGCAATGCCGCCATTCCCCGGCGCACACACAATCTCACTCACCTGCGGAGACTTGCCCAGCGCCCAAACAATCGCATCCTCGCGCCCGCCGCCACCGATTACCAGTACCTTCATCAACTTTGTCACCCTCTTGAATGCTCACTTTTGTTAGAGCAAATGTTCTATTGGTGTAAGGATTTCGCTAAGCCCATTGATTTGCCACTCCGAAGCCAAACCTATTTACTTGTCATTCCTAAACTTATTTATTTGTCATTCCGAAGCGTAGCGCGCGGAATCTGCTTTGTAAGTGCCGCCACAAATCATTGCAGCAACAGTAGAAATGCTCCAGGGCACAGCTTCAGCCGTGCCCCATCAGATCACGCCCATCAAGCCGGAAAATCAGGCTGCGGTTCCGGCGCAATGCGAATCTCCCGCGCGATCTCCGGCGCCAGCTCCACCAGCTCCAGCGAATGCCCCACCCGCAGCCAGTATCCCGCCATAGCATCGCGCTTCTTCACATGCACAAACGCTCCCGGCGCAATCCCAATCGTCTTCAACTGCCGCAGCTTCTCCCCATCCTCGTCAGACACGCTCGCGATCAGGTAGCTTCCCTCGCCCGCCACGTCCGTCAGCGGAATCGACTCCGGCTCCTGCATCTCGCCACTCAGCGTTGGAATCGTGTGCCCATGCGGATCGCTCGTCGGATAGCCCAGCTTCGCCGCAATTCTCTCCTCGAACCGCTCGGAGATGAAGTGCTCCAGCCGCTCCGCCTCGTCGTGCACCTCGTCGATCGGGTAATCCAGTATCTCGAAGAGAAAGGTCTCGATCAGCCGGTGATGCCGCACCACCTCCAGCGCCCGCCGCTTGCCCGTGGGGGAGAGCTTCACCCCGCGATGCCGCTCGTACTCCACCATCGGCTCCGCCGCGCCAGCCAGCTTCTGCAGCATGTTCGTCACCGAGGCTGGCGCTACCTCCAGCCGGTCCGCCAGCGAACTGCTGGTCACCCGGCGCTCCTCCGTCCCACCCAGAAACAGGATGGCCTTCAGGTAGTTATCAACCGATTCGCTGTTCCTTGTACTGCGGCGCACGTCTGGCATGGTTTCAACCCACATTCAGTTTGACTCATTTC
>DASWOP010000141.1:0-15375 GCA_036404255.1 Acidobacteriaceae bacterium | reverse complement strand
ATACAAAGAACGGCACAGTCGGACAGAAACGGCTCCTTCGTCCTTTCCGGACTCGCGCCAGGTAATTATCAACTCGTCGTATCGAATCCCCGTTTTGCAACCAAAGAAATCTCCGTCACCATAGGAACCACCGGGATGCCGGCCCCGCTGCATATCTCTCTGGCGGTGAGCGCTGTGAGCACCACCATCAACGTGCAGGGCCGGGAGAATGACCTCATCGGAATTGCCCAATCCGGCACCCAGGGAACAGTGGGCGCAACGGAAATCCAGGATCGCCCGATTCTTCGTTCGGGAGAAGTGTTGGAGACGGTTCCCGGCCTCATCATCACGCAACACGCCGGCGGCGGTAAGGCTAACCAGTATTATCTTCGCGGCTTCAATCTCGACCACGGCACGGACTTCGCCATCTTTATCGACGACATGCCGCTGAATCTGCCCTCGCACGCGCACGGCGAGGGCTACTCGGACATGAACATCGTTATCCCGGAGTTTGTGAAGCAGGTGAACTTCGAGAAAGGTCCTTACTACGCAGATATCGGCAACTATGGCTCCGCCGGATCGGCCCATGTGGAATATTTCAAGACGCTGCCCCAGAACTTCGTCAAGGTGGAAGGTGGCACGTACGGCTATGGGCGGGCTGTCTTCGGCACATCGCTAAAACTCGGTTTGGGAAGTTTACTATACGGCGGAGAAGCGTATTACGACAACGGCCCATGGGTGCATCCCGATGCATATGCCAAATACAACGGAATCCTAACCTACAGTCAGGGCACGGACGCCGATGGTCTCCGTATTACAGCCCGCGCCTACCACGGGAAATGGCATTCGAGCGATCAAATCCCTGTGGATGCCGTGCCCCTGGTTGGTTTATACGGCACATTAGATCCCACGGGCGGTGGCCACAGCCAGCGTTATAGCTTGCAGGCTGAGGGGCATCGCCAAAGCACAAACTCCGAGTCGAAACTGATGGCTTACGGTTTCTATTACGATCTCGATTTGTTCTCCGATTTCACGTACTTCCTGACGGACACCACTCGCGGCGATCAGTTCGAGCAGCACGACAGGCGCTGGGTGGCTGGACTGAACACACACCATACAATTTTCAGCGAGTGGTCTGGCCGCAAGGTGGCAACAACCTTCGGCCTGCAACTCCGCAACGATTGGATTCACAACGGTCTTTACCAGTCGGAAAATCGAGTGCGCGTGGATAAAACGGATTCCGGCACCGGCAACACCTTGCCCGCGACCACGCAAGCGGATCGCTTTACAGACACACAATTAGGTTTTTACGTGGAAAATAAAATCCAGTGGGTGAAAAAATTCCGCTCCGTCGCGGCCTTGCGCGGTGACGTAGAACACTTTGACGTCACCAGCCTGGTTACCTCGGCCAATTCCGGCACAGCCAGCAAGTTTCTGCCCAGCCCAAAATTGAATTTAATCTTCGGACCGTGGGCCAATACTGAGTTCTATGCTCAGGGCGGATTCAGTTTTCACTCCAACGACGGGCGTGGCACAACTCAGACGGTGGAGCCGGTCTCCGGGGAAAATCCCTACCCCAATACGCCCAGCTCGAAAATCCCTGCCCTGATCCCCACCAAAGGCGGTGAGGTCGGCATGCGCACTGCGTCCGTCCCGCATCTGCAGAGCACTCTTTCGATCTGGTATCTCCGCAGCGCCTCCGAGCTGCAGCAGTCTGGCGACACCGGAGGTACAACTGCATCGCGACAGCCGAGCAACCGCTATGGTATCGAATGGGCGAACTACTACACGCCTCGGGAACACCTGGCTTTTGATTTTGACCTCGCGAATTCCAGAGCCATGTTCGCCACAATCGATGACGATGATGCTGCGCCGGGCAGTCCCGGCGGCAAACGTGTTCCCGAAGCGGTCGACCTGGTAATTTCGTCAGGCATCACACTGCACGATTGCAAAGGCTTTTCGTCGAGCTTGCGCCTGCGCTACTTCGGTCCGCGCGATCTAACGTCTGACAAAATTTTTCGCTCTCGTGCAACGGCACTGCTCAATGGAAAGGTCGGGTATCAAATCAAAAAGAAGTGGCACGTCTCTGCCGAATTTCTGAACATGCTGGACCGCAACGATAGCGACATTGACTACGCCTATGAATCCCGGGTCTCTCCCACAGCCCCAGCGACATTCACGCGCGTTGCCCACCCCGTCGAACCGTTTCAGGTGCGATTCGGCTTAGTGAGAACCTTTTGACCATCTACAGGTGCCCACTCATCACGCAGCCTCATCGCGGGATGAGTGGGATATCGTCGCGCAGCGACGACGCTCTCGCCATTCCACCCACCACAAATCTAAACCGAGTCATTTCTGAGCGAAGCCGAAGAATCCAGACGCTTCCCTCGTCACCCATACCGCCAAAGAGCTTCCGCTGCACAGACACCGAGTTCACGGCGGGTGGCCCAGGCATTCCAACCACCACCAGATCTGGGTGCCCCATTCATCACGCAGCTTCATCGCGGGATGAGTGGGATATCGTCGCGTAGCGGCGACCGCCTTCCGCCAAACCGCCACCACTCCCAAAGTAGGAAATTCGCGCAACCCGCGAACTCGTCGTATCATGGCCGGTATGCCAACAGGTCTGAAGCGCTATCAACAAACGGGCGATCTGCACTTCATCACCTTCAGCTGTTACCGCCGCCTGCCGTTGCTCGGCACACCCGCAGCCCGCAATACCTTTGAAGAAGTATTAGAAACAACCCGGCGGAAACATCATTTCTGGATCAACGCCTACGTCGTCATGCCGGAGCATGTTCATCTACTCGTCAGCGAACCCGAAGTATCCATGCTTTCCACCGCATTGAAAGTGCTCAAGCAGGAATCCACCAGAAAATTGAAAACCACGGGGATGGATCACTTCTGGCAGGCGCGCTACTACGATTTCAATGTCCACTCAGAAATGAAGCGAGCCGAAAAAGTGGACTACATCCACTTCAACCCCGTCCGGCGCGGTCTGGTAGAGGAGCCGCAAGACTGGCGCTGGAGCAGCTACCGGCACTATGACACCGGAAAGCAGTATGCCGTCACCATGACCTCCCGCCGCTCCGAACAAAATACGGTCGCCGCTGCCGCGACGATATCCCACTCATCGCAAACAGCGCGATGAATGGGGCACCCGATCTGGTACCTGGATGGAATGTATGGGCCACCCGCCGAGAGTACACTCAATGCATAGATTGTGGGTCATCACGTTACTTGCGAATCTACCTCGCGGTCTCGAAGACTGGAAAATGACGCATGGCTGAACGAGAACACTTCACAAATGGACGGTGTATTACGTTCGGAACCGGATGCACATTGGTGGGTACCGCATTCGGAGCGCAAATAGGCGGCTGGTCTCACTGGTTTACCATTGGCATCGCCTATGGAATGGGCATTCTCCTAATACTTCTGGCAACTGTATGGATTGCCAAATCATACTTCTCCAATGAGCCGGATAAACAACTCGCAGTGATGCCCGAACAGAATCAAGGAATTGTTCCTGGCATTCCCACCCTTTCCTCACTATTAGGACAAAATCCGGACGTTACGTTCGATGCCAAGAAGTTCTTTACTATGGCCTATTACAGTCCTATAACTGCAGAGTTCGAGAAGAACATGAGGACAGTAGCCCAGCAGCAATTTCCTAATGACAAGGAAGGGTTCTATGCTCGTTTAATTGGTGTGGGGATCGCCACTTTTCATTATGAGCAGACATGGTTGCTCATATTCGGAAGCCAACTCAAAGCAATGGACGAAATGAATTCTCGCGGATTGATTCCAATCGCAGACCTGAAGAACCATTACGACAATGCTGTCATTGCATATCCGAACACATATGCGAACTACTCTTTCGACCAGTGGTATGCCTTCATGAAAAGCCGGATGCTAATTGCCGACTATCCTAGCAAGATGGTTGAGCTTTCATGGATGGGTAGAGACTTCTGGAAATGGATCGCCCATACCGGACATGACATAAGCAAGGAGAAATACTAGGAGAGGAATCGCGTAGTCCATGGATTTGATCCTCTGGTAATTCGGAGACGGTAATTCGGGAACAGCATACATAATCCCTTGCCTTTCCCGTCATCTCAAGGCGGCGGGTGGCCCAGACGTCCAAACCACCTCAAGATTGGGTGGGCACATTCATCACGCAGTTTCATCGCGGGATGAGTGGGATATCGTCGCGCAGCGGCGACCGCACTCCTCCAAACCGCCACCATCGCATCATTCCGAAGTGGGACACTCGCGCCGAGCGAAGCCAAATGGACACCAACCACTCTGTCATGGCCAGACGCCTAAAGGGGAAGAGCCGCGACCCAGCCAGAAATGGCTGGGTCGCGTCGCAGTACAAAGCATCCTCAACGAAAAGACAACTCCACACCGTCATCCAGCGGAATCTCGCAGGATACATACCCGTTTGCCTTATCTCGAACATAATCCAGATAAGGCGCGAGTATTGCGGCATGGCTGAGGATGTCATCGGCCACCACAAGGCAGCGTGGAGACAGAACCGGCTCCAACTGGCGAAGCAATGGCAGATAGAGAGGCTTCCATCCGTCGAGGAAGAGCATGTCGATCTTCTCGACGCCTCGCAGCGTTTCGAAGGCATCACCCCGGCGCACTTCGATCAGGTCAGAGAGCCCAGCCTGCTCGAAGTGTTGCGCCGCGCGTGCTGCCTTCTCTGGGCTCTGTTCGGTTGTGATCAGATGGCCCGACCCGTTGTCCCGCAATGCAGCCGCGAGGTGGATAGCCGAAAGCCCAAACGAAGTCCCGAATTCAACAAGACGAGACGGCCTGTAGGTCCGGACGAGGAGATAGAAGAGCCTCCCAACCTCTGGCGCCACAGCCATAAACGTCCTGTTCCGAATCGAAGCCAGAGTCTCTTCGTCAAGATGCCCGGCAGCTTCGACAGCAGCCTTTCGTTCGACCTCCAGCTGACGGTCGTTTTCTCGTGCCTCGGCGTAGAGACGTGAGAGAACCGCTTCAACAGTGGGATGGTAGAGAGTCGTCATCGCCCACCTCCAAAGGTGAACGATTCGCTGAAAACAGGAAGTCTCCAGAAAGAAAAGGAAGAAACAGCTTGAGCGTACATAACCATAAACACCTCCGTGCTCACCGGCATATTGCCAGCTCGCGTAATCAGGGTGCGTTGGTTACCGTAAACGCTTACGACGTGCAGACGGGATGTCTGCCGTAATTCAACTTTCCCGCAGTCAGAGACTTTTGTCAATCAAAGGCGACAGCATACATAAACCTTATCTTTCAGGTGGCAATGCTCAATCCAAAACCCTAAGTTACCGCGAAGACAATCGGATAAAACCCGAAGAAACAGGTAAGAAAACCCACTCTACGCCTATCTCAACCGTGGAAAAACCTAAATTGGTAAATTGCCCGTCTTGGACCGTCAAAATGACCGTGGTTCACCGTCGTAGCGCACCAGGAAAACACCGTGGAAAACGGATACCCGCTGCCCTGTGGCAACGCAAAAAGGGTGCTCATTGAGCACCCTTTTTGCATTACTGTGCGACGAAGTGGTTAGGCTTCGGCTGGCTTGGCTTCTGCTTCGGCGGCTGCAGCAGCTGCTGCTGTGGCCGCTGCTGCTTTGGCTTCCGCTGCTGCAACGGCTGAGTTTGCGCCCAGTTCGTCAGCCATCTTCTCCGTGGAGAAGGATTCAATCAGATCGCCGACCTGCACTTCTTTCCAGTTGCCGAGATCGATACCGCACTCAACGCCCACGCGAACTTCAGCAGCATCGTCCTTGAAGCGCTTGAGTGAAGCGATCTTGCCCTTGTAAACTTCGGTGCCCCCACGCGTGACCCGAACCTGCGAGTCGCGCTTGATGAGACCATCTGTCACGCGGCAGCCGGCAATGGTGCCGACCTTGGAGACCTTGAAAACATTGAGTACTTCGGCGCGGCCAAGGTAGTTCTCCTTGAAGACAGGGTCCAGCAGGCCGTACATCGCCTTCGTGATTTCGTCCTGCAACTCGTAGATGATGGAGTGCAGACGAATCTCGATGTGCTCCTGATCGGCAATCTCCTGCGCCTTGCTTTCGGGGCGCACATTGAAGCCGATGACCACAGCGTTGGAGGCTGAGGCCAGCAGGATATCCGACTCGGTGATGGTGCCGACGCCGGAGTGCAGCACGCGGACGCGTACCTTCTCCGTCGACATGCGCTGCAGCGAATCGGCCAGTACTTCGACCGAACCCTGCACATCGCCCTTGAGGATGATGTTGAGGTCCTTGACGCCCGCCTGCTTGATCTGTTCGGCGAGGCCCTCGAGCGAGACACGGGAGCTCTTGGCGAGTTGCGCCTCTCGCTCCTTCATCTTGCGGTACTGTGCAATGCCCTTCGCCTTGTCGCGATCCGCCATGACGAGGAAGGTATCGCCCGCGTCTGGCATGCTCTCGAGGCCAAGGATCTCGACCGGCGTGGAAGGACCAGCTTCAGAGATAGCCACGCCACGGTCGTTGAACATGGCGCGAATCTTGCCGAAGGTATTGCCGACGATGTAGCTGTCGCCGGTGCGGAGGGTTCCGTTCTGCACCAGGATGCTGGCCACTGCGCCACGGCCACGATCGAGCTTGGCTTCAAGCACCGTTCCAACCGCAGGGCGGTCGGGCGTTGCCTTGAGCGCAGCGACGTCTGCCACGAGGCAGATCATCTCTTCGAGCAGGTCGAGGTTGATGCGCTTCTTAGCAGAGACATCGACGAATACGGTATCACCGCCCCATGCTTCAGGCTGCAGACCGCGGTCAGCGAGCTGCTGCTTGACGCGGTCGGGCTGCGCCTCCGGCTTGTCGATCTTGTTGACGGCGACGATGATGGGCACGTTTGCGGCGCGGGCGTGATCGATGGCTTCGAGCGTCTGTGGCATCACACCGTCGTCCGCTGCGACCACGATCACGACGATGTCCGTCACCTTGGCGCCACGTGCACGCATGCGGGTGAAGGCTTCGTGACCTGGAGTATCCAGGAAGACGATCTCGCGGCCAAAGGCGGGAGAGTCCGGCTTGGTGATTTTTACCTTGTAAGCGCCGATGTGCTGTGTGATGCCGCCGGCTTCGCCGCCTGCGACGTCAGTGGAGCGGATAGCATCGAGCAGCGAAGTCTTACCGTGATCGACGTGGCCCATGACGGTGACAACGGGCGAACGCGTGATCTCGACAAGGCCGGAGGTATCTTCCAGCAGGCCTTCGATCGCCTCGTTCTCCAACTGCTCTTCCACGGAGAGGACGACGGTGTCTGCACCGAACTGGCGGGCAACATCCTTCGCCAGCTCGCCGTCGAGCGACTGGTTGACGGTGACGAATACACCACGCATGAGCAGCGTGGCGATGAGGTCCTTGCCGCGAACTTCGAGCTTCTCGGCGAGGTCCTTTACGCTGATGCCCTCGGTCACGGTGATGGTGCGCGTGATCGGCAGGGGCTCGGTGGAGATCATGGCGCCGCCGTAACGCGGTGGCGGCTGGAAGCCCTTCATCGGGCCTTCCTTGGACTTCTCGTAACGCTGACCGCCACGGCGCTGGCCGGGACGTGCCGGACGAGGAGCATCGCCCGGGGGTGGCATCATGCCGCCAGCGCCGGGAGGGCCGCCGGGACGTGGTGCGCCAAAACCGGGGCGAGCGCCGCCGGGACCACCGGGACGATAGCCGGGCATGCCGGGAGCGGGGCCGCTGCCTGCCGGATAGGTGCGCGTGGGGTGCATCGGACGGCGTGCGCCGGGGCCGGTGCTTGGGCCAAAGCCGGGACGTGCGCCGGGTGAACCCGGGGCGCCGGGACGCGGGCGTTCAAAGATGGGACGGCCACGCTGAGGACCGCCGATGGGCGTAGTGGGCGAGCCGGGAGGCGCGGTGTAGCTGGGGCGCGGGCCGGTCTGCGGCATGATGATGCGGCGAGCCGGTGGTGGCGGCGGGCCGGGAGGCGGTGCCGGAACTACGGGCTCTACTACGACGGGTGCCGCGGCGACAGGCGCCGGAGTTGGTTCGGGCGTAGGCACTGGAACAGCAGCGGCGGGTTTGACCACAACCGGGGCTGCAGCTGCCACTGCCGGCGCTGCTGCGACCGGAGGCCGCGCGACAACTACGGTTGCTTGCGGAGGCTTGGAAGCGATGGCAGGTGGTGGCTGCGGAATGATGATGTTTGCAGGCTGACGCGGCTGCGGCATCACGCGCTTGAAGGCGGGTGGCGGCGGGGCGGCGGGCAGAGCCACTACGGGCCGGGCCGGGGCGACAGCAACGGGCGGCGCTACGGCAGGCTTAGCCGGGGCATGCACTACCGGCGGCGGTGGAGCGGCAGCGGCACTGCTGGCGGCAGCTTTGCGCGCCAAAATGGCCTTGAGCGCGTCGCCGGGTTTGGAGACGCCGGAGAGATCGAACTTTGGCGGCTCGGGCTTTGCGGGCCGAACACTTGCAGGGCGTATGCCCCGGTTGATGTACTGGCGCACCTTCTCTGCTTCGTCTTCCTCGATGGAGCTCGAGTGGGTCTTCTTTTCGGTCACGCCGACTGCCGTGAGCGCATCCAGAATGGATTTGCTCTTTACTTCCAGCTCGCGTGCCAGATCATTGATTCGAACTTTGGTCATCCGTCCCCTTGTAGCCTTCCTGCTCGCTCTTCAACTTTTCATATCAGCCTCGTCGAGGCGGGGGTGCAGGCACCCGGCGCCATCGCTCGAACTTTACGCATCGTGCATGAATCGTTTGTTACTTGTGTTGCCACTACTCGTCAATACCTTCGGTTGATTTCTCTTCCGACTCGGAGACCAGCGTATCTACAGCATCGTTGGTCAGTTCAATGTTCTCTGCGCGGGCGTCGGCATCGCTGACGGCGTCCGTATCAACACCCTCATCCTCTTCTTCAGCAATCTTGTCTGCTGAGACGATTTCAGGATCGTCTTCGCCAGCTTCTTCTGCGGCAGATTCGGGCTCAGCTTCGGCTTCGGCCTCAGACTCGGCTTCCGTATCAGCAGCTACTTCTGTCTCAGCAGCAGGCTCCGCTGGTTCGGCAACGACCGGTGCGGGAGGACGCTCTTCACCCTCTTCGTACTGGCCGAAGTAGTGGCGGACGGCGACGGAGATCTTCTCCACCGTCTTCTCGCCGATACCAGGAACCTCTTCGAGCTGCTCAGGCGTCATGTCTGCCAGCGACTCTACCGTGGTAATTCCGGCGGCTACAAGCTTCTCGATCACAGTGGCACCAAGCTCGGTGACCATTTCGATGGCGGTCGAGGGCGTGTTGAAGCCGGACATCTGCTGCTCGACCTCCTGGCGCTTCTCTTCCTCGCTCTTGATATCGATCTTCCAGCCCAGCAACTTGGCGGCGAGGCGAACGTTCTGGCCCTTCTTGCCGATGGCGAGCGAGAGTTGGGTGTCGTCCACGATGACTTCGAGTTGCTTGTCGGCCAGGTCCACGATGGAGACGCGGCTGACCTTCGCAGGCTGCAATGCCTTTTCCGCGAAAGTGGTGATCTCTTCGGAGAACTCGATGATGTCAATCTTCTCGCCGCGCAGTTCGCGGATGATGGACTGCACGCGCATGCCCTTCATGCCGACGCAAGCACCGACCGGGTCAACATCTTTATCGCGGCTCATGACGGCGATCTTGGTGCGCTCACCGGCTTCGCGCGCGATAGCGCGGATGGTGACGGTGCCGTCGTAGATCTCGGGAACTTCCGACTGGAAGAGTGACTGCACCAGCCCTGGGGCGGCGCGAGAGACGATGACCTGCGGGCCCTTGGCGGCGCGGTCTACGCGAAGCAGAACAACGCGGACGCGTTCGCCGACGGCAAACTGCTCCAGCCGCGACTGCTCGCGCTTGGGCATGCGGGCTTCTGCCTTGCCCAGTTCGAAGATGATGTCCTGCGGCTCAAGGCGCTTAACCACGGCGGTGATGATCTCGCCGGCGCGGTGGTTGTACTCGAGGAATACAGTGTCGCGCTCGGCTTCACGGACCTTTTGGAAGATGACCTGCTTGGCCATCTGAGCGGCGATGCGGCCGAGCGGTGTGGTGTCTTTGTAGAAGCGCAGCTCGGCGCCCACCTCAACCTCGGGTGCAATCTCGCGGGCGGCATCGAGGGAGATCTGGTTCAGCTCGTCTTCGACCAGCTCGGGCGTCTCGACGACGGTCTTGTAGATGTACGCGCGAATCTCACCGGTTTCGCGGTCCATCTCGGCGCGCATATTCTCGGTGGTCTTGTAGAACTTGCGGGTCGCGAGCGCAATTGCGTCTTCCACTGCGCCCACCACGATCTGCGGGTCAATGCCCTTGTCGCGGCTCAATAACTCAATTGACTGATATAGCGCACTCGCCATGCTGACACTTCCTTCAGGAACTTTTGCTGCGTAGCTGTAAGATGCTAGATTTCAGCGACCAGGTTCGCCTTCTCAATATTTGCCAGCGCAATCTCGACCACCTGGGTCTGCGCCTTGCTGCTCTTCACCGCTTTTTTCGCCTTGCCCTTCTGCTTCACCGCAGAGAGGTCCAGCGTGGCGATGCCGTTCTCAAACTTCACCAACCGCCCCGTCCAATGGCGATTTCCGTCAATGGCCGTGAACGTCTGAATCTTAACCAAGCTGCTGACGAAGCGAGCGTAATCCGCTGCCTTCGTCAGTTTGCGTTCCAACCCTGGAGATGAAACTTCCAGCGTGTACTCCGCGCCGGGGACCAAGTCTTCTACATCGAGCAACGTGCCAAAATCGGTGGCAAACTGCGCGCAATCTTCGTGCGTTACGCCGGAGAGCAACTCCACCGGAACACCGCTGGGCAGCTCGGCTTCGCCCTTTTCAGCAGCCTCTGCCAGGCGGACACGCTCTGCCGCATTCTTCTCCAGGAAGATGCGAAGTGCGCGAAACTTGCCTGCGCCCTGAAACTCAATATCGACAAGCTCCAACTGGTGCGAAGCCGCAACGCGTTCAGCTGCCGCCCGTAGCTGGTCCATCTGTAAAGCCATACGCGAATACTTTTCCTGTCTCTTTGGCGGCGCTTTTTGCCGCAAATAAAAAGTGGGCTCTCGCCCACTGAATCTCTCCGCCACATGCCGGTGCGTACACGGCGCGTTACATGCTACTGCGGCAGCAAAGTTCTGTCTGCATTTCCGAGAATACGCCAATTTGCACTGAAATTCAAACAGGATGAGGCACAAAGCAGTCCCAACAGGCAAAGTCAGGCTGCGGCAGCGCTGGTGGCCTGAATTTGCAGGACAGTACCTTCAACTTTCTGAAGATAAGCGACCATTTCAAAGAGATTCCGGGCTTGAGGGTTTCCCTGGGGACTGAGCATGCGCATCAGGCTCTTCGGAGACCTGCCAAGCGCTGCGCCGAGCTTTTGGAAGCCAATTGTGCCATTGACGTATTCACGAAGGACTACTTTCCCGGTCTCTACATCACCAGAGACCATGCAGGCCATTGCCTCGCTGAGAAGCGCACCGCGAAACTCCACGCTGGATTCCAAATCTGCTTTCACTGTGTCACTGAACTTTCGTGTTGCCATCATTTCCCTCGCTTCCCTTTTGTTCGTCTGTATTCCCGCCAAAGAGCCTGGGCTGCTTCTATGTCAGACTGTTGCCGCTTCTTGGTGCCACCGCCGAGCAGGATCACCAATTGCTCACCATCTTTGCCAAAGTACACACGATAGCCGGGACCAAAATCGAGCCGTAGCTCGAAGACACCTGCACCTACGCCTTTTGCCGCAGAAAAGTTACCGGCCTCCAGCCTAAGAACCGCTACGGTGATACGAGCCCTAGTGGTTGCGTCGAGTCTCTCACGCCACCTGGCAAAGGGAGAGATGCCCACTGCAGTGGTGAATTCGAGAAGTTCGACCATGGTGGCAATGGTAACACATGTGTTACCATTGCCACCATTCTATTATTCCCCTGCTAGACTTTTGTGCATGCGATTTCTTTCCTTTCTGGCGGTTTTGGTCTGCGCTAGCGCTACCTGCCTGGCGCAGGGGTCTTACGACGTGCATAGCAATGGCAGCATTACGTTTCACTTGACCGCGCCCGGGGCAAAAGCGGTGGAGCTGGGGTTGGAGGGGGCTGCCAAGCCGCTGCCGATGACCAGGGATGCCAGCGGCATATGGAGTGTGACCACGGAGAAGCTGGCTCCGGAGATCTATGGCTACTCGTTCACCGTAGACGGCGTGCGCCAGCTCGACCCGCTAAGCACGGATGCCCGCGACAACTATATCTTTCTATGGAACAACGTGCTGGTGCCCGGAACGACGCCTGAGCCGTGGGAGTTGCAGGCCATTCCCCATGGCGCTGTGACGCACCATGTATTCACCACGAAGAATGTGGAAGGACTGCCGGCAGGGCAGGAAGATTACTACGTCTATACCCCGCCTGGATATGATCCGCGCCGGGTTGAGGCTTATCCCGTGCTGTATCTACTGCACGGCTGGAGCGATAAAGCCAATGCGTGGACCGCGGCCGGCCACGCTGATCGGATTCTGGATACGCTGATCGACGCGGGCAAGGCGAAGCCGATGGTGGTGGTGATGCCTCTAGGATATGGCACGATGCACACGCTGCAGCGCGGGAAGGATCTCAAAACGCTGCTCTACCAGAACACCGGCGGATTCTCCCGGGTGCTGCTTGAAGAGGTGATGCCGCAGGTTGAGCGCGCCTATCATGTGCGCCGCGACCGCAATGGCCGCGCCATCGCCGGGCTCTCCATGGGCGGGCTGGAGAGCGTAACGGTCGGTCTGGCGCATACGGAACGCTTTGCGTGGATCGGCTCCTTCAGTGGCGCCTTTCTGCAGTCAGCACCACCAACCATCACGCCAGAGCAGGCAAAGCTACGCTTGCTGTGGATCGCATGCGGCACGGAGGATGGGCTGCTCAATGACAACCGAACTGAGATTACGGGGCTGAAACAGAAGGGGTTCACCGTGAATACGGTGGAAACGCCGGGCATGCATACGTGGATGGTGTGGCGCGATAACCTGATCCACTTTGCGCCGCTTCTATTCAAGCAGACGGCAGCGAAGGGCGAATGATGTGGATTCCGGTTTGCACTGGCCTTGCCGACCCAATAGAATCAAGTGTCAACCATGATAGAACTTCCAGTTCCAGAGGCTCTCACGTTTGACGATGTTCTCCTCGTCCCTGCTTATTCCGACGTTGTGCCCGCGCATGTGAGCACGCAGACCCAGCTGACGCGCACAATCACACTCAATACCCCGCTGCTTTCCGCGGCAATGGATACTGTCACCGAGTCGCGGCTTGCCATTGCGATGGCGCAGCAGGGCGGCATGGGCGTAGTGCACCGCAACCTCACCATCGAGCAGCAGGCGCAGGAGATTGATAAGGTAAAACGCTCCGAGAGCGGCATGATTATGGACCCGGTCACCATTGGACCAGATGAGCCCATCTCTGCCGCGCTGACCGTGATGCGGCGCTTCAAGATCTCCGGCGTACCGGTGACCAAGAACAAGAAGCTGGTCGGCATTTTGACGAACCGCGATCTGCGGTTCGTAGTGGGAACCGATGCGCCGATTGACAGCGTGATGACCAAGGAAAATCTGATCACCGTCCCTGTGGGTACAACGCTGGAACAGGCGGAGCAGATCCTGCATCAGCATCGCGTGGAGAAGCTGCTGGTAGTGAACGATGCCTACGAACTGAAGGGCCTGATCACCGTAAAAGATATTCAGAAAAAACTGAAGTATCCGCAAGCGGCGAAGGACGATCAGGGGCGGCT
Source organism: Acidobacteriaceae bacterium (assembly GCA_036404255.1). Classification (GTDB taxonomy): domain Bacteria; phylum Acidobacteriota; class Terriglobia; order Terriglobales; family Acidobacteriaceae; genus JARLFX01. The sequence continues at coordinate 1,667 of DASWOP010000141.1, read as the reverse complement.
GCGCGTGGCCGGAGCTATTGGCGCCACAGGCGACTACCTGGAGCGCGCCGACGAACTGGTGCGCTACCGCGTGGATGCGCTGGCGATCGATTCCGCGCATGGACACTCTTCGCGCGTGCTGGAGGCTGTGACCGAAGTGAAGCGCAAGCATCCGGAGATCGCGCTGCTCGCCGGCAACGTGGCTACGTATGAGGGCGCGATGGCGCTGATCGACGCTGGCGCGGACGCGATCAAGGTTGGCATTGGGCCGGGCTCTATCTGTACGACGCGCATGGTGACGGGCGCGGGCATGCCGCAGATCACGGCCATCGCAGAGTGTTATCGCGCGGCGAAACAGCGCGGCATTCCGGTGATTGCAGACGGCGGCATCAAGTATTCGGGCGACATCGCGAAGGCGATTGCCGCGGGCGCAAGTGTGGTGATGATCGGCTCGCTGTTCGCTGGCGTAGATGAGTCGCCGGGCGAGACGATTCTGTACCAAGGGCGGTCGTTCAAGGCGTATCGCGGGATGGGTTCACTCTCCGCCATGGCGCAGGGTTCGGGTGAGCGCTACTTCCAGGGGCAGGATGATATGACCGGCTCGGCCGAGAGAACGTCTCTGACCTCGCGCGAGACGCCAGCGCAGAACCGGTTGGCGAAGTTCGTACCCGAGGGCATTGAAGGCCGTGTGCCGCATCGCGGCCCCCTGGAGGCGATGGTCTACCAGATGGTGGGCGGTTTGCGCTCCGGCATGGGTTATCTGGGCTGCGGCACAATTCCCGAATTGCACGAGAAAGCGAAGTTTGTGCGCATCTCGAATGCCGGACTGCGCGAGAGCCATGTGCATGATGTGGTGATCACGCGGGAAGCGCCGAACTATCACATGGAATAAAAACACACGGAATAGGCCAAGCACGAAGATGCCAACATCTTTGACCTCAACCCGCGATATGTTGCAGAGAAAGTGCTGCGGCAATCGCAGCTTAGCCTCGACGTGGCTACCCGTGCTGGTTGGAATCTGTGCGATTGCGTTTGAATCCACCGGAACCTTGTCGGGCGAGCACACCAGCCACTTTCTGCGGCCAATCTTCACACGCGTCCTTGGACCCATGAGCGATGCGCACTGGGATACTTTACATATGCTGCTGCGGAAGTGCGGGCACTTTGCCGGCTATGGGACGCTGGGCCTGCTATGGCTACGGGCGTGGCTGCGGACTCTAGCTGCCCAGTCGGAGTGGACATTGGCTGCATGGCGCACGCGAGCTGCGATGCTAGGCGTGGTTGGTACATTTCTTACAGCGTCGGCGGATGAGTATCACCAGACATTTTTGCCGAGCCGCACGGGACAGTTCTCCGATGTATTGATCGATACCGGCGGAGCGCTGCTATTCATCCTGATCGTGGCCGTGCGCTGGTCCCGTCGCGCTGCGTAGAATTGATCCTGTGCTGACTCCTGAAGAACTCGAACGAGTGGTTGTGGTGATGGTTGCCTCGCGCAATTCGCTGAATATCGGCGCGGCTGCGCGCGCCATGTCGAACTTCGGCTTTCCGCATCTGCGGCTGGTGCGGCCATGGGATCCGTCGTGGCAGGAGGCGCGATCTGCTGTGGGCGCGGCGGAGTTGCTGGCGCAGGCTGAGGTATTTGCCACGGTCGGCGAAGCTGTGGCGGACTGCACTCTTGTTTTGGG
>DASWOP010000140.1:0-16095 GCA_036404255.1 Acidobacteriaceae bacterium | reverse complement strand
TGACTTTGCCGCCGTCAACCGCCAGCACATGGAGGCGTTCAAAGACGCCATCATGGCCTACGCCGTCTACTACCCCGCCGTCGATCTCCTCAGCGCCCTCGCCATCGCCGCCGTCATCTGGCTCGGCGGCGGAGCCACCCTTGCGCACTCGCATCACTGGCTCGGAACCGTCAGCATCGGCGTCGTAGTTGCCTTCGTGCAGTACGCGCAGCGCTTCTTCCGTCCCATCCAGGACCTCAGCGAAAAGTACAACATCCTGCAGGCCGCCATGGCCGCCAGCGAACGCGTCTTCAAGCTGCTGGATACCGAAGCTGAGATCGTCTCCCCCGCAAATCCCATCGCGGGTGACCACTCCGGCCGCATCGAATTCCGCAACGTCTGGTTCACCTACCAGCGGCTCGACGAAGACCAGCAGGCACGCATTGCCACCGCCACAGACGACGAACTCCGTGCCATGACCGGCATCGAGTGGATACTCTGCGGTGTCAGCTTCGTGATTGAGCCCGACCAGACCGCCGCCATCGTCGGCCACACCGGCGCAGGCAAAACCACCATCACCAGCCTGATGATGCGCTTCTACGACATCCAGCACGGTTCCATCCTGATTGACGGCGTCGATGTCCGCCAGCAGGACCAGACCGCCCTGCGCAAACGCTTCGGCGTCGTCCTGCAGGACCCGTTCCTCTTCTCCGGCACCATCGCAGACAACATCCGTCTCGGCTCAAAGATCACCGACGAGCGCATGCACCGCGCCGCCGCCGAAGTGAACGTCTCCGACTTCATCGAATCCCTCCCCGGTGGCTACGCCGAACCAGTGCAGGAGCGCGGCAGCACCCTCTCCACCGGCCAGAAGCAGCTCATCAGCTTCGCCCGCGCTCTCGCGCACGACCCCGGCATCCTCATCCTCGACGAAGCCACCTCCAGCGTAGATACCGACACCGAACTGCGCGTCCGCGCCGCCCTCCGCCGCATGATTCAGGGCCGCACTTCAGTCCTGATCGCACATCGCCTCTCCACCGTGCAATCCGCCGACGTTATTCTCGTCATGCACAAGGGCCGTCTGCGCGAATTCGGCACCCACCAGGAACTTCTCGCCCAGCACGGCCTCTACTGGAAGCTCTACCAACTTCAATATCAGGATCAGGACCACGAATCTTCCGGCGAGCCCACGGGCCTCTCGCCCGCATTGGCCGAAGGCGGAGCCTGATGCCGCCGCGCATCTTTCTCTCCGCCGGCGAAGCCAGCGGTGACCACTACGGCGCGCAGCTCATCACCGCTCTGCGCCGCCTGCAACCGGGCGCCACCTTCTTCGGCCTCGGCGGCACGCAGATGGAGTCCGCCGGACTGGAGCGCATCATCCGCGCAGAAGATGTCGCCGTCATGGGCATCACCGAAGTGCTTCTGCACCTGCCCCGCATCTATGGCGCCTACCGCCGCCTCGTCAACTCCATCCGCGCCAATCCGCCGCAGATCGCCGTGCTGATCGACTACCCAGACGTGAACCTGCGCCTCGCCCGCCACCTGAAAAAGCTCGGCGTTCCCGTCGTCTATCTCGTCAGTCCGCAACTCTGGGCATGGAAGAAGAACCGGCTCGCAACCGTACAAGAGCTCGTGAGCAAGATGCTGGTCATCTTTCCCTTTGAAGAGCCGTTCTACCGCGCCCGCGGCGTGCAGGTAGAGTTCATCGGCCACCCCTTGGCCGATGAACCGCCCACCACTGTTACCCGCGAGCAATTAGCCGAACAGACCATCTCCATTCCCGAGTTCGCCGCCGATCCGCTCGACGCCTCCAAGCCCTGGATCGCTCTTCTTCCCGGCAGCCGCGTGCACGAGATCATGCTCAATCTGCCGGAGATGGTACGGGCCGCCCATCAGCTCGGTGCCCAGTATGAATTTGTGGTTCCCCTTGCTCCAACCCTGAGCCCCCAGCAGATTGAGAAACTGGGTTCGAGCTTCGGCAGCAGCCTGATGGAGGCAGCCTCTCCCGCCCGCATCAGCTTCGTGAAGGACGCAGCGGCAGCCCTCTTCCACTCCCGCGCCGCCATCGTCGCCAGCGGCACCGCCACGGTCCTCGCCGCCCTCATCGGCCGTCCCTTCATCGTCGTCTACAAGACCTCAGCCATCACCTACGCCATCGCCAAAAACTGCATCAGTTATCCGCCGGAGATTCCTGCCCCCCTGGATGAGGACGGCAACGTGCCCGTCGCCATGGTGAACCTGATCGCTGGTCGCCGCATCGTCCCGGAGTTGCTGCAAGACCGCTTCACCGCGGACAATATCCTCGGCGAACTGCTCCCGCTGTTACAGGACACTCCGGAGCGCGCCGCCATGATCACCGGGCTGGACGACGTCCGCCATCGCCTGCGCCCCCTGGAGACGCCCGCCATTGAGCGTGCCGCCGCTGCCGTCGTCTCCCTGCTCAACGCATGAGCATCCCCGGGACAGGAAATGCCCAAAGGCGGAAAATGCCCTGACGACAAAAAATATCCTGAAGCCAGTGAATATCTTGCTTTTGGGATTAAGCCCCCGGCTTTAGCCGGGGGAGTGCAGGCTTTAGCCTGCACGGTAACCACATAGATAATAAGAGGGGCTTTAGCCCCGGAGCTCTCTGCAATCCTTCAAGCTAGGGCAACTATCCCAAAGATCCGCGAATACGTCTAAATTAGTATTTGTATCTTACTGATTTCATTTCGGCCCCAGCACTCTAAAGGACATCTCCCGTATGCACGTTCTCCGCTCGCGTCTTCTGCCCGCACTCGCCATCCTGCTGGCCAGCACACACGCCGCATACGCCGCGCCTCAGCGTCCGCCGATTGACATCACCGCCTACGTCATCCACGCCGACCTTGACCCCGCCAGCGGAGCCCTCTCCGCCACCGCCACCGTTACCTTCACCTCGCTGGAAGACATCACCACCGCCAGCTTCGAGCTCAATCGCTCCCTGCAGGTCGCATCCGTCTACATAGACAAAAAGCAGCCGCTCAACGCCTCGCGCAATGCCGCGGACAACACCGTCCAGGTCATCCTGCCGCAGCCCATGGCAAAGAACCTGCAAGCCACCATCACCTTTGAGTACAAGGGCGTTCTTCAGGGCACAACCAACAGCCCCATTGAAGGTGTGCGCACCGCCGCCATCTCCGATCCCATCAGCGTCCTGCTCTATCCCGGCCGCTGGTTCCCCTTGGCAGGCTATCTCACCGACCGCTTCATCGCCGAGATGCACATCACCGTGCCCGCTGGCGAAATCGTGATCGGCAGCGGCAGTCTCGGATCTCCTAAGCCCCAGCCCGGCGGACGCCATCAGTACGACTTCAACTGGACCAAACCCGGCTTCCCCGGCACCATCATCGCCGGCAAGTTTGAGCCTGCCGTCTCCCCTGCCGGAACCAGCATTCACGTCTACGGAACCGCCGACCGCCTCAAAGACAAAGCCCGCAACTTCACCGACTACGCCCGCACCGGCGAGCGCCAACTGGACTTCATGACCAGCATCTTCGGTCAGACCGAATCCGGCCGCATCAACGTCGTCGAACTTCCCGAAGACAGCGTCTCCGCCTTCTGGGCGCCGCAGATGGCCGCCATCAACGGTGCCCGCATCGGCCTTAGCAACAGCGCCCGCCTGCTGGCAAACACCATCGCCCGCCAGTGGTGGTCCAGCGAAGTAAGCCCCGCCACGCTGAACGACACCTGGATCACCAACGGTATGTCGCGCTACACCGAGCTGATGTACGTGGAAGATTCCGCCGGGCAGGCCGCCTTCCAGACCGCCATTAACGATGTTGCCGCTGGTGCGCTGGCCTACGATACCCAGCCACTCAGCAGCGTTGGGCGGCTCGACACCTTCTCGCCCGAGTTCCAATCCATGACGCTGGAAAAAGGTGCGATGGTCTTCCACATGCTCCGCTGGGAGCTTGGCGACGACGCCTTCCACGCACTGCTCAAGAGCCTGCTCACTCAGTTCTCTGACCGCGGCATCCGCCAGCAGGACGTACAGGCCACCGCCGAAACCCTCAGCGCGAACGCCAAGGCAGACACCGGCACCGAGCCCAAGCTCACCGCCTTCTTCTCGCAGTGGCTCGACAGCAACGGCGCGCCGCAGTACACCAACAAGTACAGCGTCTACCGCCTCGGCAAAAATCAGGGCTTCCGCACCATCGGCGCCATCTCGGAGGATCTCGACCTCTTCAGCATGCCCGTTCTCCTGCGCATCGAAACCGACGGCAAGACCGTGACCCAGCGCCTGCAGGTCGCCGGAACAAACAGCACCTACAGCGTGGAAACCTTCGGCCGCCCCCGCCGCATCACCATCGATCCCGATAACTGGATTCTCAAAAATACGCCTGAACTGGCCGTCCGCGTCGCAATTCTGCGCGGCCAGCAGCGCATGGCAGAGGGCGACAGCATCGCCGCCATCGCCGAATACCGCAAAGCTCTCGACCTGAATCGCAACAGCTCGCTCGCCAGCTATCGCATCGCCGAAGTGCTCTTCACGCAGAAGAGCTATCAGAACGCCGCCGATTCATTCCGCGACGCCCTCCGCGGCGACGACGACCCGCGCTGGACCGAAGTCTGGAGCCACATCGGCCTCGGCAAGATCTTCGACCTCACCGGCCAGCGCGACCGCGCCGTGAACGAATACCGCCTCGCCCTGCAAACCAACGACAACACCCAGGGCGCCCTCAACGAAGCGCGCAAATACCTCGCCCAGCCCTTCAAGCACGAAAACGATAGCTAACCAACAATATCGTTTGTCATTCTGAGCGAAGCGAAGAATCTCAGCTGATAGGCTCACCGATATATCTTCTGTTTGTCATCCCGCAGCGCAGCTAGTGTTTGTCATTCCGAAGCGCAGCGCGCGGAATCTGCTTTTCAAGTAGCACCACAATCATTTCAGCAGTAAAGAACGCACTAACCCCGCACAAGATGCGCATTCTTCACCAGCACCGGAGCCGCCGGATCATCCATCACGCTGGTCGGCTTCCCCACCTGCCTGAAGATCTCCTGCACCCGCGCCACCGTAGCGTCATCCGTCATCGGCCCGCGCAGAATCCCGATCTCCGCCGCATCCGCCAGCGCCAATTCATTCCCAGCATCGCCCCGCACCGCCACGCAATGCTCCGCGCGATACGTACAGGAAGCCAAATCCGTAATGCTCATGGCCCTGCTCGGCGTACACAGAATCGTCCGCGGCGGAGCCATCCTATCCAGCAGACAAAAGATCTCCAGCTTCGATTCCAGCTCATCCGGCACGAAGTCGATCGCGATATCCGCCTCGCGCACCGCAGCTTCAATCGACGTGGCGAAGCTCAGATTCTCTGCGCCACGGTCGAGCTGTGCCAGTTCCATCTCCGCATGGCGCAGATTCGCTGGCATCACATCTTCCAGCACCACGCGAAGCCCAGCCTGCGCAAACGCCAGCGCCAGCCTGCGGCCCAACGGTCCCGCACCAATCACGGCAATCGTGACGGTGCGCGCCCCGTCTTCCATTTATTTGCTGCCTTCGATCGCGGCCTGCACCTGCTCGTAGTTCGGCTCAGAAGCCTTGATGTACTCCGAGACGCGCTTGCGCTCCTCCGGTGTGAGCGACGGCAGAACCGCCATGATGCGGCGCAGCGTGGTGGCGATATCGTCCACGTAGTTCATCGTGCGAATTGCTTCTCCGGAAAGCGGCATGAATAGCTCCTGATCTTTGGTGAGTCATCTGTGGTGAAGCAATACGCTTCAGCGTTCTTTTCAATTTCACTGAAGCAACATCGCTCCAGCATGCAGTAGCCCCTGATGGGATTTCTCTCACTATTGTAAGTGCAATCGCCTAAGCCGCGCTGTCTTCGTCCGGCTTCACGTAGCCATCGCGATCCACCATCGCCATCAGCGCCGCAAACTGCGCCGCCAGGTCTGGATGCAGCGCGTCCAGCGCATAGCGCCAGCTCCAGTTCCCCACGCTCACTCCCGGCGTATTCATACGCGCCTCGCTGCCTAGGAACAGCACATCCTGCATCGGCAGAATGCACGTCTCCGCCACGGATCGCTCCGCCGCCCGGATCATCGCCCACACCGCATCGCCGTCAAACTCGATCTTCTGCAGATACGTCTGCACGTTGGCGCGTTCCACCTCGCTGGCCTTCTGCCACCAGCCCAGCGTCGTGTCATTGTCATGTGTGCCCGTGTACATCACGCTGTTCACCGTGCAAAGATGCGGCAAATAGATATGTCCGCCACGATCGGTAAAGCCAAACTGCATCACCTTCATGCCCGGCATGCCGAAGTACTGCCGCAGCTCATCCACCTCTGGGGTAATCAATCCAAGATCTTCCGCGATGAACGGAAGCTGCCCAAACGTCTCCGTCAGCTTCTCAAAGAGCGCCTGCCCCGGAGCCTTCACCCATGTGCCGTTGACCGCCGTTGGGTCTTCCGCTGGAATCGACCAGAACGCCTCGAAACCCCTGAAGTGATCCAGCCGGATCGAGTCGCACAGCGCCAGTGAGCGCCGTATGCGCGCAATCCACCACTCGAACCCGCGCTCCTGCATCAGCTTCCACTTGTAAACAGGATTGCCCCAGCGCTGCCCTTCCTTGGCAAAATAATCCGGCGGCACACCCGCCACCCGCATCGGCTGTAGCTTCTCATTCAATTCAAAGAGGTCAGGATGCGTCCACACATCGGCGCTGTCGTAGTTTACGAAGATGGCGACATCGCCCATGATCTGGATATCGCGCTCGCAGCAGTAATCGCGCAGGCTGCGCCACTGCTCATCGAAGAAGAACTGGATCACCTGCTCCATGGCGATCGCGCGCGCCTGCTCCTGCACCAGGCTTGCCATCGCACTCTCCTTGCGAAAGGCGTACGGCTCCGGCCAGTCTATCCAGCAGGCATACTCAAATTGGCGGCGCAGAATGGTGAAATAAACAAAGTCCGTCAGCCACGATGCATTCTGCTCGCAGAATGTCTTCAGCCGGGCTCGCTGCTCGTCGTTCGCGCGATCCAGAAAGTTCGCCGCAGCCTCTTCCAGCAACGGCACCTTACCCGCTCGTGCCCCGTCAAAGTCTGCCGGAACATGCGCAGGCGGCAAACCCGCCAGCCGCTCGCCAGCCAGCCAGCCCTCATCGACCAGTCGCTCCAGGCTGATGAAAAGCGGATTCCCTGCAAAAGCAGAAAGAGCGGAGTATGGAGAATTACCGTAGCCCGTCGGGCTCAACGGCAAAATCTGCCATATCCGCTGCTTCGCCGCCGCCAGAAAGTCTGCAAATTGAAACGCTGCGGGTCCGAAGTCGCCAATGCCGCCGTAAGACGGCAACGAGCTGATGTGCAGCAGTACTCCGGATGCCCGCCCGCCCTTGCGCTCCATCACAATCTTTTCATCTCCATTGCATGTCAGATGATGCGGACCGCTCGTAGCGTTGTTCGTGGCGTGTACCGAGAGCGTCATTGTTGCAAGCATTCCCATCGGCTGACGGACGGAATCAAGCCAGCTTCGCTAAACCAAATCGCTCAAGGCCAACCCAAATCGCTCAAGGCCCAGCCACCGAATCAGCCCAGACCCTCAAATCAGCCCAGACCGCTGGGATTAAGCCCCCGGCTTCAGCCGGGGGGAGTGGGGCTTTAGCCCCACGGAAATGAACGAGGGAAAAGGAGAGGGGCTTTAGCCCCGGAGATCCCCTTTCCCCTCGCGTACGGTTCTAGTTCCCAAACGGCGATGCCGTCTGCGGCTTCTTGGTGTACTTGATGGCTCCCGCCTTCTCGTACTTCTCCATCAGCGTTCCGGCAAAGACACCGAAGAGCTCATCCCGCTTCTGCTGCAGCATCTGCTGCTTGGTCTTGTCGAAGTGCTGTGCAATCTCCTCCGGCGTCGGCTCCTGCTTGTCGATCACGCTCAGCAGGATACCAGTGCTGCCGGTGTTGATCGGCTGCGAGATCTGCCCCTTCGCCAGCGTGAATGCCACACCAGCCTGGCCGCTCATGGCGCCAATACCGGGGACCTGACCATCCTTGCCCACCAGGTCGCTCGTCTTCATGTCGATCTTCTGTTCCTTGGCGGCCTTCGTCAGATCGCCCAGGACCTTCGCGCGGTCAGCCAGCGCATTCAGCTTGCTGGCCAGCAACTGCGGAGTCTTCTGCTGGCGATAGTCGTCCAGCACGTGCGCCTTGAACGAACCGAAATCCGGTGCATGCGCAGGCTTGATGTCCACCACCTGGAAGACCGCAAAGCCGTCGCCGGTCGAAACCGATGCCGGAGCATCACCCTGCTTGGCGCCAAATGCCTGCGTCAGCAGCGTGGATGCATCAGACAGTCCGGGAACAATACCGCCCTGGGCCACATAGTCCGTGGTCACCACATGCAAGCCGTGTGAGGCCGCTGCCTTGTCCAGACCGCTCTTCTTGGCCTCTGCAGCCAACTGCGTGGCAAACTTCTCTTCTGCCGCGCCAGCCTTCTGCTGCTGAATGATGGGCAGAATCTCGTCCTTCACCTCAGCCAGCGCCTTCTTGTGCGCGGCATGCTTCTCTTCCACCTGCAGAATGTGATAACCGAACTGCGTCTTGATCACATCCGAGGTCTGTCCTACGCCCAGCGAGAATGCCGTCTTGTCGAACTCTGGCACGGTCGCGCCGTGCGCCAGGAAACCGAGCTCGCCGCCAGTAGCCTTCGATCCCGGATCGTCCGAATTCTTCTTGGCCAGGTCGGCAAAGTTTCCGCCCGCCTTGATCTGCTTCAGCAGTCCGTCGGCCTTCGCCTTCGCCGCTGCATCGGTCGCGCCATTGGAGCCAGCAGGCACGGAGATCAGGATGTGGCGCACGCGCACCTCGTCCTTCACCGAATACTGGTCCTGATGCGCGTTGTAGTACTGCTGCAGCTCGTCGTTCGTCACCGCCGGTTTTCCACCCGGCAGACTGGCTGCATCAAACGCTGCATAAGCGATCTTGCGGGCCTCCGGAACAGCCGTGGCATAGCGCGACTTGTTCTGGTTGAAGAAGGCTTCCAGCTCGCCGTCAGATGGGTTGATGCCCTTGCTGATATCGTCCGCTGCAATGGTGGCGTACACAAACTTCACCTTCGTACCCTGCGTCCGGTAGTACTCGCGAACCTCGTTGTCAGAAGCGGACGAGCCGCCCGTCACCATATCTTCGAGCCGCGAGATCTCCAGCTCTTCCTTCACACGCTGCTCAAAATCCGTACGCGACATGTTGAACTGGTTCTGCACAAACGTGATGTACGCGTCGTCGCCAATGTACTTGCCGTCAGGAAACAGAACCTGCGCAAACGGGCCAAATTGGAACTCATGGCGCAGATCGGCGTCGCTCACCTGCAGGCCCAGCTTGTCGGCTTCGCGCAGCAAAACCTGCTGCTGCACCAGCACCGTACCGGCGCGCTGCATCATGTAGCTCAGCAGGAAGTCCGGCAGCCGCTGCTGTTGCAGCATGCGGCGGGCAATCTGCTCCACTTCAACGTTCTTCACGGTGGATGGGGTCTCGAAACGTCCCCAGAAGCCCGGAGAACGCACCGTGGCAAACGTATCGTTCGCTCCACCGGCCGTCGGGTTATCCATGAACCCTGGAATCAGATAGGCAATCATGCTGACTACAGCGACTCCGATGACGAGCGCCAGAACGTATTTCATGATGCGATTGTTTTTTTGCAGAATGCGAATCATCGTCGAACGGCTACCTTGTGCGGCGCATACCTTCGCCTGGATCCCAGGCGGGTGCGCATTGGCCCGGAATTTTGCATGGCGGATGCGACTTCAGTCACAACTCGTGCAGGGCTTGCCCCTCAAGTATAAATGAGCCGCATCGCTTATGCCCCGCGCTTCGTGCATTTTGGAATCCACCCGGATTCTCACAAAAAAAGGAGCCAGGATCGCTCCCAGCTCCTGCGTACAGACCTTGGTTCCCGCCTACCAGGGATACTGGTAGTAATACGGGCGGTAGTAGACCCCGGGCCGCGGCCGGTAGTACATCCGCGGTGCCGCTCCCGGCGCTGCCGAAGCCAGCCGGTTTAGCTCTTCCTGCCCGACGGTAGTCACCGTGATGGGCTCAGCCGTCGTAAAGCTCACCAGCGACTCCGGGTGAACAAATGCCTGCGGCCCTTGGGATCCAGCCGAAGCCGCCAGCCCAACTCCACCGCCGGCCACCGCGCCGATCGCCGCACCCGGCCCACCGCCTGCCACCGCGCCAATGATCGCGCCCATCGCGCCCAGTCCAACGGCATTTCCCACCGTGTTGCCCGTCTTGCTCGGCCCCTTTATGCCCCAGACCTCAGACGTCAGCGGATACTGCTGCCCGCCAAAGCTGATGCTGGTCAACTGTAGCGCCAGCGCGCCCGAGCCCGTCAGCCCACCGGCAGTCTTGGCGTCCACTACCGTTCCTGTCACCTCAGAGCCGCGCGGCAGAGCAACCGCGCCACCCGCAATCACGTCGTTCATCAGGATTCCATTGAACGTCGTGCCCACCTTAGTGTGCTTTCCATCCATGCCCTGCGAGACGCGAATCTGAACACGCTGGCCTGCCGGAACCGTGACCTGCTTGCCACCCGTCTGGCTGGGGTAAGGCTGCTGCCCGGGATAACGCCCCGGATAAGCCGGCGCATAGGCGTTGCCTGTCTCGCATCCCGGCGGCGGCGGATAGGGCCGTCCGTCCGGCGTATAGAGCGGCGGGCAATGGGGATTGCGATAGCCCGGCTGCGGAGCATACTGCGGCTGGTTGGCCTGCTGATTCCCCGGCCCCTGCTGCTGCGGATAACCCTGCGCTGGCCCTTGATCCGGCCCCTGCGCCTGATCCTGCGATTGCGCCGGTGCCATGCCCTGCTCCGTCTGCTGCTGCGCGTTCTCATTCACTGCGGGTGCGGAGTTCGGCAGCGGCGCTGCGCCCTCAGCCACCGGCTGTCCGGCAGCCGCGCCAATGTCGCCAACGGTCAGTTCATCCACCACCTTCAGCACGCCCAGCGAAGTCGAGGCAAGCTGCGCCGCCAGTTTCTTCGAAGCCTCGTCCTTCACCGTTCCGCTCAGCGTAACCGTGCCGTAAGTGGTTGTGGTGTTGATGGGCTGGTCCGCCAGCGAAGGCGCGCCTGCCAGCGCACTCAGCACATTCGCCTCCACCTGGGCGTCAGGAATCGTCTTTGGTCCCTTGGCCGGAGCCTGCGCGGTAACCGGAGCTTCATTCTGCGCGGCAGGATCGGGCTCATTCTGCGCTACCGCGGCAGCCGTCAAACCAAGAGTGGCTGCAACCAGTACAGCAGCGCGCCAGCCAGCTTTGAATTCAATTAGTTTCGAAAAATAGGAAATCATGGATGCTGCTCTCCCGGAATATTCTGCGGCTGCCCTCGCGGCACGTGCCGCTATGTATGCAGACGCGATTTTCAGAAAAAAGTTATGGTCCCTGCGTCTGTTCTGCAACATTCTACGGCTCCTGCCAGCCTCAGCAGGTACATCTCTTTGGATGCCATCACCCCCCTCGCCGCATCCAATTTCTGCATGTGCGCCAGTTGCATCGCCGTAACCGGCGCATTATGCTCAGATACGATGCCTTTTCTTCCCCGCGTACGATGTTGCCGCTCCCTCTCCCGGTGAGCCACCGGCCTGACGCACTGTCACGCCCAACATCATTCCCCACAACCAGAAAGGTTACTCCCCATGTCCCTTCGCATTAATGACGAAGCGCCGAATTTTACGGCCGAAACGACCCACGGCACCATCAACTTCCACGACTTCATCGGCAACGGCTACGCCGTCCTCTTCTCCCACCCCAAGGACTTCACCCCCGTCTGCACCACAGAGCTCGGCACCATGGCCGGCCTTGAGGGCGAGTTCAAAAAGCGCAACACCAAAATCATCGGCCTCAGTGTAGATTCCGTCAGCTCGCACGAAAAGTGGGAGAAGGACATCGAAGACGTAAAGGGCTTCAAGGTCAACTACCCCATGATTGGCGACACTGACCTGCACGTTGCCAAGCTCTACAACATGCTCCCGGCAGAAGCAGGCGACACCTGCGAAGGCCGCACCGCTGCGAACAACGCCGCTGTCCGCACCGTCTTCGTCATCGGCCCGGACAAGAAGATCAAGCTTCAGCTCGCCTATCCCATGACCACCGGTCGCAACTTCGACGAGATCCTCCGCGTTCTGGACTCCATCCAGCTCACCGCCACTCACCAGGTCGCCACCCCGGCAAACTGGAAGCCCGGCGAAGACGTCATCATCGCCGGCTCCGTCTCCAACGACGACGCCAAAGCAAAGTACGGCACCTGGACCGAGCCGAAGCCCTACATCCGCATCGTCCCCCAGCCCAAATAACTTCGTCACCCCGAAAACAAAAAGGCCGTCGCAATCGCGACGGCCTTTACTGTTACTTGTCATCCTTTTTCAGTTGTCATTCGTCCATTTTATTTGTCATTCCGAAGCAAAGCGCGCGGAATCTGCTTCTCTACCGCAAGCACCGCCTACAGCGCCCCAACCACCAGCTTATCCAGCGCCTTCAACCCCGCATCCACATCCTTCCCCAGATGCACATGCAGCGCCCGCCGGCCACGTTCCTGCAGCACCGTCAGATCGCCCGCAGCCTGCGCCGTAATCACCACTCCAAACGTATACTTCGCGCCCGGAATCACCACGTCCTTCGCATGGTCCGCCGTGATCTGCAGGAACACGCCGGTGTTCGGCCCGCCCTTATAATCCTGCCCCGTCGAATGCAGGAAGCGCGGCCCAAACCCCAGGCACGTCGCCACCTTCTTCGCGCTCCGCACCTTGTGCCGGAACTCCTGGATGATCGCCTCGTGCCCCGGCGTCATGTGGATGAAGCCCAGCACTGCGAAATAATCACCCGCACCAATCTGCTCCAGATGCGCGCGCATGATGCCCGCCAGCGTCTTCTCCTTCGCCGCCGCGGTCAGCACCGCCGTGTAACGCTCATCCGCAAACAGCTTGATGCCGTCCTGCTCCAGCAGCGGAGTCAGTTCCGCCAGCTTGCCCGTCTTCTCGTACTCGCTGGTCAGTGCGCGCGTTGCGATCTTCGCCGCTTCCACATCCGGTTGGTTGAACGGGTTGATCTCCATCACCGACCCGGCAATGGCCGTGGCAATCTCCCACGTAAAGAACTCCGCGCTCAGCTCATAGCGGTCCTCAATCTCAAACCGGACCACCGGCTGCCCTGCATCTTCCAGCGCCTTCACCTTCGCATCCAGCTGTGCGCTGTCGCTGCCCTTCAGCTTCACATACGCGAAGAGCCGGTCAGTCCCATACACCGCAGGCGCTGCAATATGCTCACGGTCCACCGGCGTAATTCCCTTGCCCAGCTTGCCCGTGGATTCAGCGATCAACTGTTCCAGCCATGCGCCCAGGTCGTGAATCTCCGGCGACGTGAAGTAAGTGATCTTGTTCTGCCCCGCATTGTGCGCCAGTCCGAGAATCAGCCCAAGCACCGCAGCCGCATTATTCTTCAGGTCGGCGTTCTTCGCTGCTTCCACACTGCGCTGCGCCGCAGCCAGCCAGCGCTCTACATCCAGCCCCATCACCGCCGCGGGCACCAGCCCGAAGTTTGACAGCGCAGAGAAGCGCCCGCCGATCGTCGCATCGCCATAGAAGATCTTGCGGAAGCCGTCCGCCTTCGCGACCTGCTCCATCTTCGATCCCGGATCGGTGATCGCGATAAAGTGGCTGCCCGCGTTTCCCTTGCCTACAGCCTTCTCCATCTGGTCAAAAAAGTATTGCTTCAGAATATTCGGCTCCAGCGTCGAACCCGACTTGCTCGCGACGATCACCACCGTCGTCTTCAGGTTCACCGCATGTTCCGCCGCAGCGACCTGCGCCGGATCGGTCGAGTCCAGAATGTGCAGCTCCGGCGCTCCCGGCTGGTGGCCAAACGTCACCGCCAGCACCTCAGGGCACAGCGAAGACCCGCCCATCCCCAGCAGCAGCGCGTGCGTAAAGCCTGCTTGCTTCACATCGGCGGCCAACGCGGTGTAATCCGGCAGTTGCTTCTGCTGCCGTTCCACAATGTCCAGCCAGCCGAGCCACTTGCCTTCATCGTCATTGGTCCAGAGCGTGGCATCCTTCGCCCACAGCTTGGCGAGCTTGTTTTTGCCTGCCCAATCGGTGAGCGCGGCATCCAGGGCTGTCTGCAAATCTGTCGGAAGCGAGTATCGAATGTTCATAACGTTTCTCCGCTCTTAACTCTACCCCAACTCCATAAAGCGGCTAGAGCATCTTTGTTTCACGTGTTAACACCGGCTAACGAATTGACCCACCCAGCTCGCGTGAATCAGCAGGATTGCGTGGATCAGCAACATTGCAGGGATCAGCAAGATTGCGTGGATCAGCAAGATTGCGTGGATCAGCAAGATTGCCAGGATTAAGCCCCCGGCTTCAGCCGGGGGGAGTGGGGCTTCAGCCCCACGGAAGAAGGCACAGGAAAAGGAAGGGGCTTTAGCCCCGGAGATCACCTTTTCTCCCCCCCACAGTAAACAGCTCAATCGAAAATGCTCTAAATAGCATCAGCAGGAAGAAATAATCCCCGCTCCAGGAGATATACCCCGTATACTTGCGGAACTCTCTCCCTTTGTTTTTCTTGGTTGTAGGAAATTGCACGATGTGCGGAATCGCAGGATTTTTTGAGTACGATAGTCGGGGCCATGCTCCGTCTCAGGAAGAATTACTACGCGTGCGCGATGCGATGTATCTGCGCGGCCCGGATGGTGCAGGCCTGTGGATGGCCCCGAACCGCCGCGCTGGCCTCGCCCATCGCCGGCTCTCCATTCTCGACATCACCGAGAGCGGCTCGCAGCCGATGTTCACTGAAGACGACGCCTTCGGCATCACCTTCAACGGTGAAATTTACAACTACACCGCACTGCGCAACAACCTTCTCGCCAAGGGCCATCGCTTCCGCTCCACCGGGGACACCGAAGTTCTCCTCGCCCTTTACCGTGAATACGGCGAAGAGATGCTCGGCCACCTGCGCGGCATGTTTGCCCTCGCCATCTACGACGTGAAGCAGCGCAGCATGTTCATTGCGCGCGATCCCCTCGGCATCAAGCCCCTCTACTTCAGCCAGGCAGGCGGTGTGGTCACCTTTGCCTCCCAGGTGAAGGCATTGCTCGCCTCGCCGTCGGTAGATCGCTCGCCGGAGCCTGCCGGACACGCTGGCTTCTATCTCTGGGGAACAGTGCCGGAACCCTACACCCTCTATCGCGGAATCCGTTCCCTGCCCGCTGGCCACTGCATGACGCTGCACCAGAACGGCAGTGAACCGCGCGTCCGATGTTACGCACACCTGGTCGATGAACTTGCCGATGGCGCCACGCGCGCGCAGTATCCCTCCCATCAGCCACCGGACGATCTGTTGCACGATGCCTTGCACGATGCCGTCCAGTCGCACATGGTCTCCGATGTTCCGGTGGCCCTCTTTCTCTCCGCCGGGCGGGACTCCGCGACCATTCTGGCTTTGATGTCTGAGCTGCCGGATGTCTCCATTCAGGCACTCACGCTCGGCTTTGACACCATGCGCAATACCCCCTTGGATGAGACCCCGCTGTCTGAAACCCTGTCCCACATCTATGGTGCTGCGCATCACTCCTACTACGTAGGCCGCGAGGCCTTCCAGCAGGAACGCTCCTCTCTGCTCCATGCGATGGATCAGCCCACGATCGATGGCGTGAACACGTACTTCGTCAGCCGCATGAGCCGGCAGGCCGGATTCAAAGTCGCGCTCTCCGGCATCGGCGGCGACGAACTCTTCGCCGGATACCCCAGCTATCACCAGGTTCCGCAACTCGTGGAAACTCTCTCGACCGTCGCATCCATCCCGCTGCTGGGCAAAGCATGGCGCATGGTTACGGCACCGGTCATGAAGCGCATGACCTCGCCCAAATATGCCGGCATGCTGGAATACGGCGGCACCTACCCCGGCGCTTATCTGCTGCGGCGTGGGCTGTATATGCCATGGGAGCTTCCCTCCGTGATGGAGCCTGAGATGGCAGCGG
This sequence comes from Acidobacteriaceae bacterium, assembly GCA_036404255.1. Lineage (GTDB taxonomy): Bacteria > Acidobacteriota > Terriglobia > Terriglobales > Acidobacteriaceae > JARLFX01. The sequence continues at coordinate 131 of DASWOP010000140.1, read as the reverse complement.
AAGGTCTGCGCGAGCTGCACCCGCTCCTCAGCATGGAAGAGACGTTGCGCCCTCTCAAACACGTCTCCCAGCCCGCCGCGCAGCGCCTTCGCGTTACCGCGCTGGAGATGTCCATCTACCTGCGCCAGCAG
>DASWOP010000139.1:0-11080 GCA_036404255.1 Acidobacteriaceae bacterium | reverse complement strand
CCCCTTGCAAAATGAATGGTGATTCATGTAAAACTCCGCGACAACAAAAGGGCGCTTCTTCCCGCTTCTTGAGAGCGCCCAGGAGTTTCACATGTCAATGCGTCTTCCCCGCATGCTGCGCCGGCTTTTGCCCGGCGTATTCGCACTGGCGCTTTCCACCGCCCTGGTCGCGCAGAATATCTCTACCTCCCAGCTCTCCGGCACCGTCCACGACCCGCTGAATGCAGTCGTCCCCGGTGCCACCATCACCATTACGGACGCCCAGCGCGGCATCTCCCGCACCGTCACCTCCAATGCGTCGGGACAATACCAGTTCGTCCTCCTGCCTCCCGGAACCTATACCATCACGGCCTCCGCCAGGAGCTTCTCCCGCCTGGTCGAGTCCGGCGTCACCCTCACCATTGGCCAGCAGGCAGAGCTCCCGCTCGTCCTCGGCATCGCCACCAGCTCAGAGCAGATCAACGTCAACGCCAGTGCTGACGTCATTGAAACGCAGCGCAGCTCCCAATCCACCACCGTCGACCAGCAGCGCATTGACAATCTCCCCATCAATGGCCGCAACTTCATCAACTTCACCCTCACCAACTCGCAGATCGCCCGCGACGCCGCGCCCTCCGTCGGCGCCATCCCCACCTCCGGCCTCAACTTCGGCGGCGTTCGTGCCCGCTCCAACTCCATCAACGTAGACGGCGCCGATGCAGGTGATTACGTCTCCGGCGGCGTCCGCGCCACCGTCTCGCAGGATGCCGTGCAGGAGTTTCAGATCCTCACCAACGGCTACGCTGCTGAATTTGGCCGCGCCGGTGGCGGCGTGGTCAACATCGTCACCCGCGGCGGAACCAACCAGACCCACGGCTCCGCCTTCGGCTTCCTGCGCAACCGCTACATTCAGGCCACCAACCCCTTCAGCACCGTCGATCAGCCCGCCTACACCCGCGTCCAGGCCGGCTTCACCGTCGGCGGTGCACTCGTGCCCAACCGCACCTTTTACTTCCTCTCCTCCGAGATCACGCGCCGCCAGGAGACCGGATTCACTGACATTGGCGCCAACAACTTCCAGCTCACCTCCATCGATGTCTCCAAGTTCTACGGCGTTCCTACCGGCTCCATTATCATCCAGGGAACATCGCAGCAGCAGGCGTATTTGAACTCCATTCCCGCTGTCGCTGCACCCGGCTCCGGACTGCAGCCCTACGTTGCCCTCATTGGCTCCGGCTCCGGGATTGCTACCACCGGTACCAATCCCGGCTTTCTCCAGCCCACCTACGGCGCGCACAACTTCATCACCAGCGGAGCGCCTACACCCGCCTCGTTCACGCCGCTGAATAACCTCATCGGCAACTTCCCCATCTCGGAGAAGACCGAGGTCTACTCCTTGCGGCTCGACCACAAGATCAGCACAACGCAGCAGCTCTTCCTGCGCCTCAACGTCAGCCCAAGTTACCTCACTGGAATCCAGGAGCAGGCCGCCAACCAGAACGCTGGTGAGAATGCATTCTCCCGCACGGCCACGCAGCGTTATCACGATGTCTCCGTCGTCGGCCAGCACACCTGGCTCATTACCTCAAACAAGGTCAACGAGCTGCGCGTGCAATACTCGCGCCACCCCGTCAACTTCTCCAACACCCAGAGCGCAGGCGGCAACAGCCCGGCAGTCAATATCCCCGGCTTCGCCTACTCCGGCAAAACTCCCTTCTCCGTCGTAGACCGCATTGAGAACCAGACGCAGCTACAGGACAACTTCACCCTCATCAAGGGTTCGCACACCTTCAAGACCGGCATCGACTTGCGCTACATCCCCATCAACCTAAAGCAGGGCCAGCTCTATGGCGGTGGAGACTACAGCTTCGGCGGTCTCAGCGCCAACAGCGTCTCCGCCTCCTTCCCCTCATCGCTGCCCGGATTCTCCGCCGTGCAGGCCTACGGCCTAGGCCTGCCGCAGTCCTACGTGCAGGGCATCGGGCTCACCAGCTTCTACTACGACCTCAAGGTGCTGGGCGCCTTCCTGCAAGACAGTTGGCGCATCACGTCTCGGCTCACGGCCAACTACGGCGTCCGGTATGACATTGAATCCTTCCCCTCACAAGGCGCGTTGAACACCGCCACCTACAATGCCGAGCGTGCTCTAGGCGTCCGCGAAGGGCTGCGCCTGCAGCCCGCCAACGTCGCCCCCCGCATCGGCCTCGCGTTCGATCCCGCTGGCGACGGACACACCGTCATCCGCGCCAACTACGGCATCTTCTACGACCGCGCCCCCGGCAACATCGAAGCCCAGTCCATGCGCTTCAACGGAGACACCGTTCCGCTCATCATCCTCGCCGGAGGCACGCCCTGCGCCATCGCCGGAGGCACCGCCAGCCCGCTCCATCTCAACGCGGCCAATACCTTTCAGGGCACGCTGACCAACGCCAACTGCGTCTCCGGCTCAGGGCTCAACTACCTCCCCAGCCAGCAGCGCTTCGATCCCAACAACTCCAACTCCATCTTCGTAAATCAGAACTTCATGACCGCGGGATTCCCGCTGCCGGTCCTGCCCTCCGCTCTGCCAGCCGATCTCAACTACCACACGCCCTACATCCAGCAGGCCTCGCTCGGCATTGAGCGCGACCTCGGCCGCCAGATCAGCCTCAACGTCGATTACACCCTCACTCTCGGACGCCACCTCAACCGGCCCGTGAACGTGAACCCCGTCAACCCCACTCTTCTCCTCGCCAACTGGCAGAACGCCATTGCAGACGGAGCTGCCACCACCTCCACCAATCCGCTGCTCGTCGGCACCACCACGCCCGCGCCCTGCGGTACAAACGTCAGCGGCGGCAGCCCATGGGTTACCCCCGCACTCACCAACTTCTTCCGCCGCTCCGGCCTCAACAATTCGCTCGCCAACTTCCTCACGGCTGTAGGCGCAGGCCCCTGCGTCGCGCTCGCCCAGCAGCTCATCGCCGGCTATGGCCTTGGCGTGGGTACCCCCGTCAACTTCAGCGATCTCACGCCTAACCTCACCAGCGGCACCTCCGTCTACAACGCCCTCACGGTCAATCTCAAGAAGCGCCTCTCCTCCAACTACGAGTTTCTGCTCAGTTACACCTGGTCGCACGCCATCGATTACTCCACAGACGTGATCTCCAACTCAGACGCGCCGCAGAACAACTTCAACCTCAACGCCGAACGCTCCACCTCGTCCTTTGACCAGCGCCACCGCCTTGTATTGAGCGGCGTCTACCGCAGCGGACAACTCTCGGGGAATCACCTGGTCTCCGCCATCTTCTCCGGCCTCACCGTTGCGCCGATTATTGAGATCTCATCAGGCCGCCCCTACAACATCCTCACCGGGCAAGACACCAACTTCGACTTCAACCCGCTCACCGACCGGCCAAACGACGTCGCCTTCAGCACTACGCCCAACGCCTGCGGTTACGCGCCTGTGGCTTCCAGGTCGGCGAAGAACGGAGCGCTCAACCTGCCCTGCTACGCCGACCTGGGCACCACCAGCGCGCTCACTACATCGCCAAGCAGCGGCTTCTACAACGGCACTCTTGGCCGCAATGCCGGTCTCAAGCCGATGGTCGCATTCACCGATCTGCGCATCGCCCGCACCTTCACCTTCGGCCACGGCCCGCACCCCTTCAATCTGCAGGCCAGCATGGATGGCTTCAACCTCATCAACAAGCTGAATGTGCAGGACGTAAATCTGCTCTACACCAACGCAGGTCAACCCACCGCAGCCTACGATCCACGCCAGTTCCAGTTTGGCTTGCGCGCTTCGTTCTAATTCAGGTGTGCCAGAATCAATACAGCATGTTGATTCTGGCCTCCACCTCACCCCGCCGTCGCGAACTCCTCACCCAGGCCAACATCCCCTTCACCGTCGAATCCGTCGACATCGACGAATCGCACCGCCCCGGCGAATCGCCCGCCAACTTCACTCAGCGCCTCGCCCGCGAAAAAGCAGAGCCCGTCTTCGCCGCGCACCCCGCCGACACCGTTCTCGGTGCGGACACAGTCGTCGTTTGCGGCGAAGAGATTCTCGGCAAGCCCGCAGACGCCGCAGACGCCGCCCGCATGCTGCGCCTGCTCTCCAACCGCAGCCACCAGGTCATCACCGGCGTAGCCCTGCTCTCGCCACAGGGCATCGTCACCCGCGCCGAAACCACCACGGTCGTCATGCGCGAAATTTTAGAGAAGGAAATCGAAACCTACATCGCCACCGGCGAGCCCATGGACAAAGCTGGCGCCTACGCCATCCAGGGCGGCGCGGCAAAGTTCGTCGTGCAGATCGAAGGCGACTACACCAACATCGTCGGCCTGCCCGTCGTTCTGGTCCAGCGTCTGCTGCAAAAATAATCCGGCTAAGCTTTTGCCTTCGCCGGAATCAACAGCGAAGCCACCACCGTCACACCCAGCACCACCACGATCACCAACAGCGATATGCCGGTTGAGATCGGGTACACGTGTTCCAGCAGCATCTTCGCCCCAACAAACGCCAGCACTGCGGCCAGCCCATAGTGCAGCAGCCGCAGCCGTTCCAGCGCTCCCGCCAGCACAAAGTACAGCGACCGCAATCCCATTACCGCCATAATGTTTGATGTGTAGGCGATGAAAGGATGCCGCGTCACGCTCAACACCGCCGGAATCGAATCCACGGCAAAGACGATGTCCGTCAGCTCAATTGCGATCAGCGCCAGAAACAGCACGGTAATCATCCGCCGCCCGTTCTCACGCACAAAGAATGCGTCCTGCCGCAAACTCACCGGATGCAGGCGTTGCAGCCACGTCAGCCAACCCGGAGTCTCCGTCTCGTTGCCCGGTATCAGCAGCCGAATTGCGGCCACCAGGATAATCACGGCAAAGAGTATGCGCATCCAGTCGAAGTGGGTCAGCAGTTGCACGCCCGCTGCCACGCATAGTGCGCGCATCACCACCGCGCCCAGCACGCCCCAGAAGAGCACACGCCGTTGTTGTGGTCCATGAATCTTGAAGAACCCAAAGAGCAGGATGAAGACGAACAGGTTGTCGATGCTGAGCGACTCTTCAATCACGTAGCCAGTTGCAAACTCCGTAGCGAATGTCGTGCCCATCGCATACCACACGAACCCGCCAAACGCCGCCGCGACGGTGACCCACCCGACCGTCCACAAAATCGCGCGCCGTGGAGTGGTCTCTTCATGCCTGCCGGAGAAAAATATCTCCACCGCCAGTATCACCGCCACAAGCAGATGAAATCCAATCCAGTACGACATGGGAGTCGTGGTGGCCATTATTGTCATTTGCCTCTCACTCTCCCTTTATCTCTGTCATTCTGAGCGCGCACTTGCGCGAAGAATCTGCTTCTCGTTCCTGTCCGTGCTAACGCTACCTCTGATTCAGCAGCTTGATACTCTCCATCAGCACATCGCCGGAGATCTGCAGGCTGTTCACGCTCAACTTGTCCAGCGTGTCCTGCGGAGTATGATGCCAGCCCTCAGGATGGCTGCTATCGTGCGGCCCATAATCCATATCGATCACGTCGGCCACCGCCACACCGCGCTGCACAAACGGCAGGTGGTCGTCTTCGATATAGTTCTTCGTCTTGAAGAAATTGCCAGCGTGCCCGGTGTTCTTCGCCGCCTGATAGACCACATCTTCTACCCACGGGGTCGAGTTCTGCTCACGCAGCACATTCAAATCCTTATCGCCGATCATGTCTGCGATCAGCAGCGCCTTGATGGTGCCCAGTGTGCCGTTCTGCTGCCACTTTGCCGCCAAATGCCGCGAGCCATACAGCGAATCCCCGTGCGTCCACTCCTGCACCGCTTCTTCGCCGTCAAAGAAGACCAGCCACACGCTGTAGCCCGGCAGCTTGCCGTTGACCAGCCGCCCGCGCAGTACGGCAGCGGTCTCCATCAGGATCGCGCTGGTACATGCACCATCGTTCGCACCCACAAAGCTGGTCGTGCGCAGTGGATAGTTCGTCTCGTAGTGCGAAGCCAGCACAATGGCGCCCGGCTTCGTCCCGGGAAAGCGCACGATGTAGTTGCGCATCGTCTGCGGCCCCACCGGCGTGCCGGAGAGGAAGCTGTCTGTCTCCAGCCACCCTTTCGCCGCCTCAGGCGCAAAGAACTTTTTCAGGTACGTTTCCACATTGGTCTTGCCCAGGCTGCCGTTATAGCGCGGCCCAAACGCAACGATCTGCCGCGTGTATTGCATCGTCTGCGCGCCGCTGAACTTTGCCCCCTGCGCACGCATCGGCACAGCGCACGCCAGCACCACAGCAACGATCGCCGTCATCCTGAGCGCAGCGAAGGATCTCAGTATTTGTCGTTTCCCCTGCATCCGAATGCCTCACCCCAAAAATCTTGTCGTCAAAACTTTTGTCATTCCGGCGGGTCCTTGCGCCGGAATCTGCTTTGACCCAGGCCGCTACCCACACCAGCTATGTCTTGGCCAGCTTCTTCAGCCTGCGCTTCGGATGGAAGATATACGCCACCCCGATGCTGATAAAAAACAGCACCAGCATGGGCGAAGCGAAGATGCACATGCTGATCGGGTCTGGCGCCGGGCAGATGATCGCCGCCACAATGAAAATAATCAAAATGGCATAGCGCACATTGCGCCACAGGAATCCCGCATCCACAATGCCGAAGATCGCCAGAAAGAAGATCAGGATCGGCAGTTCAAAGGTCACACCCAGCCCAACGATCACCGACAGAAAGAAGTTGGTGTACTCCTCGATCGTGATCACCGGGTTGAACGCCTTGCCGAAGTCGCCGATCAGAATATGCAGCGTGCCCGGGAACACATAGTAGTAGCCAAACGCCGCGCCCAGCAGGAAAAGCCCAATCGTAGCGCCCATGAACGGCACCACGTAGCGCTTCTCGTTGGTGTAGAGTCCAGGTGAGATAAAGAGCCAGATCTGGTACAGAATGTACGGCGAAGCCAGGATGATGCCGCCAAAAAGCGCCGTCTTGATATACAGATTCAGCGGGTCCGTGGGATGCGTATAGTTCAGCGCAAGGTGCAGCTTGTCCAGCGGGGCTTGCACAAAGTGATAGAGCTTCACGTGGAAGGCATACGCCACGCCCATGCCCACCACCAGGGCCAGCGCAGAGTGGATCAGCATCTTGCGCAGCTCTTCCAGATGCTGCATCAGGCTCATGCCCGGCAGTTCGGCGCGGTCCGCTACAGCGTTACGCGCGCGGTCAATCAGATCTGGATCAGCCATGAGTCGTCTGCCCTTCTTCCGCGGCAGGAACCGAGTCCGCCAGCGCATTCACCGCGTCCGAAGATGCAGCATCAGCCTTTGCGCTCTCCCGCGCCACCGGCAGGCCCGTCTCTGGCGGACGCATCGTCAGCTCGCCAGCCGTGGCAATCGCGGGCGTCTCCGGAGGGACGGTTGCTTCTGCTTCTTCATAAGGCACGGTAATTTCAGCAGGCACGGAGCTCACGTTTGCATCCGTATAGGGATCCACATAGGTGGGGTCGGCGGGCTCGCTGACGGATGCGGGCAGGCCGGCCGGCGTAGGCGAAGCCGCCTCCAGCGCCGCGATCTTCTGCTCCTGTTCGGCGCGCTCGCTCACGCGCATCTCCTCTTCCATCTGCATCTTGAACTCATTACTGGCGCGGCGAAACTCACCCATCAGCTTGCCCAGCTGGCGCGCCAGCTCCGGCAGCTTCTTCGGTCCGAAGAGGATCAGCGCCAGCACAAAGATGAAAAAGTAATCCCCAAACCCGGGCATAGGCCAATCATAGCGGCTATCAACCCACCCCCACAAATAAGCACAAGAAGATGGTGTCATCCTGACCCGGGCGCAGCGAAGGCGAAGGGCCCCGAAGGTCTCCGCGTCGCCCGTATATTTGCAGGCTTCCGCTGCACCGCTGCCGAAGGTTTTTTCCTTTTCGTCTCATCCTGTAAAATCACAGATGTGGACATCTTGTTGCAGCCGCAACAAAAGTCCATAAAATTGCGACGTTTGCCACTCCTGAAACGTCCAATTTTCAGCTATACCGCGGCCCCTGCACTGTGCCTGGGCCGTACGTGAAATGCGAACTGCAACACCCCCGCGGATTGGGCGCTCCGGCGCAGTGAATCCGCTGCAGTTCCAGATTTGACGAATGCTTTCAACATCCCCGTTTCAGGGTTGCTCCGGTCATGCCGCTGCCTCTGCTGAGACTGAAGGCGGAAGAAGGATTATGAGCGTACTTCTGGAAGAACCTCTCCTCGCGGAGAAGGCCGACCCCACCGCAGGCGAAGCCTGCTCACTGGACCACTACCTCACCCTGCCCGACCACACCATGGACGCGCGCATCGCCGCCGCCCGCGCCAAACTCGGCAAAGAGGCCGTCATCTTCGGCCACCACTATCAACGCGACGAGGTCATCCAGTTCGCTGACCATACCGGCGACAGCTATAAGCTCTCCCGCATCGCCGCCGACTCTGACGCTAAATACATCCTCTTCTGCGGCGTGCACTTCATGGCAGAGAGCGCAGACGTCCTCGGTCGCGACTACCAGCAGGTCATCCTGCCCGACCTCAACGCCGGCTGCTCCATGGCAGACATGGCCGCCATCGATCAGGTCGAAGACTGCTGGGAATCCCTCGAACGCGCTGGCCTGACTGCAGATGCGGAAGGCGGTCTCCTCCCGCTCACCTACATGAACTCCTCCGCCGCCATCAAGGCCTTCTGCGGCGAACGCGGCGGCTTGGTCTGCACCTCCTCCAACGCCCGCAAGGCCTTCGAATGGGCCTATGCCCGCGCCCGTCGCATCCTCTTCCTGCCGGACCAGCACCTTGGCCGCAACACCGCCTTTGAGATGGGCATTCCCCTCAGCGAAATGGTCGTCTGGGACCCTTGGCAGATCAACGGCGGTGTCTCGCCGGAGCGCCTGAAGAAGGCCCGCATCATCCTGTGGAAGGGCCACTGCAGCGTGCACCAGCGCTTCCTGCCTGAACACGTTGACAATATCCGCGCCCGGCATCCCGGCATGCAGGTCATCGTGCACCCCGAGTGCCGCTGGGAAGTCTGCCAGAAGGCCGATGCCCTCGGCTCCACCGAGCGCATTATCGAGGTGATCGAGCAGTCGCCCGAGGGCTCCAGCTTTGCCGTTGGCACCGAGATCCACCTGGTGAACCGCCTCACCAAACGCTTCGCCCCCCTCGGCAAAAAGGTCATCACGCTCGACGATGCCGGCTGCCTCTGCACCACCATGTACCGCATCTCCCCCCAGCATCTGGCCTGGGCGCTGGAGAATCTGGTGGAGGGTCGCGTCGTTAACCGCATCAAAGTAAATGACGACGTGAAGCACTGGGCAAAGATCGCGCTCGACCGGATGCTCGAAGTTCGTTAGCAGTCAGAAAGAAGAGTTCCGCCCATGATGCACTTTCAACGCCACGGCACAATCTACAAGGCTCTCCTCATCGTCTTCATCGCAGTTCTTGTCGTCGCATTCGTAAAGCTCGTCTGGGGCGTCCATCTCCGATAGGTTGGCTCGCATCGCGACAAATCCACGTGTTAGCCACAGAAGCGGGTGCCCCGGGTCTCGCTTCTGTGGGCCGGGTTTCCTGAGCGGTACAATCTTTCCGTCGGAAACATCATCGCTCCCGAAGCTCGATCCTTTGCACTACGCTCGAACCTCAACCGGGATAAGATTTCACCATGCGCACCTTCACACTCTCCGAAGCGCAGACCCTCCTCCCCGTACTGGAGTCGCTGCTGCGCCGCGCCATCGCCGCCAACGCCAAAGCCGTGGCGCTTGAAGACGAGATGCAGCGCCTGAACCAGCGCATCTTCCTCTCCGGCGGCATGAACGTAGACGTCCCCACCGTTGCCCGCCGCCGCGGCGAACGTCACATCGCCATCCGCGAAGCCAAAGACACCATCAACGAGATTGACTCCATCGGTGTGCAGGTGAAAGACCTCGACACCGGCCTGCTCGATTTCCCCTGCATGATGGATGGCGAAGTGGTGCTCCTCTGCTGGCGTCTCGGCGAGAAGAGCATCGACTTCTGGCACACCACCGATACTGGCTTCGCCAGCCGCCAGCCCCTCGATGAACGCTTCAAAGGTGACAAACCCCAGTAGGCTAAAATTCGTCCATGGATTGGATCGCCGCTCATCGCCTCTGGTTTGGAATCGCTGTCGATGTCCTCAGTTTCGCCGGTGCCTCCATCCTCGCCCGGGATGCCTTTCTGCGTCTTCGGGAACTTAAAACTCATAGGATCAATCAGGAGTTCCGCGCGAAATTTCCGGATCTCAATCTCAGCGACAAGGAATGGTTGAGAGCCGTCTCTTCCCTGCGATGGACGCTGGTTGGTTTTACCCTCTTGATGGCTGGATTCGTCGGTCAGATTCTCCTGCGGCTGGCGGAGGGCAAATAGGCGGATCGGCGGATTGTCCGCCAATCCGCTATAATGAAATTCGGAGGAATACCATGGCGATTACCCAGTTCAAGTTGCCGATCGGCGCCAAACGGCAGGTCACTATTCCACGGGACTTTATGAAGCTGCTCTCCCTTGAGGAAGGTGGCGAACTTCTGCTCCAGATCGTAGACGATCACGCTGTGGTGATTCCCATGGTCAGCGTTCCTCGCACTGAATTACCGGAAAATCTGCGGAAGAAGTTCGCAGCACGCCGGGGTCGCAAGACTTCTGACATCCCGCTGGATAACTTCCTCGCGAAAATGCCCCGCTCTAGGGCTGGTAAAGCCACCCCCGTAGCGGCTATTGCTGCCGCGAAGGCCAAAAGCTTCGCTTAGCGCTGCTGCTACCATTCTTGACATGCCGTGCGACGTGCTTGTGGCCGATGAACTCCAGCAGGACATTATGGATTGCAGCGAAGAGTCCTGCAGCCAGTTCGCTGCGTTCACTCGCTCACTGCAGGAGAATCCGCTTCCGCTGACGCGGCAAAGGCTCAAGCGGAAACGGGACACGGAGAATTGCTTCTACGTCCAGCTTCCCTGCGGGTACTTTCTTTCCTGGGAAGTCCTCGGCGAAGTTCTCCGGTTTACTACCACCGGCAATACGCGCGGTGTCGTCGTGCGAATCCTTGGCTTTAACCGGTAACGGACGGGAGACACTTCCCGCACAGGAAGATCACCATGACCC